>NZ_JBEZMS010000030.1:0-68214 GCF_040652815.1 Micromonospora sp. NPDC048169
CTGAGCGCCGCCCGGACGCCGCGGCAGCCCGCCGCGCCCCGCCAGCCCGCCTCGTCGCGTCCCGTCGTCACCGGGCAGCCGGGCGCCGACCGGCCCGGTGCCGGCGGTACGCCGGGCACCGTCGCGGCGCGCAGCCTCACCGCCACCGCAGCCTGACTCAGGGTAGACGCGGGCGTCCCTCACGCCGCCCCCCGGCCGCCTGGGCCGGGGGCGGCGCTCTGGCGCGTGTCGGTACTGGTCAGAGCGCTTCCGACGAGGACCGGCGGATCGGTCCCAAACGCCGGAGAGCGCTCTCTTTGGTAACAAGACATTGACGGATCCGTAACCCGAACCTTAATGTCGCATCTCAAGAGAGCGCTCTCACGGCACCGGACCACCACCCCGAACCCCCGCCTTCTCCTCGTGAAGGGGACCTCCATGACCCTCCTGCGGGACTTCTCCCCCGACCCCGTGCCCCCGACCGCGACCGGCCCGTCCCCGGCCCGCCGACGCGGCCTGCGGGCCACCGCCCTCGTCGCCGCCGCAGTGCTCGCCGCCGGCCTGCTCGGCGTCGTGGTCGCCGGTGGCGGCACCGCCACCGCCGGCGCCGTCGGCGCGGGCAGTTACACCGAGACGCGACCGGCCGGCGCCCTGCTGCCGAAGGGCTGCGGCGCGATCAGCACCAACCCGAGGACGTACGCCACCGCCGACGCGCCGGCCGGCGCGATCCCCACGAACGACTGGTGGTCCTCGCTGATCTGGAAGCGCAACAACTGCACGGGCAGCGAGGTCCTGCACGCCCACCCGCTGGCCTACAAGGCGGAGAACAACGGGCTCGGACTGTCGTACACCACCACGCCCGCGATCAGCGGCACCGCGACCGGCGTCGGTGAGTTCCACTACCCGTACACCGAGGACGTCCGCGTCGGGCTGGCCGGGCTGACCGCGCCGGTGGTGAGGGCCGCCGACTGGACCGACTGGACGGTCACGGCCGACTGGAGCGACGGCAGCCGCACCATGCGCGCCACCATCGGCCACGGCCTGCCGTTCAGCTACTACACGGTCAACGGCGGCACCGCGCAGCTCACCACCGCCGGGACACCCACCGTCTGGCGCAACTCCGGCGCCACCATCGGCTTCACCGTCCGCGACCACGACTACGTCGCGTACGCCCCGAGCGGCGCGACCTGGACCGTCAGCGGCACCGGCATCAGCTCGACGCTGGCCGGCAAGGGGTACTTCTCCGTCGCGGTGCTGCCCGGCGGCGGCGACCGGGCCGCTCTCGCCGACACCTACGGCCGGTACGCCCACGCACACGTCACCGGCACCCGGATGAGCTACGCGTACGACCCGTCCGCCGGCACGGTACGCACCACGTACGCGTTCACCACCACGCCCCGCGAGGGCAGCGAGGCGAAGACCGTGGTCTCGCTCTACCCGCACCAGTGGCGCAGCCTCACCGGCGCCACCCCGATCGGCCAGACGTACGTCTCGGCGCGCGGCGCCATGCGGGTGCTCACCGGCGTGCCGTCGTTCACCACCACCATGCGCTTCACCGGCGTGCTGCCCGAGGTGCCCGCCGTGGGCGACTCCAGCGGCGCGGACCTGTCCACCGTCACCGGCTACCTGAACGCCGAGCAGGGCAACCCGGAGGGCGTCAGCGGCACCGACACCTACTGGGCCGGCAAGGGGCTCGGCCGGGCCGCCCGGCTCGCCGAGATCGCCGACCAGCTCGGGCAGACGTCGGTCCGCGACGCGGCGCTGAACGCGATGCGGAACCGGCTGACCAACTGGCTCACCGCCGGCTCCGGCGAGAGCGGCCAGCTGTTCTACTACGACCGCAACTGGGGCACGCTGATCGGCTACCCCGCGTCGTACGGCTCCGACGAGGACCTCAACGACCACCACTTCCACTACGGCTACTTCATCGCCGCCGCCGCCACGCTCGCCAAGTTCGACCCGGGCTGGGCCGACGACAGCCGCTACGGCGGCATGGTCGACCTGCTCATCCGCGACGCCAACAACTACGACCGCTCCGACAGCCGCTTCCCCTACCTGCGGGACTTCGACATCTACGCCGGGCACGACTGGGCCTCCGGGCTGGCGCCGTTCTTCGCCGGCAACAACCAGGAGTCCTCGTCGGAGGGGATGAACTTCGCCAACGCGCTGATCCAGTGGGGCCAGGCCACCGGCGACACCGCCGTCCGCGACGCCGGGGTCTACCTGTGGACCACCCAGTCCGCGGCGATCTCCGAGTACTGGTTCGACGTGTACGACCAGAACTTCCCGGCCGCGTTCGGGCACAGGACGGTCGGCATGGTGTGGGGCGACGGCGGATCGTACTCGACCTGGTTCTCCGCCGCGCCGGAGATGATCCAGGGCATCAACATGCTGCCGATCACCGGCGGCCACCTCTACCTGGGCGACTTCCCGGAGTACGTCAAGGCCAACTACGCCGAGCTGGTCACCAACAAGGGCGGCCCGCCGACCGTGTGGCAGGACATCGTCTGGGAGTTCCTGGCCCTCGGCGACGGCGAGCAGGCACTGCGCAACTTCCGCGCGAACAGCGGATTCACCAGCGAGGAGGGCGAGAGCAAGGCGCACACGTTCCACTGGATCCGCAACCTGGCCGCGCTCGGCACCGTGGACACCACAGTCACCGCGAACCACCCGCTGGCGAAGGTGTTCGTCAAGAACGGCGCCCGCACCTACGTGGCGTCGAACATCACCGCCCGGCCGCTCACCGTCACGTTCTCCAACGGCGTCACGCTCGCCGTGCCGGCCGGGAAGACCGCTACCTCCGGTGCGTACACGTGGAGCGGCGGCAACGCCACCGGCGGCGGTACGGTGCCGACCGGTCCCCCGTCCACGGCGACGCCCACCGCGTCCCCGACCAGCGCGAGCCCGACGCCGAAGCCGACCACCGCCAGCCCCAGCCCGACCAGCGGCACCCCGCTGAAGCCGGTCCGCTACCTGCGCTCCGGCGGCGGACTGGACGGCACCGCCGGCACGAGCGGCACGGTGAGCGTGGCGGCGGCGAACGGCAACTCCGACGGCACGCCGAGAAACCCGCAGGTGTTCACCGCCACCGGGCTGACCGGCACGTACACCGGCGGGGCGACCGCCTTCGACCTGGCCGTCGACGCGGGTACCGCGGTCGGCAACGGCGTCCAGATCCGGGTCTCCTACGACCTGACCGGCAACGGCAGCGTCGAGCGGGTGGAGACCTACCGCTATTTCGCCACCGACCCGATCCCGGGCGCGGAGCGCTACCGGCAGACCCAGGGCCTGCTCTCGGCGAGCGGCACGCTCGGCAACCTGTCCGGCGGCATGGTACGCGTCGAGGTGTGGAACGCCATCGGCGGCGCACCCACGATCCTCGGCGTCGGCAACAGCTCCACGGTCACGCTGCCGTACGGCTCCTGACGTACGGCACCGGCGCCCCGGCCCTCGCGGCCGGGGCGCCGGCGTGGCGCCCAGCCCGCACAGCCGCTCGACCTCGGCCGCGACGTCGTCGGTCTCGATGTCGAGGTGGTAGCGGGGCGCGTCGTCGACCGGCTGGACGGCGGTGACCAGCCCCGGCACCACGTCGGCCAGGCCGGTGAACTCCGGTTCGGCCGGCTCGATCGACGCATCGCCCGAGCCTAGCCACGACCGCCGGCAGCGGCAGCCCGGTGAGGTCAGGCGGTCACGTGCGCGCTGTCGCCCGCCGTCGCGGCGAACGACGTGCCGCTGACCATCCGGGCCGCGTCGGAGGCGAGGAACACCACCAGCGGCGCGACGTCCTCCGGCTCCACCCACGGCACGCCCAGCGGCGTCTTCGCCCGCAGGGCGGCCACCGCCTCCCGCTCCACCTCGGCCAGGTCGCCCGACGGCGACTTCCCCGCCTCGACGAGCGCCTGCACGTAGCGGTCCCGGTGCCGGGTCAGCGCGGTGTCGACGAGGCCCGGGATCACCGCGTTCACCGTCACGCCGTGCGGCCCGAGTTCCGGCGCGGCCGACTTGACCAGCCCGATCAACCCCCACTTGGACGCCGAGTACGCGGACCCGTTCGTGGTGCCGTGCTGCCCCTGCGTGGACGACGTGACCACGATCCGGCCGCCGCCGCGCCGTACCAGCAGCGGCGCGAAGACCCGCAGCACGTTGGCGGCGCCGGTGAGGTTCACGTCGATCTGGTCGTGCCAGTGCTGGTCGGTCATCTCCAGCAGCGGCGCGAACGCCTGGATGCCGGCGTTGGCGAACAGCACGTCCACGCCGCCGTGTTCCCGTTCCACCGCCTCGGCCACCGCGCGTACCGCCCCGATGTCCCGCTGGTCGGCGACGTGCGCCGACCAGCGGGCACCGGCCGCGGTGACCCGCCGGCCGGTCTCGGCCAGGTCGTCCGGGGTGGCGGGCGGGAGGTCCAGGATCGGGCTGACCGGCCCGGCGACGTCCATCCCGGCGACGTCCGCGCCCGCCTGCGCCAGCGCCACCGCCGTGGCCCGGCCGATCCCCCGCGCCGCGCCGGTGACCACGGCGACTCGCCCCGACAACATCCCGGCCGACATCGTTCCCCCTTCGCGGGCGCCGTCCGTGACGCCCCCTTCGCACGGTATGCCCGTCGGGCCGCCCCGTGCCGGGGTTCACCAGGTCAGGCGCCGAGCCGCGCCCGCAGCCACGCCGGGTCGGGATTGACCACGGCCCCGTCCGGCAGCACCACGGTCGGGACCGTCTCGTCGCCGCCGGTCACCGCCCGGACGGCGGCGGCGGCCTCCGGGTCGCGCCAGATGTCCACCCAGTACGCGCGCCGGGCCCGCCCGCCCAGCCGCAGACGCAGACGCAGGCAGTACGTGCAGCCGGGCCGCCAGTAGATCACCGGCCGGCCGTCGTCGGCGCTGCGTCGCCGCGCCTGCGCCGAGGTCAGCGACCGGGGAAACGCCAGCGGCGAGAAGAGCGCCGCCAGCGCGGCGAACGCCAGGAACCCCACCGTCGCCGACACCGGCGTGTCCTGACCGGCGGCCACCGCCGCACCGACGACGAGCATCAGAGCGGCGAGCCGCCAGCTGCGCGTCACGCGGTCACCTCGGCCAGCAGCTCCAGCAGGTGCCGGTACGGCTGCCCGGTGGCCCGCGCCAGCCCGATCTCACAGGTGCGGTTCACCGAGGCGTACCCGTCGAAGGGTCGGTCGGCCACGGCGGCGGCCTCGGCCCGGGTGGCCGACGCGGTCAGCTCCGGATGCAGCAGTCCCCGGTCACCGGCGAAGCCGCAGCACTGCCAGCCCTCCGGGACCACCACCTCGTCGGCGACCGCGCGAGCCACGGTCAACAGCGCGTCGTCCAGGCCGAGCCGGACCGACGAGCAGGTCGGGTGCAGCGCGAGCGAGCCGATCCGGCGGCGCACCGTCAGCCGGGGCAGCAGCTCACCGGCGGTGTACGCGACCGCGTCGACCACCCGCAGGTCCCCGGCGCCGTCGAGCAGCCGCTCGAAGCCCTCGGTGCAGGACGCGGCGTCGCTGACCACCGGCAACGTGCCGTCGCGGCTCGCCGCGCGCAGCACCGGCGGGACACGGTCGCGCACCGCCCGGTAGCCCTCGACCAGGCCCTTCGACGACCACGGGGTGCCGCAGCACAGGTCGCCGACTCCGTCCGGCACGAGCAGGCGTACGCCGGCCCGCTCGGCGAGCGTGAGCAGCGCGGCGGCGACGCCGGTGCCGCCCTGCGCCGGGGCGAACAGCGTGCCCAGGCAGGACGGGACGAACACGGCGTCCGGGTCGTCGGCCGGGCGCGGGCGGCGCGCGGTGCCGCCCCGGGGCAGGTCCCGCTGCCACAGTGGCACCCGGTCGGCGCCGAGGACCGCGCGTGCCGCCCGGGTGGCGGCCTCGGGCAGCGCGGAGGGCAGCGCCCCGGCCAGGTCGAGTCCGCGCGCCATGCTCCGGGTGGTGGCGCCCCAGCGCCGGGCCGCGCCACGCCACGCGGTCCCCGCAGCCCGGCCGTGTTCCTCCGCCCGCAGCCGTTTCACCAGGTCACCGGTGTTGATCAGCACCGGGCAGGCGGTGGCGCACATGCCGTCGACGGCGCAGGTCTGCACCGCGTCGTAGTCGTACGCGCCGGTCAGCTCCCGGACCAGCGCGGCGTCACCGGCGGCCCGCGCGGCGGCGATCTCCCGGCGCAGCACGATGCGCTGCCGGGGCGTGGTGGTGAGGTCGCGGCTGGGGCAGACCGGCTCGCAGTAGCCGCACTCGACGCATCGGTCCACCTCCTCCTCCACCGTCGGCACGGTCTTGAGGTGCCGCATGTGGATCTCCGGGTCGTCGCTGAGCAGCACACCCGGATTGAGCACGCCGTGCGGGTCGCAGAGCGTCTTCAGCTCGCGCATCACCTCGTACAGCTCGTCGCCGAACTGGCGGCGCACGTACGGGGCCATCACCCGGCCGGTGCCGTGCTCGGCCTTCAGCGTGCCGCCGTGGCCGAGCACCAGGTCGACCATCTCCTCGGTGAAGTCGGCGTACCGCGCCGGGGCGTGCCCGCCGTCGAAGCGCTCGTTGAGCATGAAGTGCAGGTTGCCGTCCTTGGCGTGGCCGAAGATGACGCTGTCGGCGTACCGGTGGCGCTCGAACAGCTCGGCCAGCGACGCGCAGGTGCCGGCCAGGGCCTCGACCGGGACGGCGATGTCCTCCAGCAGCGCCGTGGTGCCGGACGGGCGGGCGCCGGCCACCGCCGCGTACAGGCCCTTGCGGATGTGCCACAGCGCGGCGCGGGCGGCCGGTTCGCCGCTAAGCCGGGCCGGGGCACTGAGCGGCAGGCCGGCGAGCACCGGCCCGGCGTCCGCGACCCGGTCTGCGAGCGCCGCCGGGTCGGACTCCTGCCACTCGGCGAGCAGCGCGGCGTGCCCGCGCACGGCCAGGCCACGCAGCGCGGCGTCCGCCTTCGGGTCGCGCTGGGCGACACCCAGGGCGGCGGCGTCGAGCAGCTCGATCGCCGCCGGCCCGGCGGCCACCAGCGCCGGCATGGCGGCCATCGCCGCGCCCAGGGTTTCGAAGACCAGCAGGCCGGTCGCGGCGTGCCGGTGCACGGGTACGGTGCGGAACGTCGCCGAGGCGACGAACGCGAGCGTGCCCTCGCTGCCCACCACGAGCCGGGTGAGCAGGTCCGCCGGGTCGTCGTGGTCGAGGAACGCGTTCACGCCGTACCCCATGGTGTTCTTCATGGCGTACTGGGCGCGGATGCGGCGCACCGAGTCGGGATTGCCGCGTACCCGGTCGCGCAGGCGCAGCAGCCCGGCGTGCAGGTCCGGTTCGGCGGCGCGCAGCCGGGCGTCGGCGTCGGGAGCGCCGGTGTCCAGCACGGTGCCGCTTGGCAGGGCGAGGACCAGCGAGTCCAGCGTCCGGTACGTGTTGAACTCGGTGCCGCAGGTCATGCCACTGGAGTTGTTGGCGACCACGCCGCCGACCGTGCAGGCGGACTCGCTGGCCGGGTCGGGGCCGAGCTTGCGGCCGTACGGCGCGAGGCGCGCGTTCACCTGCCGCAGCACCACTCCCGGCTGCACCCGGACCCGCCGCCCGTCGTCGAGCACCGTCAGGTCGCGGAAGTGCCGCCGCACGTCGACGAGCAGCCGGTCGGTGACGGCCTGGCCGCTGAGGCTGGTGCCGCCGGAGCGGAACGTGAGCGGGGTGCCGGTGCGGGCGCCGTACGCCAGCAGCGCGGCGACCTGGCCGGCGTCGTGCGGCGTGACCACCGCGCCGGGGTGCAGCAGGTAGTGCGAGGCGTCGTGGGCCATCCGCAGCCGGTCCGCGGCCCGGGTCGCCACGCCGCCGGGCACGACCGCTTCCAGTCCGGCCCGCGCGGACGCACTCAGCTCCGTCATGATCACCGCACCTCCCCGGCTCACAGTAGTCGCGGTTCAGTCCGCGATGATCCGGTCCAGCATCCGCCGCTGGAACGCGCGGGCAGCAGGGCCGGACGGCGGCGGGCCGCCCCGGCGGGCCTCGACCGCGGCGTGGATCAGCACGGCGTCCGGGTCGTCGGCGGCCACCCGCAGCCCGGCGTCGACCTTGCTCAGCCAGACGCCGTCGCGGTGGCGCACCAACGCCCGGCAGGCGCCGAGCACCGCGTCCTCCGTGCCGGGGGCCGGTTCGTCGCCGGGCGGTGTGGGCAGCGCCAGCCACCAGCGCAGCGCGTCGGCAAGCAGCGCCCGCAGCGCCTGCGGCGGCGGGTCGGCGAACACGTCGGCGGCGGGCGGGCCGAGCAGCGCCAGGCCGGACTGGCGCAGGATGCCGCGGTCCAGCGCGTACCAGAACCGCCCGTCGGCGGCGGGCCGGTCCGCCGGGTCGTACGTGGCCCGCAAAGGCATCGTCGCGCCGGTGTTCAGCTCGACCTCGAAGCCCGGCTCGGAGGTGCCGGAGGCGGCCACGTCACGGCGGTAGACCACCAGTTCCAGGCCGCGCGCCGGGCAGGGCAGCGACTCGTGCCGCAGCCGGTCCACGAGCAGGCGCTTGTCCGGATCCGGCATCGGCCCGGCGGCCACCAGCGCCACGTCCACGTCGCTGCGTCCCGGCTGGTACGCGCCCAGCCCGACCGACCCGGCCGCGTACGCGCCGACCAGGTCCTCACCGAGCACGTCCCGGGAGCGGCGGACCACTTCGGCCAGGTAGTCGCGGATGTCGTCGCGCATTCCGGCATCCTGCCCCGGCCCGGGCGCGGTCAGTCCGCCGGGTCGGGACAGCACACGCTCAGCGCACCCGGCACCACCTTGACCTTGAGCCGTTTCGCCTTGCCCCGGGCGCCGCCGTCCAGCTCGTACGTCTTCGGCGCGTCGAACCGCACGGTGATCTTGCGACCCCGGGTGATCCGGACGAACGGCGACTCCTCGGAGCGCCCGGCGGCCATCCGGCCCAGCGTGCGCGCCCAGTCCACAGCGCCGCTGGCGGTGGCCACGCCGACCTCCAGCGCCCCGTCGTCGGGGCGGGCGTCGTCGAAGGCCGGGATGCCGCCGGTGATGGTGCCGACGTTGCCGAACAGCACGCAGCTCGCCTCGTCGTCGAACCAGTCCGCGCCGTCGACCCGGACGCGGGTGCGTACGCACTCGCCGCGCACGTGCCGCAGCCCGGTCCAGACGTACGCGATCCGGCCGAACCGGCCCTTGAGCTGCCGGTCGGCGTCGCGGATCAGGTCGCCGTCGAAGCCGGCGCCGGCCATCACCGCGAAGTGCTCGCCGTTGATCCGGCCGAGGTCCAGCTCGCGGCGGCGGCCGTGCAGCGCGATGCGGACCGCCTCGGGCAGGTCGACCGGGATGCCGAGGTTGACAGCGAACAGGTTGGCGGTGCCGGCGGGCAGGATGCCCATCGGCACGCCGCTGCCGGCGAGCGCGTCGGCGCACCGCTGCACCATGCCGTCGCCGCCCCACACGAGCACCAGATCGGCGCCCGCGTCCAGCGCCGCGCGGACCCGCTTGGGCGCCTTGCGGCTCTTCGGCACCTCGTACCAGAGCAGTTTCCCGACGCCGGCGCCGACGAGGCGGGAGCGCAGTTCGTCGAGGCCGCCGCCGAACGTCTTCTTCCGGTGGGCGACGACAGCGACCACACCGGCCGGGGGCGCGGCGGGGGCGGGGGCGGTGTCCGGGCGTTCGGCCGTGCGCGTGTTCATGGCCCCGCTGGTACCCGGACCGCCGGTTTCCCACGCCTGCGCCCGGCGCGACGCGCCCGGCGCCCCGGCGGCGGCGTTCCTGTGCCCGGGCCCTCACGTTCGGTACAGTGCGGGACGTCGATCCGTGCCGCCGGGCGCGGCTCCGAAGGGTGCGGAATGTCGGGACGGACCGGTCGGGTGGCGCGCTACACGCTGCGCCTCGGTCTGCTGCTCTGCGGCGTGGCCATCGCCTGGGGCGCCCAGGGGGTCGCCTCCGGTCCGGAGGCGCTCGCCGCCGACCGGCAGCCGTCCGGCCCGCTCACCGCCACCGCCCTCACCCACATGCCCGAGGTGGTGACCGATGCGACTGATCCGGCCGGTCCGGTCGCCTCCCCGGCACCGGCTCCCGCGCGGGCGCACGCCACGACCGGTCCCGTCGTGCCGCTACGGCACGAGCGGGTCACCCACGGCGGCGGCGGGGTGCACAGCGAGGCCGCCGACGCGGACGCGAACCGCTGGCGGCTGCCGACACCGACCCACCGGTACGCGCGGCCGGGGGCCGAACCACTACCGCCGTCGCGCACGTCGCGCCCCGACACCAGGCCCGCCTGAGCGGGCTGTCCACCGGCACCGTCTCCGGCCCGGAGCGGTGCGCGTCCCCGCCCGACTGCCGCCCGTCGCGGCCGCGCCGTCGACTGTCGTCCGGCGCCCGCAACCGACCCCACCCGACCACCCCTGGAAACAGGAGTCCGTCCATGAGCACAGCCCTGCCCGTCGTCCGCGCCCGCTGGTGCGACATCGGCCGGATCGCCGATCTCGTCGCCGAGGCCCTCGCGCCCACCGCCCTGGCCGCCTGGCTCGTCCCCGACACGTCGCGCCGCCTGCCGGTCCTCGCCGCCGTGGCGCGGATCTGGACCGAACACGCGTTGCTGTTCGGCGACGCGTTCCTGCTGCCCGACGGCAGCGCCGCCAGCGTGTGGTTCCACCGCTACCGGCCGATCCCCGCCCCCCACCGGTACGCCGACCGGCTCGCCGGCGCCGCCGGGCCGGACGAGGACCGGTTCCGCCGCCTCGGTGACGGGCTGGCGGCACGCCGGCCGGCGGAGGCGCACAACCACCTGGCACTGCTGGCCGCGCCCCGGGGCGGCGCGACGCAGGCGTTGACCGCGGCGCAGCGCCGGATGGACACGTTGAGCCTGCCCACGTACGCGCACCCGTGCGCCGGGCAGCAGGAGGAGCTGCTGCGGCGGCTCGGGTACGCCGAACGGGAGACCTTCGCCGCCCCGGACGGCACACGGGTGTGGTCGTTGTGGCGGCCGGCGCCGTTCCACGCGGGCGGCAACGACAGGTGGCGGACCCGCCGGGCCGACCGCCGGGAACGCGAGGACCGGATCCCCGGCCGGCCGGCGCGCTGACGGCCGTTCCCTCCACCGGGGCGGCGGCACTCCGCACCGGCCCGGCCCCGCGCCACACCGGCAGCCGTCGTCGGCCGGTGCGGTCGGCGCGGCTCGGTTAGCCTGCGAGCCGGGCACGACTCAGCCGAGCAGTCGGAGGTATCGCGTGCGGAACAGCGGATCCACGCCGGAACCGGGCGGCACTGCCCCGGCGCGTCCCCGGCGCAGGCGGCGGCGTCTGCTCGCCGTCCTCGCGGTCACCACGCTGCTGGCCGGCTGCGGTCTGGTCGCCGGCGGCTACTACTTCGACAGCGTGCCGACGCCGAGCGATCTGACGCTGCCCGAGTCCACCACCGTCTACTACGCCGACGGGCGCACGCCGATGGCGAAGCTGGGCGCACAGAACCGCACCATCGTGCCGTACGACCAGATGAACGACTCGGCGAAGCAGGCGATCGTGGCGGCCGAGGACCGCACCTTCTGGACGAACCAGGGCATCGACGTCAAGGGCGTGCTGCGCGCGGCCTGGGCCAACGTCAGCGGCGGGCAGCGGCAGGGCGCGTCCACCCTCACCCAGCAGTACGCCCGCATCGCCGCCGACCTGCGCGGGGTCACCTACTCGCGGAAGCTGCGCGAGGCGGTGATCGCGTGGAAGCTCGACGACGCGTACTCCAAGGAGGAGATCCTCGGTTTCTACCTGAACACCGTGCCGTTCGGCCGGGGCGCGTACGGCATCGAGGCGGCCGCGCAGACGTACTTCGGCAAGACGGTGCGCCGGGACGCGCCCGCCGCCCGGCAGCTCACGCCCGCCGAGGCGATGGTGCTCTGCGCGATGGTGAAGCAGCCGGAGGCGGACCCGGCCGACCCGGAGGGCTCGCCCGGCTACGACCCGCGCCGCAACGCGCTGGCCCGGCAGAACTCGATCGACAGGTGGAACTACATCCGCGACGGCATGGTCAAGCTCGGCTACCTGACGCCGCAGCAGGCGGCGGATCTCGCGTACCCGGACATGGTCCGGCCGATCGACAAGGACGCGGGCCGGTCCGACCTGGACCGGCCGACCGGTTTGGTGGTCAACCACGTGCTGGCCGAGCTGCGTGAGACCGAGCCGTTCCGCGGCAAGCCCGACGAGGTGATCCGCGACGGCGGTTACCGGATCGTCACCACCATCGACAAGCGCGTGCAGGACGCGGCCGAGGCGGCGGCGGACATCCGGCGGGACACCGCGCCCCGGGCGGTGCGCGGCCAGCCGCGCAACTGGCAGGCGGCGCTGGTGGCGGTGGAGCCGGGGACCGGCCGGGTGCTCGGCTACTACGGCGGCGACAAGGGCTCGGGCGCGGACTACGCCGGCTGGTACTCCGACGAGAACGGCGAGGCCCGCGGCTTCGGCCAGCACCCGCCGGGGTCGTCGTTCAAGGTGTACGACCTGGCCGCCGCCGTCCGGGACGGGATCTCGGTGAAGCAGCGGTTCGACTCGCCGGACACCAAGGAGTTCCCCGCCTCGGGGCGCACCAAGGGCAGCGCGGCCGGGCCGATCCGCAACGCCGAGCACGCCGCCTGCCAGCCGGACTGCGCGCTCTGGGAGGCCACAGTCGCCTCGCTGAACGTCACCTACTTCGAGCTGACCGAGAAGCTGGGCACCGCGAAGGTGATCGAGACGGCGCGGCAGGCCGGCGTGGAGTCGATGTGGGAGACGGTCCGGGGCAATCCCCGGCCGCAGCGCGTCGACCTGCGCAGCGACCCCGCCGACGAGGTCGCGAAGCGGTTCTCCACCGAGGTCGGCATCGGGCAGTACGGCATCACGGTGCAGGACCACGCGAACGGGATGGCCACGTTCGCCGCAGGCGGCAAGCGTGCCGACGCGCACTTCGTCCGGTCGGTGAGCAAGGACGACGAGGACGTGTGGACCGAGCAGCTCCGTACGACGGATCTGGGCCTGGACCGCGAGGCGATCGACCAGCTCGACTGGACGCTGCGCCGCGTGCGGGCCGCCGAGCTGGGCAACGGCTGGGACTCCGCCGGCAAGACCGGCACCTGGCAGGCCGGGCAGAGCACCACGCAGAACGTGCACACCTGGATGGTGGGCTGGACCGGCGCTCTCGCCTCGGCCGTCTGGCTGGGCACCACCGACGGCAAGCCGCTGCGGACCACTGACGGCAGCTACGAGGTGTACGGCTCGACCGGCGCCGCGCCGATCTGGCGGCAGTTCATGACCCGGGCGACGGCGGCGATGAAGCTCGACCCGGAGAAGTACCGCTTCGGTGAGCCGAAGTTCCCCGGGGAGACCCCGGAGCCGACCCGCTCGGCGCCGCCGCCGACTACCGCCGCGCCGACGCGGTCGGATTCGCCGAGCCCGAGCCCGAGCCCCTCCTCGTCGAGCCCCAGCCCGGACCCGACCGGCCGGCCGACCTCGCGGCCGACGCTGACGCCGTCACTGCCACCGCCGCCCACCGTGTCGCCGACGCGGACCCGCGGCCCGCGCTGACCCGGCCGGGCGGCGACTCGGCCGCCGCCCGGCGGTACGCGCGGCGGCCTCGCGTCTATGCGCGCCATTCGCACACAGCGGCAACGTCCGCAATTTGCACCGGCACCCATCCACCGTCGGCAATGTTCGCCCTGATCAGGGGCTATTGAAGATCATGGTTGCCTGAATCGACGCGTGCGGCGACACGCCCGACTGCCAGTGGTTGCCCAGGTCACTTATTGCTCCGGGCTCGCGCGGCGTGTGATTGTGCACCAGCGAGCCGCCGACCCCCGGCGACTCGCGACGGTCGATCTGTCGACCCGGAGCCACGCCGGCAGCTCCGGTGACCGGCCGTCACCCTGCCTCGCACCACCGCGCCGCCCGTCCCCACCGGGCTCCGTGCGGCGCGCCTGTAGAACAGGAGCAAACCCCCGTGAAACTCTCACCTCGCCTCGCCGCGCTCACCGGCGCGGCCGCGGCCGGCATCCTCGCCGCCGGCACCGCCGCGGCCGTGCAGGCCGCGCCACCCGGGCCCGCCGCCCCGAACCCGGCCCAGGCCCGCGCGGCCGCCGCCGACTCGGCCCGCGCGCTGGTCGCGGACCGTCCCGCATACCTGCAGGCCGGCACCGACGACGCGTTCGTCCAGAAGCCGGTCATCTCCTCCGAGGGCACCCAGTACGTTCCCTACGAGCGCACCTACAAGGGGCTGCCGGTGGTCGGCGGCGACTTCGTGCTCGCCACGGACTCCGCCGGCAACCTGAAGTACGCCTCGGTCGCCCAGCAGCGCCCGATCGGCGCCCTCGCCACCACGCCCGCGCTCACCCAGGCCGCCGCCACGAAGACGGCGCGCGCACAGCTCAAGACCGTGAGCGCGGTCGAGGGCACCACACTCGTGGTCTACACGCTCGGCGCCACACCGGCGCTGGCCTGGGAGACCACGGTACGCGGCACCAGCGCGGACGGCCCCAGCCGGCTCACCGTCGACGTCGACGCCCGCACCGGCGCGGTCCTGCGCAAGCAGGAACACGTCGTACGCGGCACCGGCACCGGCGCCTGGAACGGGCCCAGCCCGCTCACGCTCAACACCACCCAGTCGGGCTCCACGTACACCATGAAGGACCCGACCGTCACGAACCTGAGCTGCCAGGACGCGGCGAACAACACCACGTTCAGCGGCTCCGACGACGTGTGGGGCAACGGCACCGGCACCAACAAGGAGACCGGCTGCGTGGACGCGTTGTTCTCCGCGCAGACCGAGCACAAGATGCTCGCCCAGTGGCTGGGCCGCAACGGCGCCAACGGCAACGGCGGTTACTGGCCGATCCGGGTGGGCCTCAACGACCAGAACGCCTACTACGACGGCAGCCAGGTGCAGATCGGCAAGAACACCGCCGGCCAGTGGATCGGCTCGCTGGACGTGGTGGCGCACGAGATCGGCCACGGCATCGACGACAACACCCCGGGCGGCATCTCCGGCGGCGGCACGCAGGAGTTCGTGGCGGACACGTTCGGCGCGGCCACCGAGTGGTTCGCCAACGAGCCGTCCAGCTACGACGCGCCGGACTTCCTGGTCGGCGAGAAGATCAACCTGGTCGGCTCCGGCCCGATCCGCAACATGTACAACCCGTCGGCGCTCGGCGACCCGAACTGCTACTCCAGCAGCATCCCGTCGACCGAGGTGCACGCCGCGGCCGGGCCGGGCAACCACTGGTTCTACCTGCTGGCGAACGGCAGCAGCCCGACGAACGGGCAGCCGTCCAGCTCGACCTGCAACGGCAGCAGCGTGACCGGCCTGGGCATCCAGAAGGCCATCAAGATCATGTACAACGGCATGCTCCTGAAGACCTCGTCCTCGTCGTACCTGAAGTACCGCACCTGGACGCTGCAGGCGGCGAAGAACCTCTACCCGGGCAGCTGCACGGAGTTCAACACGGTCAAGGCGGCCTGGGACGCGGTGAGCGTGCCCGCCCAGTCCGGTGACCCGACCTGCTCCGGCGGCAGCCCGACGCCCACCCCGAGCACCACGACCACCCCGCCGTCGGGCGGCTGCTCCGGCAACAAGCTCGCCAACCCGGGCTTCGAGTCGGGCAACGTGAGCTGGAGCGCCTCGTCCGGCGTCATCACCACCGACAGCGGCCAGGCCGCGCACGGCGGCTCGTACAAGGCGTGGCTGGACGGGTACGGCTCGTCGCACACCGACACGCTCAGTCAGTCGGTGACGATCCCGGCCGGATGCCGCGCGACGTTGAGCTTCTGGCTGCACATCGACAGCGCGGAGTCGACCACCAGCACCGCGTACGACAAGCTCACCGTCAAGGCGGGCAGCACCACGCTGGCCACCTACTCCAACCTGAACAAGGCCACCGGCTACGTGCAGCGGTCCTTCGACATCTCGTCGCTGGCCGGCACCACGGCGACCATCTCGTTCAGCGGCGTGGAGGACAGCTCGTTGCAGACGTCCTTCGTCGTCGACGACACCGCGGTCACCCTGAGCTGACCGTGGCGTAGCGCGGCCGGTCGTCGTCCTCCCGACGGCCGGCCGCCTCGTCATGCCCGGCCGGGCCCCTCACGGCGCCTGGCCGGACGGCATCGCGGCTTGCCGGACGGCATCGCGTCGAGCCGGGCGCTTCGTCGCGTCGTCCGGGTGGGCACCCGGTTCGTCAGGCCGGGCGGGCGCCCTGGGACGCGGTGCCGCGGTCGCGGTGGATCCGCGCGGCAGCCTCGTGCATCGCGCGGCCGAACAGCTCGGCCTGGTCGCCCATGCTGCCGAGCCGGGCGGCGAGCGCATCGGCGTCGGCCCGCGCAGATGCGCTGACCTGGGCGTCCAGCTCGGACAGCGCGGCATTGGCGGCGGCGACGAGGTGCCCGCCGAGGACGTCCAGCGGCTCGCCGGCCAGCTCCGGGTCGATCGTCACGGAATCCAGCCGGCCACCCTGGACGGCGACGGCGCGGACCCGGCCGCCGGCGGCCGTGCCCTCGGCGCGCAGCAGGTCGGCCGCCTCGCCGTCGGCGTGCGCCGAGGCCCGGGAGCGCATCGCGGTGAGCGCCTGCTGCGTACGGGTCAGCAGCTCGTCGATGCTCGCCGCCGCCGAGAACGGGTCGTTGGTCATATCAGCGCTTTCTTCACGTCTTAGCCGAGGACCGTGACCCTAGCAACCGCCCCCGACGAATCGCGCCTACCGGCCCTCGCGGGCCGCGTCCCGGTGCCGCGAGCAGGCCGGACACCGGCAACGCGGCGTGTCGCACGGGCGCGGACGCCCGGCCGGGGTGAAGCGGCCGGGCGTCCGCGAGACCGGTCAGCGCAGACGCAGCCGCTGACCGGGGAAGATCAGCCCCGGGTCGTCGCCCACCACCGCGCGGTTGCGCTCGTGCAGGGCACGCCAGCCGCCGTCCACGCGCTGCGCCACGGCGATCTCCGACAGCGTGTCCCCCGGCCGGACCAGGTACGTCCCGGTGCCGGTCCTGGGCTGTGGCGCGACGAGGGTGGTGGCCCGCTCCGGCGCGGCCCTCTTCGTGGCCGGTCGCCGCGGCGCGGCCTTCTTCGCGCCTGACCGCTTCTCGGCCGCAGCCGGCCCGGAACTCTTCTTCGCCGAGCCGCCCTTCTTGCCGCAGACCGGCCAGGCGCCGATGCCCTGCCCGCGCAGCACCTTCTCCGCGACGGCGATCTGCTCGGACCGGCTGGCCAGGTCGGCGCGGGCGGCGTACTTCTGGCCGCCGTAGCCGTTCCAGGTGGCACGGGAGAACTGGAGCCCGCCGTAGTAGCCGTTGCCGGTGTTGATCTTCCAGTTCCCGCCCGACTCGCAGCGTGCGACGGCGTCCCAGTTGACGCCCGCGCTGGCCGGAGCGGCCGAGCCGAACAGGGTCGCGGCGCCGAGGGCGGCGCCGGCCATCACCGCTCCGAGAGCGGTACGGCGGCTTCGGGCTGAGTATTCGGTTGCCATGTGGATTCCTCCACGCCGACGAGGTGAGCTGTCGGGTTCGGGCCGAGGAGCCCGGCCGCCGGTGGCGGCTTCACCCCGAGGTGACGATGCACCGTGGAACGTGTGGTTCCCCCGCTCCCGCACGAGGTTCGGTGACCGCGGCCGGCGGCGGGATTTGGCGTTTCCGGCCCGCGGTGTCCGCTACTGCGAACGAAACCGACGCTAGGAGCGCTTTGCGCCGATCATCCACTTCTTGTGATGCCCTTCACCCGGCCGGGCGACCGGGCGCTACCGTGGCAGGACTGGGCAAGATCACGGGAGGCGGGACGGATGACCGATCACGGACACGAGCTGACCTTCGGCGGCTTCCTCACCCCCGCCGCCGCGCAGCCGGACCAGGTGGTGGCGCTGGCCCGGCTCTGCGAGCAGGTCGGACTGGACCTGGTCACCTTCCAGGACCACCCGTACCAGCCGGGTTTCCTGGACACCTGGACGCTGATGTCCTACGTGGCCGCCGCCACCGAACGCGTCCGCCTGGCCGGAAACGTCCTCAACCTGCCGTTGCGCCAGCCGGTGGTGCTGGCGCGCAGCGTCGCCAGCCTGGACCTGCTCACCGGCGGCCGGGTCGAGCTGGGGCTCGGCGCGGGCGCCTTCTGGGACGCGATCGAGGCAACGGGCGGGCGGCGCCTGTCCCCCGGCGCGGCCGTCGACGCCCTCGACGAGGCGATCCGGGTGATCCGCGAGGTCTGGGACACCGACCACCGCGGCATGATCCGTGTCGACGGCGAGCACTACCGGGTGGTCGGCGCCAAGCGCGGCCCGGCGCCCGCCCACCCGGTGGGCATCTGGGTCGGCGCGTACAAGCCGCGCATGCTGCGCCTGGTGGGCCGCGCCGCGGACGGCTGGCTGCCGTCGCTGTCGTACCTGCCGAAGGGTCCCGACGAGTTGCCCGCCCTGAACGCGCTGGTGGACGAGGGCGCCCGGGCCGCCGGACGCGACCCGGCCGCGATCCGCCGCATGCTCAACGTGACAGGCACGTTCGCCCGCTCGTCGGCCGGTTTCCTGGCCGGGCCGCCGGAACAGTGGGTCGAGGAGCTGGCCGGGCTCACGCTGGAGCACGGCATCACCACGTTCATCCTCGGCAGCGACGAGCCGCGCGCGATCCAGATCTTCGGCCAGGAGGTCGCGCCCGCCGTGCGCGAGCTGGTCGCCGCCGAGCGCACCCCGCCCGAGCCCCGCGCGGCCACCGGGCAACAGGCCGCCGCCGGCGCGCCCAGCACGCTCGGGGTCACGCCCACCCCGGACCCGGGGGTACGCCTGAGCGCGCGCCGCCCCTGGGACGAGTCCACTCGCCCGAGCGCCCCGCCGCCGCCGGCCGGGCACGTCTACCCGCCCCGGGGACAGGCCGCCGGGCAGCACCTGGTGGACGTGCACGACCACCTGCGCCAGGAGCTGGCCCAGGTGCGCGACCTGCTGGAACAGGTCAAGCGGGGCACTGTCTCGCCGGGCCGGGCGCGGGCCGCGCTGAACGAGATGACCATGCGGCAGAACAACTGGACGCTCGGGGCCTACTGCGCGGCGTACTGCACCATGGTCACCCAGCACCACGGGCTTGAGGACGCCTCGATCTTCCCGCACCTGCGCCGCTCCGAGACCGGGCTGGCCGCCGTGCTGGACCGCCTCGAGGAGGAACACGTGGTGATCCACGGCGTGGTGGAGAGCGTCGACCGCGCGCTCGTGGAGCTGGTCCGCCGGCCCGGCGACTTCACCGGACTCCAGGAGGCGGTGGACCTGCTCACCGACACGCTGCTGTCGCACCTGTCGTACGAGGAGCACCAGATCGTCGAGCCGCTGGCCCGGCACGGGTTCTTCCCCTGCCAGTTGTGAGGCGGGGCCCCTTCTTCTTGTCGCGCCGGCGACGAGAAGGGGCCCCGCCTCACCGCTACAGGCCGCGGGCCAGGCGGTCGGCCAGGATCCGGGTGAACCGGGCCGGGTCGGCCAGCTCGCCGCCCTCGGCCAGCAGCGCCATGCCGTACAGCAGCTCGGCGGTCTCGGTCAGCGCGGCCGGGTCGCCGCCCTCCCCGTGCGCCTTGCGCAGCCCGGTGACCAGCGGGTGGGCCGGGTTCAGCTCCAGGATCCGCTTGACCTGGGGCACCTCCTGGCCCATGGCCCGGTACATCTTCTCCAGCGTCGGCGTCATGTCGTGCGCGTCGCCCACGACGCAGGCCGGTGAGGTGGTCAGCCGGGTGGACAGGCGCACCTCCTTGACGCTGTCGGCGAGCGCGCCGCCGAGGAAGGTGAGCAGGTCGGCGTACTCCTGCCGTTCCGCCTCGGCCTTCTCCTTCTCCTCGTCGGTCTCCAGGTCCACCTGGCCCTTGGCGACCGAGCGCAGCGTCTTCCCGTCGTACGCGCCGACCCGCTCGACCCACACCTCGTCCACCGGGTCGGTGAGGATCAGCACCTCGTAGCCCTTGGCGCGGAACGCCTCCAGGTGCGGCGAGTTCTCGATGGTGGTCCGGTTCTCGCCGGTGGCGTAGTAGATCTCGGTCTGGCCGTCGCGCATCCGCTCCACGTACGCGCGCAGCGTGGTCGGCTCGGCCGGGTCGTGGGTGCTGGCGGCGCGCACCAGCTCCAGCAGCGTCTCGGTGTTGTCCGGGTCCTCCAGCAGACCCTCCTTGACCACCGGCCCGAACTCGGTCCAGAACGTGCGGTACGACTCGGCGGACATGTCCTTGAGCGTGGCGAGGACCTTCTTGACCAGCCGGCGGCGCACCGCGCGGATCTGCCGGTCCTGCTGGAGGATCTCCCGCGAGATGTTCAGCGACAGGTCGTGCGCGTCCACCACGCCCTTGACGAAGCGCAGGTAGTTGGGCATCAGCGCGTCGCAGTCGTCCATGATGAACACGCGCTTGACGTAGAGCTGCACGCCGCGGCGGCCCTGCGGGGAGAACAGGTCGAGCGGGGCGTGCGAGGGCAGGAACAGCAGCGCCTCGTACTCGAAGGTGCCCTCGCCGCGCATGTGGATGGTCTCCAGCGGGTCGGCCCAGTCGTGCGCGACGTGCCGGTAGAACTCCTTGTACTCGGCCTCGTCGACCTCGTCCCGCGAGCGCGCCCAGAGCGCCTTCATCGAGTTGAGCGTCTGCTCCTCGCGAGTGGTCGCGCCGTCCTCGCCCGGCTTGTCGACAGTCATCCGGATCGGCCAGGAGATGAAGTCGGAGTACCGCTTGACGATCTCGCGGATCGTCCACTCGGCCGTGTAGTCGTGCAGGTTGTCCTCGGTGTCGACGGGCTTGAGGTGCAGCGTGACCGAGGTGCCCTGGGGCGCCTCCTCGACCTCCTCGATCGAGTAGGTGCCCTCGCCGGTGGACTCCCAGCGGGTGCCGCCGGCCTGCCCGGCGCGGCGGGTCAGCAGCGTCACCCTGTCGGCCACCATGAACGTGGCGTAGAAGCCGACACCGAACTGGCCGATCAGCTCCTGGGAGGCGGCGGCGTCGGAGGACTCGCGCAGCTTGCGCAGCAGTTCGGCGGTGCCGGACTTGGCGATGGTGCCGATCAGGCGGACCACCTCGTCGCGGGTCATGCCGATGCCGTTGTCCCGCACGGTGAGCGTACGGGCGTCCTTGTCGACCTCGATCTCGACGTGCAGGTCGGCGGTGTCGGCCGACAGCTCCTTGTCGACAAGCGACTCCAGCCGCAGCTTGTCCAGCGCGTCGGACGCGTTCGAGATCAGTTCGCGCAGGAAGACGTCCTTGTTCGAGTAGATCGAGTGCACCATCAGCTGCAACAGCTGACGGGCCTCGGCCTGGAACTCCAACGTCTCGACCCGGTCGCTCACACCGACTCCCCTCCACTCTGGCGGCCTACGGCGGAAAGGATACGAGGGGTGACCGGGACGGCACGCACCGGCCACCGGAAATAACTGGTACAACCAGTTGACGGGTTGATGTGTCCGAGGCCACACTGCTGCGCATGGCCTTCGATCCCGCGCCTCGTGTCTCGGTCTCCGACCACGTCTTCGGCCGGATTCGTGACGCGATCGTGTCCGGCGGCTACGCGCCGGGCGAGACGCTGCCCGGTGAGCGGGAACTGGCCGGTGCGTTCGCCGTCAACCGGCACGCGGTCCGGGAGGCGCTGCGCCGCCTGCAACAGCTCGGCCTGGTCCGGGTCAGCCAGGGCGGCGCGACGAGGGTGCTCGACTGGCGGGTGCACGCCGGGCTGGACCTGGCGCTGTCCCTCGCGCGCTCCGGTGACGTACTCCCGGTCGAGACGCTGGTGCGTGACATGCTGGAGATGCGGGCCTGCGTCGGGATCGACGCGGCCCGGCTCTGCGCCGAGCGCGCGGACGCGGCTGTGGTCGCCGCCGTGGTGCGGGCCGCCGAGGAGTACGGCGACCTCGCCCCCGACCTGGACCTGATGAACGAGGCGAACATCGCCGTCTGGCGGCTGATCGTGCGCGGCAGCGGCAACACCGCCTACCAGCTCGCGTTCAACAGCCTGGTGGCCGGCACCTTCGCGGTCGGCGACGTCCCCCCGGACGCCCGCGCGGCCGAACTGCTCGACGTCGCCGGGCACCGCCGTCTCGCCGCGGCCGTCGCCTCCGGTCAGGGCACGGCGGCGGCCCGCCACGCCCGGGCGCTGCTGACCGCGCCGGTCACCACCCCCACCACCCCCACCCCCGGAAGGGAAGCGCGCGCATGATCCCCGCCGTGCTGTACGCCGTGCCGGCGTTCCTGCTCCTGATCGTGATCGAGGCGGTCTCCTACCGCTTCCTGCCCGACGACGACGAACGCGGCTACGAGCTGCGCGACACCACCACCAGCCTGTCCATGGGGCTGGGCAGCCAGATCATCGGCTTCCCGTGGAAGCTGCTCACCGTCGGCCTGTTCGCGGCGCTGTGGACCGTGGCGCCGGTGCAGCTGTCCCCGGGCGACTGGTGGACCTGGGTGATCCTGTTCTTCGCCGACGACCTGGCCTACTACTGGTTCCACCGCTCCCACCACGAGGTACGCGTGCTCTGGGCCAGCCACGTCGTGCACCACTCCAGCGTCTACTACAACCTGTCGACGGCGTTGCGGCAGAGCTGGACGCCGATGACCTCGCTGCCGTTCTGGCTGCCGCTGGCGCTGCTCGGCATCCCACCGTGGATGATCTTCCTGCAGCAGTCGATCAGCCTGCTCTACCAGTTCTTCCTGCACACCGAGAGGGTCAACGTGCTACCCCGGCCGATTGAGTGGATCTTCAACACGCCGTCGCACCACCGGGTGCACCACGGCTCGAACACCGAGTACCTGGACCGCAACTACGGCGGCATCCTGATCGTCTGGGACCGGCTGTTCGGCAGCTTCGAGCCCGAGCGCGCCACCGTGCGCTACGGGCTGACCCGGAACATCGGCACCTACAACCCGCTGCGGGTGGCAACACACGAGTTCGCCGCCATCTGGTCCGACGTACGCCGGGCCGACTGCTGGCGGCACCGCCTCGGCTACCTGTTCGGCCGTCCCGGCTGGCAGCCCGCCCGATGAGGCGCTCCTGGCTGCTGCCCCTGTTCGGGCTGGTCGCCGCCGTCGAGCTGACCGGCGTCGCGCTCGACTCGACACCGCTCCAGTGGCTGGCCAAGCCGCTGCTGGCGCCGGTGCTGCTGGCGTACCTCCTGGCGCACCGGCGCCGCATCGACGCGGTGGCGGTGGGCCTGGTCGCCGCCACCGCGGGCGACGTCGCCCTGCTCCTGCGGGGCGACACCGCGTTCCTGGCCGGCATGGGCTTCTTCCTGGTCACCCAGATCGCGTTCATCACCGCCTTCGTGCGGTACCGGCGGGCCCGGGCCGTGGCGTGGGCCGGCTACCTGCTCGCCTGGGCGGGCGCGAACGCGCTGCTCTGGGGCATGCTCGGGCCACTGCGGCTGCCGGTGCTCGGTTACAGCCTCGCGCTGTGCCTGATGGCCGCCGCCGCGACCGGGGTGTCCGCCCGGGTCGCCGTGGGCGGGGCGCTCTTCCTCGTCTCCGACCTGCTCATCGGCGTGGGCGCGGCCGGGATCGAGCTGCCCGGGCGGGGCCTGCTGGTGATGATCACCTACTGTGCCGCGCTGCTGCTGATTGCCACCGGCTGGGTGGCCGCGACGCGCCCGGCGACCGGCCCGCAGCCGCCGCCGACCGGTACCCTGCTCGCGTGGCCAGGGAGAACGGGCGCAAGCTGATCGCCTCGAACAAGAAGGCACGGCACGACTACGACATCCTCAAGACGTACGAGGCGGGCATCGTACTGGCCGGCACGGAGGTGAAGTCGCTGCGCGAGGGGCGGGTGTCGCTGGTCGACGCGTTCGCCCAGGAGCGCGACGGCGAGATCATGCTGTACGGCCTGCACATCGCCGAGTACGGCTTCGGCACCTGGACCAACCACGCGCCCCGGCGCACCCGCAAACTGTTGCTGCACCGGGTGGAGATCGCCCGGATCCTGGAGAAGCTGCGCGACGGCGGCATCACACTGGTGCCGCTGTCGATGTACTTCGCGGACGGCTGGGCCAAGGTGGAGCTGGGCCTCGCGCGGGGCCGCCGGTCGTACGACAAGCGCCAGGCGCTTGCCGAACGGGACGCCAAGCGGGAGATCGCCCGGGAGATGGGCCGCCGGCTCAAGGGCCGGACGGCGGCGCGGCGGGGCTGAGCGCGCCGCTTTCTGTCCCAGGGCGGTGGCACCCTGAGGCGCATGAGCGACCTGACCTGGAACCCGCTGCTCCGCGAACAGCTCACCTGGCACTGGACCCACCAGTTGCGCGACCGCCTCGCCGGGCTGACCGACGACGAATACCTCTGGGAGCCGGTCCCCGGCTGCTGGAGCGTGCGCCCGCGCGGCGACGGCGGCATCCCGGCGATCGACTTCGCGATGCCGCAGCCCGATCCGCCGCCGTTCACCACCATCGCCTGGCGGCTCGCCCACGTCATCGTCGGCGTGCTCGCCGTGCGCAACGCGTCGCACTTCGGCCGCGCGCCGACCGACTACGGCTCGTTCCCCTACTCCCCGACCGCCGCCGGGGCGCTGGCGCAGCTCGACGAGGAGTACGCCGCCTGGACGGCGGGGGTCGAGGCGCTCGGCGAGGAGGGCCTGTCCCGCCCCTGCGGCCCGGCCGAAGGGCCGTTCGCCGACGTGCCGATGGCCACGCTGGTGCTGCACATCAACCGGGAGATGATCCACCACCTGTCCGAGGTGTGCCTGCTGCGCGACCTGTACCGCCACACCCCGGAGGCATCACGATAAATACAAGACATCTTGTACATCATGTCTTGTCGGTCTAGCCTGGCGGCATGACCGACGGAACCGGCAACCGGCGCGTGAGCGACCCGCGAGCCATGCGGGCACTGGCCCACCCCACCCGGCTGCGACTGCTCGGCGAGCTGCGCCTGCGCGGCCCGCAGACGGTCGGCATGCTGAGCGAGCGGACCGGCGAGGCGGTCGGCTCGGTCAGCTACCACGTCGGCAAGCTGGCCGAGCACGGCTTCGTCACCGGGGCGCCCGAGCTGGCCCGGGACCGGCGCGAGCGGTGGTGGCGGGCCGCGCACGCCACCACCGACTGGGATCCCCTCGAACTGCTCGACGACCCGGAGCGCCACCTCGCCGGCAACCTGCTGCGCCAGGCCGCCATGCAACGCTACGCGGACCGCTACCAGGCGTACCTGGACGCCGAGGCGAGCCTCGACCCGGCCTGGGTACGCGGCACCACCAGCAGCGACATGGTGCTGCGCCTCACGCCGGAGGAACTGGTCGAGCTGCGCGACGAGCTGTCCGCGCTGGGCCGGCGCTGGCAGGAGCGCGGCGCACCCGGCCGGCCCGGCGCCGAGATGGTCACGCTCATCTGGCAGGCGTACCGGGGGCCGCAGTGAACCGCGACCGCCGGCCCCTGGCCGGACTGCTGATCGGGCACGCCGTCTCGCTGACCGGCAACGTGCTCACGCTCATCGCGCTGCCGCTCTACGTGCTGGCCGAGACCGGCTCACCGGCCGCCACCGGGCTTGCCGGCGCGTTCGCCACCGCGCCGGTGGTGCTCGGCGGCGCGTTCGGCGGGGTGCTCGTCGACCGGATCGGCTACCGGCGCTCCAGCGTGCTCGCCGACGTGGTCTCCGGCGTGACCATCGCCGCCGTGCCCCTGTTGCACTCCACCGTCGGCCTGCCGTTCCCGGCCCTGCTGGCCCTCGTCTTCGTCAGCGGCCTGCTGGACACTCCGGGGCAGACCGCGCGCACCGCGCTGCTGCCGGAGGCCGCGGCGGCGGCCGGGGTGCCGATCGAGCGGGCGGCCGGGTGGGAGGACGCGACCTCGCGCGGCGCCCGGATGATCGGCGCACCCCTGGCCGGCCTGCTGGTCGGCGTGTTCGGGGCGGTGCCGGTGCTGGCGCTGGACGCGGTGACGTTCGCCGTGTCGGCCCTCGTGGTGACGCTGCTGGTCCCGCGCGGTCTGCGGCCGTCCGACGACGGGAGCGAGCCGGAGACCGGAGGCTACTGGCGGCAGTTCGCCGCCGGACTGCGCTTCCTGGTCCGCGAGCCGCTGCTGCGCGCCATGGTCCTGCTGGTGCTGGTGACCAACCTGTTCGACGCGGCCAAGAGCCAGGTGCTGCTGCCGGTGGTCGCCGAACGGGAACTCGGCGGGCCGGCCGCGTTCGGCCTGCTGGTCGGCGTCATGGGTGGCGGGGCGCTGGTCGGCTCGCTGGTGTTCAGCGCGATCGGTCACCGGCTGCCCCGCCGGGCCACGTTCGTCACCGCGTACGTGCTGTGCGGTGCCCCGCCACTGTGGGCGCTCGCCGCCGCGCCGCCGCTGCCGGTGGTGGCCGCCGTGGTGGCGGTGGCCGGGCTGGCCGCCGGCGCGCTCAATCCGCTGATGGGCGCGGTCCAGTTGGAGCGGGTGCCACCGGCCATGCGGGCCCGGGTGTACGGCGTGATCGGCGCGGGCGCATGGGCGGCCATGCCGGCCGGCGCGGTCGGCGCGGGATTCGCCGCGGACCGGTTCGGCCCGACGTCCACGCTCGTCGTGATGGGCGCCTGCTACCTGCTGGTCGTGCTCACTCCGCTGCTGGGCGGCCCGTGGCGGGACATGCGCCGGCCCACCGTGGTGCGGCAGCGCGAGCCCGAGCCGACGCCGGAGCCCCAGCGGGAAGCGCTCTCTTGACATCGACCGACTTCGTTCATACCTTCATCGAAGTCTATCTGTATGGTTTGTTAACCGTTGGGCGGGGCCGGCCGCCGCGACGGTGACGGCCACCATCCCCCGCAGGAGGCGCCCCGTGCGCACCATCCGTACCCTCGCCGCACTGGCGGCGACGGCGGTCGGCCTCACCGCCGCCCTCGCCCTCGTCCCCCACTCCCCCGCGATCGCCGCCCCCGGCGCGGTCACCTGGTCCGACGACTTCAACGGCCCGGCCGGCGCCGCCCCCGACGCGAGCAAGTGGCGCTACGACATCGGTGGCGGCGGCTGGGGCAACAACGAGCTGCAGTACTACACCAACAGCACCCGGAACGCCGCGCTGGACGGCAACGGCAACCTGGTCATCACCGCCCGCAGGGAGAACCCCGGCGGCTACAACTGCTGGTACGGCAACTGCCAGTACACCTCGGCCCGGCTGCTCACGAACGGCACGTTCGCCCAGGCGTACGGGCGGTTCGAGGCGCGCATCAAGGTCCCCCGTGGACAGGGACTGTGGCCCGCGTTCTGGATGCTCGGCAACGACATCGGCACGAACCCGTGGCCCGGCAGCGGCGAGATCGACATCATGGAGAACGTCGGCTACGCCCCGTCGACCGTCTGGGGCACGCTGCACGGCCCCGGCTACTCCGGCGGCAGCGGCGTTGGCGCGTCCACCTCGCTACCCGGCGGCCAGGCGCTCGCCGATGCCTTCCACACCTTCGCCGTGGACTGGGCGCCGGACTCGATCACCTGGTACCTCGACGGCGTCGCGTACTCCCGCAAGACGCCCGCCGACATCGGCGGCAACCGCTGGGTCTTCGACCACCCGTTCTTCATGATCATGAACGTGGCGGTCGGCGGCAACTGGCCCGGCTCGCCGGACGGCGGCACCACGTTCCCGCAGACCATGACCGTCGACTACGTCCGGGTGCAGGCCTGGGACAACGGCGGCGGAGGCACCGGCGGGCAGATCGTCGGGTACGGCGACAAGTGCGTCGACGTGGCGAGCGCCAACACCGCGAACGGCACCCCGGTGCAGCTCTGGACCTGCAACGGCACCGCCGCCCAGCGCTGGACCTGGAACGCCGACGGCTCGGTACGCGCGCTCGGCAAGTGCCTCGACGTGGCCGCCGGGTCGACAGCGAGCGGCGCCAAGGTGCAGCTCTACGATTGCAACGGCACCGGCGCGCAGAAGTGGGTGTTCAGCGCGGCCGGCGACATCGTCAACCCGCAGGCCAACAAGTGCCTGGACGCCACCGGTCCCAGCTCGGCCGACGGCACCCGGCTGCAGATCTGGGACTGCACCGGCGCCCCCAACCAGAAGTGGCGCCGCTGACCGGTGCCCCGACCCGGGGCGGGCGGCACCCCGCCCGCCCCGGCGCCCCCGCCCCTCCCTCTCTCCCCGCGATCTTGCACTTTCGGCCCGAGCGGCGCCCCGAATGCCCCATTCACCCGGGCACAAACTGCAAGATCATCGAGGCTGGCTGGCCGGGGCTGTGGTTCGCTAATGGCGTTGCGTTTCTCGGGGCGGGCTGGGATACCGTGAGGTCCGTTTCGCTGCCGCGAGACCAGGTCATCGATCTCCTGGAAGCGCGATCATGGATGAAGTGACCGGCGCGCCGGCGTCGATGGGCGGGTTCACGCCGGAACCGATCCCGACCGCGCGGCTGAATCTGCTGCCGCTGAGTGTCGAGCATGCCGAGGAGATGGCCGCCGTCCTCGCCGACCCGGCGCTGCACACCTTCATCGGCGGCGAGCCCGCGTCCCCCGCGGCGTTGCGGGCCCGCTACGAACGGCTTGTCGCCGGCTCACCCGACCCGGCCGAGTCGTGGTGCAACTGGGTCATCCGGCTCCGGGACGGCGGCCGGCTGGCCGGCTTCGTCCAGGCCACGGTCACCGAGCCACACGGGACCGTGACGGACGCCGCCACGGCGGGCGCGCGGGCGGTAGGACACCGGCACCTCGACGAGGCGGCACCGGCCACCGCGGGACCGGTCGCGGAGATCGCCTGGGTGGTGGGAACGCAGTGGCAGGGGCGCGGGATCGCCACCGAGGCCGCCCGTGGGATGGCCGGCTGGCTGGGGCGGCGCGGTGTGCGTACCCTCGTGGCCCACATCCATCCCGACCACCGCGCGTCGGCCGCGGTGGCCACGGCCTGCGGCCTGGCCCCCACCGACGTGTGGCACGACGGCGAGATCCGCTGGACCGGACCTGCCGCCCCGCCTCCCCCGCCTGCCCCGAGTTGACCAAGGAGTTCGTGCCGGAGACGACGTCCGATCCGGACACGAACTCCTTGATCGACGGGGCGGGCGAGGTCAGAAGGGGGCGTCCACGGACAGGCGGCGGACCTGGGTCAGGTAGGGGTCCAGCTCGCCCACCTCGAAGCGGCACGTGCCGATCACGTGCCAGAACTGGCCGCCCGGGTCACCGTCCAGCTTGTACCGGCCGTCCGGGCTGACCGCCGCCCACCCGTCCGGCAGCCCGATGAGCGTGGTCCGCAGCTGGGCGTGCTCCGGGTCGGCGACGTCCCACAGCCGTACCGTGCCGTCGTCACCGGCGCTGGCGAGCAGGCTGCTGTCCGGGCTGAAGTGCACCGACCAGACGCGTCGGGTGTGCGCGGCCAGCGTGCCGTGCAGGCGGCCGGTGACCGGATCCCACAGCCGGATCACCAGGTCGTCGCCGGCGGTGGCGAGCAGGTTGCCGTCCGGGCTGAACGCGCAGGACCAGAGGCGGCCGTCGTGTTCGGTGAGCACCAGGCGCCGCTCGCCGGTGACCGCGTCCCAGACCACCGCCGTGCCGTCGTTGCCGGCGCTGGCGAGCAGCGTGCCCTCGCTGTTGAAGCCGACCGAGTAGACCCGGTCGGTGTGGTGTTCCAAGGTGAGCCGGCAGGTGGCGGTGGCGGCGTCCCAGAGCCGTACCGTCTGGTCGTCGCAGCCGGTGGCGATGGTCTCGCCGTCGGGGCTGAACGCGACGGTGCGCACGCGCCCCCGGTGCGGGGTGAGCGTGGCGAAGTGCCGGCCGGTACGGCGGTACCAGAGGCGTACGGTGTCGTCGTCGTTCGCGGTCGCGAGGGCGTCGCCGTCGGGGCTGAACGCGACCGCCCAGACGTGGTCGGTGTCCACGTTCAGTTCGCGCTCGTCGGCGCCGGTGTCGGTGTTCCACAGGTGCACGCCGCCGTCGCCGCTGGGGGTGGCCACCAGCGGCTCCTCGGGGCAGAACACGACAGACAGCAGCCGGTCGGCCGGGCTGGCGAGCTGCCGCAGCAGGCGGCCGGTACGCGGCTCCCAGAGCCGGATCACGCCGTCGTTGCCACAGGCGGCCAGCACCTCGCCGTCGTCGCGGAACGACAGCGCGGTGACCTTGCGGCCGTGCCCGCGCAGCGTGTGCTGAAGCTGCCCGGTACGCACGTCCCACAGCCGGGTGGTGCCGTCGTTGCTGCTGGTCGCCACCTGGTTCTGGTCCGGCCGCCAGACCACCGGCCAGACCGAGCCGCGGTGCCGGGTCAGCTCGTGCCGCACCTGACCGTCGTCGGTGTCCCAGAGCTGGATCGCGCCGTCGCTGGCGGCGGTGGCGAGCAGGCTGCCGTCGCCGTTGAACCGGACGCTGTAGATCGCGCCCCGCTGCCGCCCCAGCACCCGGACCGGCCGGCCCGTCTCGGTCTCCCAGAGCCGCAACGCGCCGTGTGTGTCGCCGGTGGCCATCAGCGTGCCGTCCGGGTTGATGTCCAGGGCGTACACGTCGGCCTCGTGGCCGCGCGGCGCGCGCAGCAACTCCCCGTCGGCGGCCCGGCGGATCCAGACCCGGCCGTGCTGCCCGACGGCGGCCAGCAGCCGGCCGTCCGGCGAGTGCACCACCCGGTAGACCACCTCGGGCTCCTGCACCTCGAACGCCAGCTTGCCGGTGGGGATGTCCCAGCCGCGGACGGTGCCGGCACTGTCGGCGACCACCACCCGCCGCCCGTCCGGGCTGAACGAGGTGCCCCAGATCGGCGCGGCGTGGCCGGGCCACTCGTGGCGCAGCCGGGCGCCGCGGGTGTCGTAGAGCCGCACCACGCCCGCCGCGTCGCCGACCACCAGGCGGCCCCGGCGGCCGTCGGTGAGCAGCGGCCACACCCAGCCGGCGAAGACGTCCTCGATGACGTGCCGCACGTCGCCGTGGTCGGCGTCCCACAGCCGTACGGTCAGGTCGGCCGAGCCGGTGACGAGCTGGTGGGAGGCGGCGTCGTAGCGGACCGCGTACACCCGGGACCGGTGTCCCTGGAGCGTGCGCACCGGCAGCCCGGTGGCGGTGTCGCAGAGCAGCACGCCGCCGTCGTCGCTACCGACCGCCAGCACCGCGCCGTCGGGGCTGTACGCCACCGGCACCGGCAGCCGGCCCACCTCGAAGCCGTAGCCGACGCCCACGGCGGGCGGGGCCAGGCCCGGCGCAACCGGCCGGCCCGGCGCGACGACAGCGCCGCGCAGCTCCGGGGCGCGCAGCAGCGCCGCGTCGGCGCTGACGTCGATCAGCGCGGTGCGGTGCCAGCTGCTGCCCGCGGCCCGGGCGCCGCGCAGGTCGGTACGGAACAGCCGCGCACCGGCCAGCTCCGCGTCACGCAGGTCCGCCCCGGCCAGGCGGGCCTGGTCCAGGCGGGCGCCCCGCAGGCGGGCGTGTTCCAGCCGCGCCTCGGTCAGGTTGGTGGCGACCAGCCGCGCGTCGGTCAGGTCGGCTCCGGTCAGGTCGGCTCCGGCGAGTTCGCGGTGCGACAGGTCCTCGCCACGCAGCACCGCGCCACGCAGGTCGGCCCGGTCGGGCAGGCGCAGCCGGGCGGACAGCCGCAGCGCGTTGGCGCGCAGCGTCTCCCCGGCCGACTCGTCGCCGAGCACCCGGGCGGTCCACGCGGTGCAGCGGGCCGGGTCGGCGAGGTCGCCGAGGAACTCCACGGCGAGCGCGGACAGCGACCGTACGGCGAGCGCGGCCGGTTCCTCGCCCCTGTTGATCTGCTCGGCCACGCCCTCGGCGACGAGCCACTCCATCACCGAGGTGTGGATGAACCCGAACAGGCCGTCGTCGGTGCGGACGAGCAGGCTGCCCGCGCCGACGGCGTGCGCCGCCTGCGGGCCGGACAGCCGCGAGTCGGCCCGCCCGGCGAGCTGACCGGTGGACTCGGCCAGCTCGGCCAGACGCAGGTAGGCCTCGCCGCTCTCCCACAGCTGGAACGCCAGCCGGCTCACCGCCTGCCACAGCTCGGGCCGGCGCAGGCTCACCGGGGCGCCCGGGATGCCCTGGGTACGGCGCTCCTCGAAGTCCAGCCAGGACTCCAGGATCTCCCGGTACAACGCGGCGGCGCTGAACGTGCCGCCCGCACCGGCCACCGCTGCCAGCCGACCCTCGTCGAGGTTGGCGATGAAGCCGAGCATGCGCGGGTTGCGGGAGAGCCCGAGCAGGTCCTTCACGCCGGCGAGCAGGTCCATCCGCTCGCGGGCGGCCCGCTCGTCGCCGCCGTACCGGTTGCGCAGGAACGCCTCGATCTGCCCGGGGGTGAAGTCCTCCACCGCCAGCACGCGCCGGTGCGGCAGCAGGCCGACCCGCTCGCCGAGCGCGGTCAGCACCTGCGAGTTGGTCTTGAAGTGCTGGGTACGGCTGCTCACCACGATCTTCGCGTTGCCCTCGGCCGCCTGGAGAAGCGTCTCCAGGTGGTCGGCCGCCCGGTCGTACGTCACCCGGGCGACCAGCTCGTCGAACCCGTCGAACAGCAGCACGATGCGGCCCTGGCGCAGCATGTAGCGGAACGCCTTGAGGTCGATCACCTGCTCGCCGTGGTTGGCCAGGTGCGCGGCGACCAGGCCGTCCACGGAGTGCGCCTTGTCCAGCGCGCGCAGCTCGACCAGGATCGGGATCAGGTCGGGCGCGGCGGTGGGCAGCCGGCGGGCCACCTCCCGCAGGGCGAACGTCTTGCCCCGGCCGAAGTCGCCCAGCACCAGCACGAACCGGCCGTCCGGCGCGGAGACGGTCTCCAGCAGCTCGTCCACCACGTCGTCGCGCACGCGCTGGTCGGCGCCGACCAGGTGGCGGTAGCGCTGCGGCACGTACTGCCCGGGCGGGTAGAGCCGGTCGGCCTGGAGCCGGGCGGTCTGCGCCGCGACGTACTCGCGCAGGTCGAGCAGGCCCTGGAACTCGGTCAGGTGCAGCACGCGTACGCCCCGGCGCTGCGCCTCCTCGGCCAGCCCGCGCGGCACCCGGTCGCCGTCGTAGACCAGTTCGGAGGCGATGTCCGGGTCGGTGGCGTGGACCCGGCGGGCGAAGGCGTCCAGGTCGGCGGCGGTGGGGGTGCCCACGTGCGCGCCGACGCGCTGCTGGCGGACCACCCCGTCGGAGCGGTAGCTGATGTAGAGGTGCGGCGGGTCGGTGTCGACGCGGCGTACCACCACCCGGTCGTAGCGCGCCTCGCAGACCTCGGCGAGCCGGTCGAGCAGCCGCCGCACCGGGGCGACCGGCGCGGCGGCGGCCGCCGCACCCTGGGTGGCCCCCTCGACGGCGACCGGGCGGCGCGGGTCGGGCACCTGGGCCGGACCGGACGCGCCGAAGGTGGCCTCGGCGCGCGGCCAGGACACCGCGGTGACAGTGCCGCCGTCGAGCCGGTCGTCGCGGCCGAGCACCCAGCGGGTCATCCCGTCGACGCCGAGCCGCAGCACCTGCGCCCGGCCGTCGCGGGGCGCGGCGGCCAGCGGCACCACCGGGTCGACCCGGGCCGACGGCGCGGCGTCGGAGAGCAGCAGGTTGAGCATCGGGCCGACCAGCCGGTTCACCGAGCCCCGGTCGCGCAGCGACACCGGGTCCGGCGGCACCTCGTCGGCGTACGGGCTGCGCGCGCCGGGGGCGTGCGCCATCGCGCCCAGCCGCAGCCAGCCGGACTGCTGGTAGTGGCGCAGCCGCTGGGCGAACCAGCTGGACTGCGCCTCGCCGAGGAAGCCGTACCGGTCCTCCTCACGGTGGGTGATGGCGATGGTGGAGTTCAGCCCGGCCACCACCACGCGCAGGTCGGGCACCGGGAACAGCGTCCAGGGCTGCTCGCTGTCGAAGATCCGGTCGTCGAGGCCCTGGTAGAGGTCGTCGAACAGGCGCGCGTAGTGCCGCCACTTCGGCCAGAACGGCGGTTGCGGGTCGACGTCGTCGGCCTCGCAGGTGGCGAAGTACGCGCGGCAGGCCGCCATCGTCACGTCGCGCGGGCCGGGGACCACCACGAGGCGGTGCGGCTCCAGCCCGAGCAGCACCCGCAGGCCGGTGAGGAAGCTCAGCGCGTCGGAGAACTCGCGCGGGCTGCCCGACTCGGTGAGGTTGCCCGCGACGACGAGCAGGTCCGGCCGGGGCACGCCGTCGTTCATCAGCAGCGTGAGGTCCCCCATCAGGTGTTCCTGCACCTCGCCCGGGGTGACCGGCGCACCGGGCGTGATCACGCCCCGGCCGAAGCGTGGCCCGGCGACCTGGAGCACGGTGACGGTGTCCCGGGCGGTCGGTGGCGCCGCGGCGGCCGGCGGGAACGGTGGCGGGTTGATCGGGGTACGCCGGGCGCGGCGGGGCGCGGGCGCTCCGGTGGCGGGCGCGGCGAGCACCCCGTGCGGGTCGGCCGGGTGGTGCGGGAACGCCGGCTGCCGCATCGGCTTGGCCCGGCCGTCCAGCGCCTCCCGGATGCGGTCGAGCACCCGGTTGCGGGCCTGCGCCGGGTCGTCCACACCGACCAGGTCCACATAGGTGATGGTGGCGAGCAGGCCGTCGATCGGGCAGTCCTCGACGCGTACCGTGACGAGCTTGTTGCCGGTGCCGTCCGGGTCGGCGCGCAGCGCGGCCTGCCACTCCAGCTTGCCGTAGGTGGAGTGCAGGTAGCGTTCGGACAGCACCGCCACCACCACCTCGGCCTCGCGGACGCCGCGGTCCATGAAGTCGATGAAGTTGGTGCCGGCGACGAAGTCCCACGCCTGCAGCAGCGTGCGGTAGCCGGCGGCCTCGAACTCCCACGCCAGCCACGTCGCCCAGCGTTCGTCGGCCGGCGAGTAGCTGATGAAGAAATCGATGGGGCGGTCGGTCCGGGTGGGGTGCGCGCCTACAACCACATGGTCATTATGACCACCGACGGTCAACGGATCGACACCGTCGGCAGCTCGGATCGTGGCCGCGTCGGGCTCCTCCGCCCGCGCCGGCGTGTGCGAGGATCATCCCTCGTGGAGACCCCCGGCGATCCGCCGAACGCCGTGCCCGACCGCTCCCGCTGGGGCCGCCTGCACGTGCTGGACTGGATCGCGATCGGGCTGGCCGTGCTCGGGGTGGTGTGCGTGCTCACCGGGCTGCTGCCCCGCGCCGACGCCGAGGGCACGATGCGGCGGGTCGTCCCCATCCTGATCTTCCTCGGCACGGTGGTGGTGCTGGCCGAGCTCACCGCCGTGGCCGGGGTGTTCGACGCGCTCGCGACCCGGGTGGCGGTCACCGCGCGGGGCAGTTTCCGGGCGCTGTTCTGGCTCTGCGTCGGCTTCGCCTCGGTGACCACCATCGCGCTCAACCTGGACACCACGGCGGTGCTGCTCACGCCGGTGATGATCGCGCTGGCGCGGGCGCTGAACGTGCCGCCGACACCGCTGGCCATGACCACCGTGTGGCTGGCCAACACGGCGAGCCTGCTGCTGCCGGTGTCCAACCTGACGAACATCCTGGCCAGTGACCGGGTCGATCTGGCCCCGGTGCCGTGGGCGGCCCGGATGTGGTGGCCGCAACTGGTCGCTGTCGCGGTGACCGCGCTGCTGCTGTGGCGGTGGTACTGGCGTCCGGCGCGCGCCGGGGCCGACCCGTTCGTCCCGCCGCGGCCGTACGTGCCGCCGGACCGCGTGCTCTACCGCACCGCGCTCGCCGCCTGCCTGCTGTTCGTCGCCGGGATCCTCGCCGGGGTGGAGATCGGCGTCGCCTCCGGGGTGGCCGCCGCGATCCTGGTCGCGGGCTTCGCGGTCCGGGCCCGGCACCGGCTGCGGCTCGCGCTGGTGCCGTGGCGGCTGCTGGTGTTCGTGACCGGGTTGTTCCTGGTCGTGCAGACCATCGGGCGGCACGGTCTGGACACGGTGATGGGCACGCTGATCGGCACCGACCCGGGCGCGGAGGGGGCGCTGCGGGCGGGCGCGGTCGGCGCGCTGTTCAGCAACGCGGTGAACAACCTGCCCGCGTACCTGGCCGGCGAGGCGGTGATCGCCGTCGACCGGCACACCCAGTTGCTGGCACTGCTGATCGGCACGAACGTGGGCCCGCTGGCCACACCGTGGGCGTCGCTGGCCACCCTGATCTGGTACGAGCGCTGCCGTGCCGCCGGGGTGGCCGTGCCGCTGGGCCGGTTCGTGGCGACCAGCGCCGTGCTCGCCGTGCTCGCCACCACCGCCACCGTCACGGCGCTGCTTGTCGGACCCGGTGCCTAGGCTCCCGGGCATGAACGGAACGCCCGAGATCGTCAGCCGCTACTTCACCCTGGCCGGCCGGGCCGGCAAGGATCCCTACCTAGCGCTGTTCGCCGCCGACGCGGTGGTCGAGGACGAGGGACGCGCCCACCGCGGGATCGACGAGATCCGCGCCTGGCGCAGCGGCACGCCGCTGGTGTCGTACGAGATCACCGACGTCGAGCAGACGCCGGCCGGGACGGTGGTGACGGCGACGATCAGCGGCGACTTCCCCGGCAGCCCGTTCGCGGGCCTGCGGTTCCGGTTCGAGGAGTACGACGACACCCACATCCGCCGGCTGCGCATCGCACCCTGAGCCGGCGCGGAAAACCGCTACGGCCCGTCCCCGTCCGCTGGCTACCGTGCCCGCATGACCGCCGCGCCCACCCTGCACTTCTGCACCGGCCCGGAGGAGTTCCTCGCCGCCGCCGGGGCGTACCTGGCCGCCGACCCGGTGGTCAGCACCGTGGTCGCCACGATCGCGCAGCGGATGGCCGCCCGCCGCGCCGAGGGCGTCGCGCTGCCCGAGGACGACTGGTGGCTGGTGGTGCGGGACGCCTCCGGCGCGGTGGTAGGCGCCGCGATGCGTACCGCGCCGTTCCCGCCGCGCCCGCCGTTCCTGCTGCCGATGCCGCCGGAGGCCGCCGTGGCGCTGGCCCGCGCGTGGCACCGGCGCGGCGAGCGGGTCCGCGCGGTGAACGGCGCGCTGCCCGCCGCGCGCGCCTGCGCCGAGGAGGCTGCCCGTCTCGACGGCGGTCGGGTCGAGGTCGCCCAGCACACCCGGCTGCACCTGCTCGACCACCTGACGCCGCCCGCACCGGTGCCCGGCAGGGTGCGGACGGCCACCGTGGACGACATCGACCTGGTCACCGCGTGGTTCGGCGCGTTCATGGCCGACGCCGACGAGCAGGCGGGCCGCCCGCGCGGCGCGAGCGCGCACGAGACGCCCGACCGCGCCGAGTTGCTACGCCGCATCCGGGACGGGAGGGTCTGGTTCTGGACCGACGGGTCGGGCGTCCCGGTGCACCTGACCGCCGCCAACCCGCCGTCGTTCGGCGTGGCCCGCGTCGGGCCGGTCTACACGCCGCCGGAGCAGCGCGGACGCGGCTGGGCCGGCAACGCGGTCGCCGAGGTCAGCCGGCTGCTCACCGCCGAGGGCGCGCGGGTGTGCCTGTTCACCGACCAGGCCAACCCGGTGTCGAACCGGCTCTACGCCCGGCTCGGTTTCCGGCCGGTGGTCGACATGGCCAACCTGGTGCTGCCCGATTGAGCCCACCTGGCGCTGATCGACTGAGACGGCTCCGGGTCAGCCGGCGAGGCCGAGCGCGGCCAGCCGGCGCGGGTCGGCGATCACGTCCACGGCGGCGATCCGGCCGCCGGTGACGGTGAACGCCATCACCGACAGTGGGCGGTCCCCGGCGCTCACCAGCACCCCGGCGGCGCCGTTGACGAGCACCGGCCGGGCGTGCGGGAACAGCCGGCCGAACGTGGTGGCCTGCGCGGCCACAGTCGTCGCGCCGGTGAGCACGACCGTGTGCCGGGCCCGGGCGGTCCCGGCGTCGGAGCGCAGCACCACGGCCGGGTGCAGCACCGCGATCAGCGCGTCGAGGTCGCCGTCGCGGGCGGCGGCGAGGAAGGCGTCGACCACCGCCCGCTGCCGGGTCAGGTCGGGGTCGGGGGTGGGCGCCTGTCCGCGTACCCGGCGGCGGGCCCGGCTGGCGAGCTGCCGGGCCGCCGCCGGTGAGCGGTCGACGAGCGGGCCGATCTGGTCGAACGGCACCCCGAACATGTCGTGCAGCACGAACGCGAGCCGCTCGGCCGGGGTCAGCGTGTCCAGCACCACGAGCAGCGCCAGCCCCACCGAGTCGGCGAGCACCGCGGCGTGCGCCGGGTCGTCGGCGCCGGTGTCCACGACCGGGTCGGGCAGGCGTACGTCGAGCGGGTCCTCCCGGCGGGCGGCGCGGGACCGCAGCGTGTTCAGGCTGACCCGGGCGACCACTGTGGTCAGCCAGGCGTCCAGGTTGTCCACGGTGGCCGGGTCGGTACGGGCCAGCCGCAGCCAGGTCTCCTGCACCGCGTCCTCGGCGTCGGTGAGCGACCCGAGCAGCCGGTACGCCACCGCGCGCAGCCTCGGCCGCTCCCGCTCGAACCGTTCCGCCAGCCCGTGATCCATCACCTGAGCCTCCCCTCCCGCACGTCGTCTCGACCCGCCACGACCGACCGAGGTGACCGGAGGTGACCACCGTCACACCTGTCACGTCGACGGGTCGGCGCGGGTCGACGTGGCAGCACAGGCGACGGAAGGCGAGACGATGAACCCACAGATCCTGGTCACCGGCGGCACCGGCACGATCGGCCGGCACGTCGTACCGCTGCTGCGCGCCGCCGGGCATCCGGTACGGGTGCTCAGCCGGCGCGGCGGACGGTCCGGCGACGGCGTCACCCACGTGACCGCCGACCTGCTCACCGGCGCCGACCTCGGCCCCGCGCTGCGCGGGGTGTCCACGGTGCTGCACCTGGCCGGCGGCGCGAAGGGCGATGACCGCGCCACCGCCCACCTGGCCCGCGCCGCGCACCGGGCCGGTGTGGCGCACCTGGTGCACATCTCCGTGACCGGCGCCGACCGGGTGCCGCTGGCCTGGATCCGGTCCAAGCTCGACGCCGAGCGCGCGGTGACGGACTCCGGCGTCCCGTGGACGGTGCTGCGCGCCGCGCAGGCGCACGATTTGGTGCTGACCATGCTGGCGGCGATGACCCGGCTGCCGGTGGTGCCGGTGCCGGGCGGCCTGCGGTTGCAGCCGGTCGACGCCGCCGAGGTGGCGGCCCGGCTGGCCGAACTGACGCTTGGCGCACCGGCCGGGCTGGTGCCGGACCTGGCCGGGCCGGACACCCACGGCATCGGCGAACTGCTGGCCGGCTACCTGACCGCCACCGGGAAACACCGGGCGCGGCTGCCGGTACGCGTCCCCGGGCGAGCCGGCCGCGCGTACCGGGACGGCGCGAACCTCGCCCGGCCCGGTGCGGTGAGAGGCGTGCGGACCTGGGCCGACTTCCTGGCCGAGCGGGCGCCGTCGCGGCCGGTCACCTGACGCACCGCGGCACGTCAGGCGTCGGCGGCACGCGTGACGGGATGGAACTGCTCGAACATGACCTCGTATCCGTCCGGGTCGAGCCCGTAGAAGATCCGCGCCCAGCCCACGTCCTCCGGCTCCAGCGTCACCGGCAGCCCTTCGTCGCGCCACAGCGCGTACGTGGCGTACAGGTCGGCGGTGGGCACGGTGAGCACGACTCCGAGCCCGGGCGGCCCCGCCTTGACCTCGCGTTCCCGCTGCGCGTCGTGGTGCCCGTGGCGGTGCAGGTCGGACAGGATCAGCCAGGTGTGGCCGAACGTCAGGTAGCGCAGGTTCACCTGCTCGGTCTGTGGGATCTCCTTGAAGCCGAGTCGCAGGTAGAGCCGGTGGGAACGGTCCAGGTCACGCACCCGGAGCCCGAGCTTGAGTTGTCTGGCGGCCATCCGGCCGAGGCTAGCCGACCCGGCTCACCAGCCCACCGAACCGAGGCCGACCGGGGTGAGGCGGCGCACCTGCGGCTCGATCCACTGTGCCGCGGTGACCAGCTTGACCAGCCGGTCGATGGTCTCCGGTGGCCCGGCCACGAAGCTGCGCCGGTCCGCCGGGCAGCCGTACCTGTCGTCGAACGTGCCGCCGTCGAGCGCGCGGACCGCCATGCCGGCCTCGACGGCGAGCAGCATCCCGGCCGGCAGGTCGACCGCCTCGGGGCGGTAGCCGACGATGCCGTCGATGTCGCCGCGGGCCAGCATCACCCAGGACAGCAGCGGCGCCCACAGTTGCAGCACCCGGCGCGCGCTGGTGTCCAGCACCACCTTCAGCGCCCGGGCGGTGCTGTCGTCCCGGCGTACCTCGTGCCCCTGGGTCCAGGCCAGCACGGGCGCGGACGGCACCGGGCGGTGCGCGGCGCGCAGCGGCCGCGCGGCCGGGCCGGACGCGTGCACGAACGCGCCCCGGCCGCGCACCGCCGACCAGGTACGGCCGGCGACCGGGTCGTGCACCACGCCGAGCACCGGCGAGCCGTTGTCGCACAGGGCGATCCCGACCACGTACGCGGGCAGCCCGATCGCCACGTTGTTTGTGCCGTCGAGCGGGTCGACGAGCCACGCCCAGGTGGTGTCCGGGGCGTACTCGCCGCCCTCCTCGGCGATCACGCCGTGCTCCGGCCAGCGGGCCCGGATCCGGTCGACGATGAGCCGTTCGGCGGCCAGGTCGAGGTCTGTGACCAGGTCACCGGTGTCGTTCTTGGCCCGGGCGTGCACCTCCCCCCGGGTGCCCCGGCGCAGCAGCCGGCCCGCCGCCTGGGCGGCCTCCACCGCGAACCGGTGCGCCTCGCGCAGGTCGGGCCCGCCTCTGCTCGGCTCCACGTCCATGGCTCCTCCAGCCAGTCAGCCCCGTGCCACAAGTCGCGCGATCGCCCGCGCCATCCGCGCGGTCTCGGCCGCGTCGCATCGGTCCCGGCGTACCCGGTGGCTGTGCCCGTCCACCGCGCCGAGGCTCAGGTCGCACGTGCCGGGAGTGGTCCGGCCGAGCGCCACTGTCACCGCCGGTTCACCGGCGTCGACCTCCGAGGTGTGGAAGCCGCCGGCGCGCAGCGCGTACGAGTCGCCGGCCGAGTGCGTCTCCACAGTGGCGGTCATCGCGGTGACCAGCCGGTCGGTGGCGGCCATCTCGTCCACCTCGCCGAGGCTGCGCACTTCGTAGACCCGCCAGGACGGGTCGGCGGGCGCGTCGTCGACCTCGATCAGCTCGTTGCGGACGGTGCCGTGCAGCACGTGGCTGAGCAGGTCCCAGCTGTGCGAGTGCATGGTGGAGGTGGTCGGGCGCACCTGTGGCGGGTCGGCGGGCCAGGCGTGCACGCAGACACCGTCGGGGCCGTCGCGTTCGACCGGCAGGCAGGTGAAGCCGAGCGGGTGCCGGACCGCGCGCAGCGGGCGCCGCCCCTCGGCGACGTCGTCGAGCACGTCCAGCACCCAGCCGCGTAGGAGCTCCGGCCGGGTGCCCCGGTCGATCTCCCGTTCGAGGTCGGTGTAACTGGTCATGAGTAGGGGTTCCTCGCCTGGACGGCTTTGCCGATGATGTCGGCCACCTCGCGGTCGCCGAAGGAGCGGGGCAGCGTGAGGCCGAGCGCGGCGAACAACCGCCGTACCTGCTCGACCGACGGCTCGTCGTCGAGCTTGACCTGGGCCGCGGCCTCGATCGGCACGCGCCGGCTCTGCCGGCGGCTGTAGTCCAGCTCGATGTTGAAGCGGTTGTAGTAGACCTCGCCGCGGTCGATGCGCAGCGCGGGCGTCTGCGGGTTCTCCTGGGTGATGACGACGCAGGAGGAGGAGAGGTCGTAGCGGAACGTGGTCATCTGCGCGGAGAGCCGGACGTCGACGGTGAGCAGGCCGGAGCGTTGCAGGTGCCAGCAGGCGGCCAGCACCGTCGCGTAGGACTCCTTGCGGGTGCGGTCGACGGTCCACGGCTCGCCCGGCGCGTCCGGGTCGAGGCTGCGCCGGAACCGCGCGTACCGCTCGCAGACCTCCTCGTCGGTCGGGTCGATGATCTCGATCGCGACGGTGAGCGTGGCGTTGCGCCGCCGGGCGTGTTCCAGGCAGTCCGGCAGCGTGACCGCGCGCAGGAAGGTGCCGGTGCCGCCCTTGAAGCTCCACTGGTCGGTGTGCCGCCGCGCGTCGGCGAGCGCCTGCCCGACCTCGCTGCCGTGAAGAACCCGCACCATGGACACGCTGTCGATGGCCTCGCGGGCCCGGTTCAGCGCGCCTTCCGGGCCGGTGATCTCCTGCATCTGCGGCACCAGGTCGGTCAGCCGGTCGCGGGTGTCCGAGATGACCTGGCGGACCTCCCGCTCGGTGGTGCGCCGGCGCAGCCGGTCGCGCAGCATCGCCTGTGCGAGCAGACCCAGGACCAGCAGGATCGCGCTGTTCACCAGATCCTGGCTGACCGTGTTGGTGAGGCCGAGCACGGATACCGTGAGCGCCAGCACCAGGCCGATGAACGCGTCGAGATTGGTCACGACCCAGGCGAGCAGGCGCGTCATGACATCCCCCGGTCGACGACGGAACCTCCATGATAGCCCGCTGTCAATGTCGCCATCACACCCTGTTTCGGGCCGGTGACGCCCCGCCCTGCCGGCGGGCGGCGCAGATCAGGGAGCCGCCGAGCCCGGGCGCGGCGCGGGCCAGCCGGCGCGAGGCCACCCACCGCCCGCCGGGCAGCCGCCAGCCGACCTCGTTGGAACGCAGCGCCACCGGTGTGAATCCGGCCCGGCGCAGGGCGCGGCGCAGCAGCGAGGCGGTGAACGGACGGATGTGCAGCCACAGGTACGGGTGTAGCGGGTCGATCTGGCGTGGCGCCCGGCCGGCCAGGAACGCCAGCCGGTCCTGCACCGGCGCCAGGTTCGGGGTGGTGAGCACCAGCAGGCCACCGGGTGCCAGCACCCGGTGACACTCCCGCAGCAGCGCCAGCGGGTCGTACACGTGCTCGATCAGCTCCCCGGCGAGCAGCCCGGCGAAGCTGCCCGCCCGGAACGGCAGGCCCCGGGTGGCGTCCAGGCAGACCGGCAGCGCCCGCCCGCCGGCCGCCGCGCGGGCCGTGCCCAGCGCCGTCTCGGCCGCGTCGGCGAGCACCACCGGGCCGGGCAGCGTGGCCGGGTCGAGCATGCCGCGTGGCCCGCAGCCCAGCTCCAGCACCGGCCCGCGCCCGGTCACCCCCTCGGCGAGCAGCCGGGCCGCGACCGCGCGGCGCACCCTGTGGTACGGGTCGTCGACGTACCCGTCGACCTCGGCGCCGTCGTGGTAGCGGCGGTTGTTGGCGTGCCTGCCGTGCGCCTGCGCGCGGTGCGACGACGTCCCGGTCGGCGGCTCGGCCATCACCCCTCCACAGCGGACGCCGGCCCCGTCGGCGACGTCCGCCCCAAGCCTCGCACCGGTGGCGTCCGGTGGCGCGCATCCGGTCCGTGATGCGCGCGCCCGGCACGTCAGATCGCCCGTGCCCAGTCCAGCCGGGTGCTGTCGTCGTACTCGTCGCCGGGGATCCACCACTGCTCGCCGAAGCCACTGGTGGACACGATGATGTTGCCGCCGTCCGGGTACTCGTTCTCCGGCGGGATCGACAGCGCGGCGCAGTAGCGGCCGTCCGGGGAGAACACCGGCGACAGGTAGAACCGGGGCTCGTCGGTGAGCTTCTTCAGCCCGGTGCCGCCGATGCGCACCGACGCGAGCGACTGGTTGTAGACCTCGCGGTCCAGGTGCCAGCGGTTGGTGCAGAAGACGACGCGCCCGGAGTCGGGCATGAAGACCGGCGAGATGAACATCTCGCCCGCCACCGGCGTGTAGACGGGCCGCACCGTCCCGGTCGCGAGTTCCAGCACCCGCAGTTGCCAGCCCTGCGAACGGCTGCGCCACCGCACGACGATCATGGAGCCGTCCCGGGACCAGTCCGGGTCGGCCATGGAATGCCCCTCGACCAGCACGCGGGTGGCGCCGGTGACCACGTCCACAGCGATCAGCCGGTCGTTGTCCTGCCCGGTGACGAGCGCGATCTCGGTGCCGTCCGGCGACCACGTCGGCGCGCCGTAGCGGACACCGAACGGGTCGGCGAGCAGCGTGCGCTTCTGGCCGGTGACCCGGTCGTACACGGCCACGAACGGCTCCAGCGTGCCGTCGCCCGAGCGGGCCGTGTTGACCCAGGCCACGTGCCGGCCGTCCGGCGAGGACTTGGCGTGGTCCCCGTTCGGCAGCAGCTCGCGCGGCGTGGTGCGGCCCGGGTCGACCTGGAGCACACCCCAGCCGACGCTGACCAGCCACGACCCGTTCACCACGTCGGCGGCGGCCGGTGCGGCGGACGCGGCGTGGGGCGCGGCGGCCACCCCGGTCGCGGCGGCGAGCCCGGTCAGCGCGGCGGTACGCAGCAGGGCACGACGATTCAGTGCGGTCATTCGACAACCCCCGTGAGAGACGTGGCCCCCACCCTCCCGAGTGGATCGACGCACCGGAATCGGACGAGCGGCCGCTTCACGTTCGGCTACTCGTCCATCACCGCCGGTGAGCCCACCGGGGACCGGTACGCTCGCCCCGATGACCTCCGACGCGCTGCACCGCGCCCTCACCGAAGCGGGCGACCCGCCACTGCTCCCGCTCCCGGGCGTGGCGGTCGAGCTGCTGGACGCCCTCGCCGCCCCGCCGCGCCTCGGCGCGCACCTGCGGCTGGTGCACGACGTCGCCTGGCACCTGACGGCCGCGTTCGCCGACCGCTTCGGCGCGGTGCCGTTCGACAGGCAGGCGGTGCTGTTCGGCGCGGCGGTGCACGATCTCGGCAAGGTCGAGCACCCGGCCGAGCTGACCGGCCCCGGTTCGGCGCACGAGGAGGCCGGGTACCAGTTGCTGCTGCGTTTCGGCGTACCGGAGGAGCGGGCCCGCTTCGCCGTCACCCACGCCGCCTGGCACTCCCCCGGCGCGCAGCTGGAGGACCTGCTGGTCAGCCTGGCCGACAAGGTGTGGAAGGGCCGGCGCGTCACCGACCTGGAGCAGCTCGTGGTCGACCGGCTCGCCGGCATCACCGGCCAGGAGCGCTGGCAGACGTTCCTGGACCTCGACGACGTGCTCGCGGAGCTGGCCGCCGGCGCGGACCGCCGGCTGGCGTTCCAGGCCGAGCATCCGGTGTACGGCTGACGCCGGCCCCCAGGCGGCGACGAGTCCGGCACCGGCCGGAGGTCTTCCCAGTGTCAGTGTTCCGATCTCCGGGAGGAAGCATGAGCACCAGTGAAAGGCGCGGCCGGGTGCGGGCGTTCGTCACCGTCTCCCTGGACGGCTACGTCGCCGGCCCGGACGACCGGGCCGGCCAGGGGCTCGGTGTCGGCGGCGAACGGCTGCACCACTGGGTGATGGGCGGGCCGTGGACGTACGACACGCCGCGTGAGGCCGGCGCCGGCATGACCGACGAGGACCGGGCGTACTTCGACGAGCTGCTGGCGGGTGCCGGTGCCGCGCTGTGCGGCCGGGGCATGTACGACGCCGCCGGCGCCTGGGGCGGCCGGAACCCGTTCCAGGCCCCTCTGGTCGTGCTCACCCACCGCACCGCCGACCAGCCCGACCCGGACGCCGGTTTCCTCATGGTCGACGGGTTCGACGCGGCGCTGGCGGCGGCCCGGCGTACGGCCGGCGACGGCGCGGTGGTCATAGGCGGGGGCGCCGAGGTCATCCGGCAGGCGCTCGCGGCCGGCGTCGTCGACGAGCTGGGCCTGTCCACCGCGCCGGTGATCCTCGGCCGCGGGAAGCGGCTGTTCGAGGGCTTCGACCGGGACGTCGACCTGGAGATCCGCGCGGTGCACCACTCGCGGTACGCCGTACACGTCCGCTACGCCGTCGGGCGCCCAGCGAGGGGCACCGATTGACGTCGGCGGCGCTCAGCCGGTGACGGCGCGCCACGCCTGCTCGGTGGCGTCCCGCGTCCGCTCGGCGGACCGGCCGTCGCGGGCGGTGACCGTCACGACGAGCGTGTCCGCCCGCCGCCAGCAGGTGACAGACCCGTCGGCGCCACTGTGGCAGGTGGTCTCCGCGCCGGGTGCGGCAGTGCCTCCGCCGAGACGCGACTGCAACGCCCGCCCCACCGCCGCGATGCCCACCCGGTTGCCGTAGTACGCCTCGAGGGTCAGTGGCGGCGGAGTCGCCTCGCCGTACCCGTTGATCACCATGGCGAGACCCGGCGGATCGTCGACCAGGGCCGGTATGCGGTCCCTGCCGGCGTCTTGACGGGGCAGACCGGCCAGCTCGGCCGGCGCGGTGAGGCGGTCGATCACCACGGCGCCGGGGGCCGCCGGGTCGGGCTCTCCCGGCTGGCAGGCGGCGCCGGTCAGAGCGGCGGCCAGGACAAGGGCCGTCGGCCGGACCGCGCGACGGCGGTGTCCGGTCATGTCGTCCTCCCCAGGGTGGGCCGGAGCCGGGCGAGCATCCCGGACCGAGCCTATCGACAGCGACCCACGATCGGAACCGATTGACTTTCGATAGGTTCCGCGCGATAGTCGATGCATGCTTACGGCGCAACGCGCGGTGACACCACTCCGTGCCTTCCTGGTCCTGCTGTTCGCGATCCTGGTGCTGCTCCAGACCATGTCGCTGCCCGGGCAGTTCGCGCACATGGCGCGGGAGAACCCGGACATGGCGTACCTGCGGTGGCCCGCCACCGCGGTGACGATCTTCTGGGTGCTGTGCGTGCAGGTGGTGATCGTCTGCACCTGGCACCTGCTCACCCTGGTCAAGCGCGACCGCATCTTCACCGAGGCGTCCCTGGGCTGGGTCGACGGCATCGTCTGGGCGGTCGCCGCCGCCTGGGTGGTGCTCGTCGGCGTCTTCCTCTACGTCGGCTTCAACGCCGGCGACCCGGGGCTGCCGCTGCTGCTGTTCCTGCTGGTCACCGGCGTCAGCGTGCTGGGGCTGCTGATGGTGGTGCTGCGCGCGCTGCTGCGCCAGGCCACCACGCTGCGCACCGACATGGAAGCGGTGATCTGATGCCGATCGTCGTGCGCATCGACGTGGAGCTGGCCAAGCGCAAGATGAGCGTCGGCGAGTTCGCCGAGCGCGTCGGGCTCACCCCGGCGAACGTGGCGGTGCTCAAGAACGGCCGCGCCAAGGCCGTCCGGTTCAGCACCCTGGAGGCCATGTGCCGGGTGCTCGACTGCCAGCCCGGCGACCTGCTCGAATGGGTCCCCGACGAGGATGGGGCGCAACGATGAGACACCTGGCCGCCGCCGTGGCGCTGCTCGCCGTCGTGCTCGGCGTCGCCGGCTTCGTGTACGGGGAGGCCGACGACTCCCCCGGCCTCCAGCTCCTGTCCGCGCTGCTCGTCATCGGCGCGGTCGCCGTCGGCGTGCGCGTCGCCCGGCGTACCCGGTAGGGCCGGCGCCCCCTCGACGCCGGCCCTGCCGCTCAGCCCTTCACGCAGACGACCTGCTTGAGGTGGGCGACCACCTCGACCAGGTCCTCCTGCTGGGCCATCACCTCGGTGATGTCCTTGTACGCGCCGGGGATCTCGTCGACCACACCGGCGTCCTTGCGGCACTCCACCCCGGCGGTCTGCGCGGCCAGATCCGCAGTGCTGTACGTCCGCTTCGCCTGCCCCCGCGACATCCGCCGCCCGGCGCCGTGCGACGCCGAGCAGTACGCGTCGACGTTGCCCTTGCCGCGCACGATGTACGACCCGGTGCCCATCGAGCCGGGAATGATGCCCAGGTCCCCCTTACCGGCCCGGATCGCGCCCTTGCGGGTCACCAGCACGTCCACCCCGTCGTAGCTCTCCTCCGCCACGTAGTTGTGGTGGCAGGAGATCGGCTCGTCGTAGCCGACGTGCGGGAACGCAACCCGGACCACCTGGCTCAGCAGAGCGAGCATGACCGCCCGGTTGCGCCGGGCGTACTCCTGCGCCCACCACAGGTCCCGCCGGTACGCCTCCATCTCGGGCGTGCCGGCGAGGAACACCGCGAGGTCCCGGTCCGGCAGGTCGGTGTTGTGCGGCAGGCCGCGCGCCACCGCCATGTGCCGCTCGGCCAGCTCCTTGCCGATGTTGCGGGAACCGGAGTGCAGCATCAGCCAGACCCGGCCGTCGTCCGGGCCGCCCTGCTCCAGGCAGACCTCGATGAAGTGGTTGCCGCCGCCGAGCGTGCCGAGCTGCCGCTGCGCCCGCGTCTGGAGCTGGGCCACCTTCCGGTCCAGCGTGCCGAACCGCCGCCAGAAGTCGTCCCAGCCCGACTGCTCCAGCCCTCGGATCCGGCGCGGGTCGACAGCGTCGTCACGCATCGCGAAGCCGACCGGGATGGCCGCCTCGATCGCCGAGCGCAGCGGCGCGAGGTCGTCGGGCAGGTCGGCGGCGGTCAGCGAGGTCCGTACCGCCGACATGCCGCAACCGATGTCCACGCCGACCGCGGCCGGCGACACGGCCTGCCGCATCGCGATCACCGAGCCGACCGTGGCGCCCTTGCCGAAGTGCACGTCCGGCATCACCGCGACACCCTGCACCCACGGCAGCGCGCCGATGTTGCGCAGCTGCCGGGCCGCCTGCGCCTCGATCGTGTACGGGTCGGTCCAGACCCGGACCGGCGCCCGGGTACCGGCCAGCGGGGTGAAACCCATCGTCGTCTCCTTGCTCATGTCCTTCTGACGTAGGCCGTACGGGACTCGAACCCGTAGCCTCCCGGTTGAGAGCCGGGTGAGCTGCCAGTTGCTCCAACGGCCCAGGACGGCGTACGCCGTCGGCGGAGCTGCCCCGGAAACGGAGAACCGCCCTGCTCCGGTCTCGGGGCGGGCGGTTCGCGCGGATCGTCGCGCCGGCGCTAGACGCGCCACCACCCTGGTTGCCACTGCCGTTCGCGGCCCGTGCCCGGCTCGGGCAGCAGGGCACCGGCGCGCGGCGCTTGCCGCTCGGCGCGGGTGCGGTTCTGCTGCGACACGGTGCACTCCCCTGGTGGATCAGATCGACGTTGCCCGCTCACGGTACGGCCGCCACACCTGGGCGGCAACACGATATTCGTTCGTGGTCAGCCGGCGTGTGCCACCGGGTGGCGGCGCATCTCCTCCATGAACGGGTAGCGCGCGGTCAGCTCCGCGAGCGTGATGCCGGCCCGCCACGCGGCGGCCACCTGCGCGACCTGAAGCAGGTCGGTGGCGTCGCCCCGGGCCTGGACGTCGCCGTCCACCCGCAGGTCGATCATGAAGTAGCGGGCCTGCGAGCCGAGGCTGACGCAGACCACGCCGCGGGCGGAGGTCATCTCGGCGCAGGTGAACCGGCTGCGCCCCTGCTCGGGCGCGGTCACCTCGCCGACGTCGAGCTGGTGGGCGGCGGCTGTCGCCACGAGCGCGGGGGCGAGACCGCCGGGCTCGACCAGGTCCGGGTAGAGGCGCACACCCAGTGCGGCCGACACGTCGCTCATGACTGACTCCCACTTCCTTGTGACAGAGACCAGCAGCGCGCAGGTTACGAACACGTTTCCGGCGCGCACGGCCATCTTTTCCCGCGCGGCCGTCCCGGGGCAATAGGAACGCCCTCATCGAACCCCTGCGGGGTACGCTGCCGCCTCATGGCGCACATCCGCTGTGACTTCTTCTCCGAGGCGCTCGGCATGGGCACGTCGATGACAGTGCTGCTGCCCGACCGGGGCGCGGCCGGGATCGGCGTGCCGGGTGCCGCCGCCGACGGTGACCCGCAGGTGCTGTACCTGCTGCACGGGCTGAGCGACGACGACACCGTGTGGACCCGGCGCACCTCGATCGAGCGGTACGTCGCGCCGCTGGGGCTGGCCGTGGTGATGCCGCAGGCGCAGCGGAGCTTCTACTGCGACGAGGCGCACGGCAACCGGTACTGGACGTTCCTCAGCGAGGAGCTGCCCGAGGTGTGCCGGTCGTTGTTCCGGCTGTCCGACCGGCGGGAGGACACGTTCGTCGCGGGCCTGTCGATGGGCGGCTACGGGGCGATGAAGTGGGCGCTGCGCCACCCGGACCGGTTCGCGGCGGCGGCCAGCCTGTCCGGCGCGCTGGACGTGACGCGCCGCCGCCACCATCCGACCCGTCCGGTCGACCCGGCGGTGTGGCACACCGTCTGGGGTGACGACCCGGTGCCCGCCGACGACGACACGGTGGGGCTGCTGGAGCGCTCCGGCGACGACCGGCCGGCGCTCTACGTCGCCTGCGGCACCGAGGACTTCCTGTACGAGGACAACCTGCGGTTCCTCGACGTGGCCCGGGAACGCGACGTGCCGGTCACCGTCGACTTCGGTCCCGGTGACCACGACTGGGCGTACTGGGACGCGCGCATTCAGGACGTGCTGGCCTGGCTGCCGCTGCGCGGGCGCTGACCGGGCGGGCTCAGACGCCGACGGTGCCGTCGATCGCCTCGCGGATCAGGTCGGCGTGCCCGTTGTGGCGGGCGTACTCGTGCAGCATGTGCAGCATGACCAGGCGCAGCGAGACGTCCTCGCCCCAGCGGGCCTGGTGACCTGTCACGTCGAGCGAGGCGGCCTCCCGCTCGACGCGCCGGGCGTGCTCGACCTCCCGCCGCCACGCCTCGAACGCCTCCGCCACGTCGGCGTCGCGGGCGTCGTACGCCTGCTGGAAGTCGCCGCTGTCCGACCACACCAGCGGCACGTCCTCGGCGGCGATGACCCGGCGGAACCAGGTGCGCTCCACCTCGGCCATGTGGCGGACCAGGCCGAGCAGTGACAGCGTGGACGGCGGCGACGCCGCCCGGCGCAACTGCTCGTCGGTCAGCCCCTCGCACTTGAGGGCCAGCGTGGCCCGGTGGAAGTCGAGGAAGGCGCGCAGCGACTCCCGTTCGCCGGCGAGCAGCGGCGGGCCGATCCGTTCGGTCTCCATGAGCGTCGAGCCTAGCCGCGATCGATCTTGGTGGGACGACCGCGTCACCGCAGTGACGAACCGGCCACCGGGAAGTCGAACCAGGTGTCCGGGTACGGCTCGTCGACGTACCGGTAGTGCCACCACTCCAGCGGATAGTTCTCGAAGCCCTGTGCGGACATCAGCCGGCGCAGCAGGTCCCTGTTGTCCCGGGCGGTGCGGCTGACCCGTGCGTCGGCGGTGTGGGAACGCGGGTCGAAGCAGTCGAACCCGGTGCCCATGTCGATCGAGTCGTCGGCGAAGCGGCGTCCGGCCGGGTCGGTGCAGGGCACGAGCGCCTGGCCGGGCGTGTACGCGGCCGGCGAGGGCCCGGAGACCGGCACCAGGGTCAGGTCGACGGTGCTGCCCCGGCTGTGCGCGGTGGGCGCGCCGATGTAGCCGTCGGCGAACAGCCGGTCCTTCGGCACGGCGGGATAGAACTCCCCCTTCATCAGCTGCTCACCGGGCAGCTTCGCCCAGGCCACGAAGTCGTCGGCGGCGCGCTGCGGGCGGTAGCAGTCGTACACCTTGAGGCTGTGCCCGCCGGCGAGCGCGGCGGTCTGCACCCGGTGCAGCGCCTCCGCCGCCGGCCGGGTGAGCAGGCAGCGCGGCTCGGCGTACCCGTCGATCGGGCGGCCGACGAAGTTGTGCGGGCCCGCGTACCGGATGTCGGTGCGGACGGTGGGGTCGACGGTGGTGAGGTCCACGATGTCCGCCGGGGCACGGGGGCCGGTCGCTGTGGGTGACGGCGGCGCCGACGGCGACGGCGCGGGCCGCTGGCAGGCGGCGGCGAGCAGCGTGGCCGCGACGGCCACGACCGCCGTCGCGCGCGTGCCGGTGCCCACCCGCCGTGTCTACCAGCCCCGGCGGGCCGGCATCGGCGGAACCGGTGGTCAGCCGCCCAGCACGGTACGCAGGAAGTCGACGGCGGCGGCGTCGTCGTCGATGCCGCCCGCCTCGTGGCCGTTGAACCGCCACACCGTCAGGTCCTTGTCGCCCCGGTAGGCGTGGTAGGCGGCGTAGACGGTGGACGGCGGCGTGATCTCGTCCATGAGCGCGACGGAGAAGCGGGCCGGCACGCCCGCGCGGCGGGCGAACGCGACGCCGTCGACGTAGCCGAGCGTGCGCAGCGCCTGCTCCTCGCGGTCGCGGTGCACGGCCAGGTAGTCGCGGATCTCCCGGTACGGCGCGGCGTCGGTGATGGTGATCGCGCGCGGGATGTCGCAGAGGAACGGCACGAGCGCGACAGCCGCCCGCACCCGGGGCGCCAGCGCGGCGGCGGCGAGGGCGGCGGCGCCACCCTGGCTGTGCCCGAGGACCGCGATCCGGTCCGGGTCGACGGCGGGCAGTTCGCACGCGGCGTCCACGGCGCGGACCGCGTCGGTGAGGAAGCGCCGGTAGTAGTACCGGTTCGGGTCCTCGATCCCCCGGGTGGCCATGCCCGGCGCCTGCGGTCCGGCGGCGGCGACGTCGGGCGTGTCGCCCCGGCTCCACCCCGAGCCCTGGCCGCGCGTGTCCATCTGGAGGTGGGCGAAGCCGGCGGCGGACCAGAGCAGGTTCTCCAGCGCGTGGCCGCGGCCGCCGCCGTACCCGACGTACTGCACGATCGTGGGCAGCGGCTGCGTCGCGCCGCGCGGCACCCGCAGCCAGGCGCGGATCGGCTGGCCGGCGAAGCCGGGGAAGGTCACGTCGAACACGTCGATCCCGGCCAGCGGCGTGGGCATCGGGGTCGCCGACACGGGGTCGCCGCAGGAGCGCGCCTGTGCGAGAGTGTCAGCCCAGAAGGCGTCGAAGTCCGGCGGCTCGCGCAGGTCGCTGCGATGGGCGCGGAGTTCGGCCTCGGCCAGGTCGGTGAACACGCCTCGGATTCCTCGTCGTTCGTCGGGGGTGGACGGCGAGCCGGCGGAAGATGACTGGCGCGTTTCCGGAACGTTTCCGCAACTCGTGCGAACGCTAGGGCCGGTCCGGCCTGTCGTCAAGCCCTCGCCGTACGGCAAGATGTGCGTGGGGCGGGACGGTCTACCGGTCGGTTCCGGCAGCCGGCGAAGGGAACACGGGTGAGCGCGGACGACGAGCGCAGGGTGACCATCACCGCTATCGCACGGGAGGCCGGCGTCTCGGTGCCGACCGTGTCGCGGGTGCTCAACGGGCGTTCCGACGTCGCGCCGGACACCCGGGAGCGGGTCGAGGAGCTGCTGCGCCACCACGGCTACCGGCGTCGCGGCAGCCGTACGGTGCGCCGGGCGGACCTGGTCGACCTGGTCTTCAACGACCTGGACAGCCCGTGGGCCGTGGAGATCATCCGCGGCGTGGAGGACGTCAGCCACGCCGCCGGGGTGGGCACCGTCGTCTCGGCGATCCACCGCGAGTCCAGCTCCACCCGGCAGTGGCTGCACAACCTGCGCGCCCGCGCGTCCGACGGCGTGATCGTGGTGACCTCGCACCTGAGCCCCGCCGTGCAGGCCCAGCTGCGGCGCCTCAACGTGCCGGTGGTGGTGGTCGACCCGGCCGCCGGCGTGGCCGCCACCGACGTGCCGGCGATCGGCGCCACCAACTGGACCGGCGGCCTGGCCGCCACCGAGCACCTGCTCAAGCTCGGCCACCGCCGGATCGGTTTCGTGGCCGGCCCGCCGCACCTGCTGTGCAGCCGGGCCCGGCTGGACGGCTACCGGGCCGCCCTGGCCGCCGCCGGGGTCACCGCCGACGACCGGCTGGTGCAGCCCGGCGACTTCTACCACGCCTCCGGGTTCACCGCCGGTGGCGCGCTGCTCGACCTCGACGACCCGCCCACCGCCATCTTCGCCGCCAGCGACCAGATGGCCTTCGGGGTGTACGAGGCGGTACGCCGCCGCGGGCTGCGGGTCTGCGACGACGTGAGCGTGGTGGGCTTCGACGACCTGCCCGAGGCGCGGTGGGCCTCACCGCCGCTGACCACAGTGCGCCAGCCGCTGGTGGAGATGGGCCGGCTCGCCGCCCGCACGGTGCTGCGGCTGGCCCAGGGCGAGGAGATCGACTCGCCCCGGGTCGAGCTGGCCACCGAACTCGTGGTGCGGGACAGCACCGCCGGGCCCGCCTGCCGCTGATCCGGGCCGCCGCTTTCACTCCTGTTCCGGAATTTCCGGCTCCCGCAGCGGCGTCCCGGTCGACATGGCGACGGCGGCGGCGTTGCGGCGACGCCGGGCCAGCAGCAGCGCTCCCCCGGCCGTCAGCACCGCGCCCACCGCCACCGTCACACCCGTGCCGGGCCGTGGTCCGGGTGCCGCCCCGCCGCCGCGCAGGCCGGCGTGCCCGGCCAGGGCCGAGGCCGCCCCGCCCGCCGGTGGCGCGGACCGGTCCAGCTCCCCCGGCTCGACCAGCCGTCCGACCGACGCGTCACGCGGCTGCGCGAAACCCCAGTCCAGCAGCGCCGCGCCCTGCTGCCAGCCGCGCTGGGTGGTCACCTCGGCGCCGAGCAGCGTCACCACGAGGCGCCGCCCGCCGCGCTCGGCCGCGCCGACGTACGTGTGCCGGGCCAGGTCGGTGAAGCCGGTCTTGCCCCCGAGGGCGCCCGGATAGTGGTCCAGCAGCATGTTGTCGTTGGAGATGGCGAACCCCTTCGCCCGCTGCGCCGGCTGGGCCGGGATCTGCGCCGACCGGGTGGTGTCGTAGCGCCGGAACGCCGGGTCGGCGAAGCACGCCCGCGCGATGAGCGCCAGGTCGTACGCGCTGGTGAACTGCCCCGGCCCGTCCAGCCCGGACGGGGTGACCGCGTGCGTCTGCCGGGCACCGAGCCGGTGCGCCTCCTCGTTCATCGCCCGGATCCCGCCGGCCGGCCCGTCCGGGCCGCCCCCGAGGCGGGCCAGCGCGTTCGCCGCCTCGTTGCCGGAGCGCAGCAGCAGGCCGAGCCAGATCGTCTCGATCCGGTAGCGTCCGCCCTCGACCAGCCCGACAGTCGAGCTGCCCGGCTCGACGGCCAGGTCCCCGGCGGTCACCGTCACCTCCCGGTTCGGGTCCAGCCGGGGCAGCATCGTGGCGGCCAGCAGCAGCTTCTGCACGCTCGCGGGCACCCCGTACTCGTGCGGGCCGCAGCCGCCGAGCACCGCGCCGCTGTCCAGGTCGGCGACCACCCAGGAGGTGGCGATCACCGCCGGCGGCGCGGTCGACGCGGGCGGGACGACCAGCCCGGCGGTGTCCAGCGCGGGGCCGCCGACGGCCCGCGCGGCCGGGTCGGGCGCCGGCGGCGGCTGCGGCGGCCGGGTCGCCGGGGCCGGCACGTTCGGGCAGGGCGGCGCGGACGGCAGCCGGCGTACCGGCGTGCGGACGGCGGCCACCGCGGGCGTCGCCGACGCCGGCAGCAGCAGGGCGGCGGCCAGCGCCACGAAGGATCCCCAGGTCCTCATGACCCGCACGCTAGCCACGCCGACCCGAACGGGTCACCGGCTCGGGGATTCGGGTCCCGGCACTGTCGCCACCGGGTAGGCTCGCCCGCTCGACGATCAGCGCGCGCGGAGCCCGTGGCCGGCCAGCGGGCCGACGTGCCAGCCCCGGCGGCGGCACTCGGCGAGCACGCGCGGAAGGGCGGCCAGACCGGCCCGCCAGGCGCCCGGCGCGGCCGTGCGGGAGGAGTCGTGCAGCAGGATCGTGCCGCCCTCGTCCAGCCCGGCCAGGACGGTGTCCGCGACGGTGTCGGCGGTGGCGGTGGCTGTCCAGTCCCGGCCCCAGCAGCTCCACAGCACCGGCCGCAGGCGCAGCCGCCGGGCGGCCACGAGCGCGGCGGTGGTGAGCACGCCGTACGGCGGTCGCAGGAACCGGGGGGCACGGCCGGTCACGTCGGCGACCAGGGCGTACGCACGGGTCAGGTCGCTGACGGTGCGGGCGGGGCCGCGCAGCAGCAGGTTGTCGTGCGTCCAGCCGTGCACGGCGATCTCGTGGCCGTCGCCGGCGACCCGGCGGCCCAGCGCCGGATGGCGGCGCAGCATCGCGCCGAGCACGAAGAACGTGGCACGGACCCGGTGCGCCGCCAGCACGTCCAGGACGTGGCCGGTGGATTCCGGATCCGGGCCGTCGTCGAAGGTCAGCGCGACCCGGCCGGGCGCCCCGAGCCCGTGCAGCCCGGGCAGCAGCCGCCGCCGCACGGCGGGCAGCGCCGTCACCGCCGGTGCCGCCTGCAACGCCGGCAGCGCCAGCGCGGCGGCCCGGGCGAGGGTGGCCGGTCTCAACGCAGGCCCCCGGTGGACTGCAGCAGCGCGGCGAGGACGGCCACCGCGTCGCCGACCGGATCGAGCAGCGGGCGGCGCGTACCGGCCGGGCCGGCGGGCGGCGCCCGGCGGGCCGCCTCGGCGACCAGTCCGGCCGGGTCCTCGGACACGTCGTCACGGGGCGGGGCCACCGGTCCGGTCCCGATCACCGCCGCGAGCACCGGCCCGAGCTGCTGCGGTGTGCCGGCCCACCGGCTCAGGCCGGCGCGGGCCAGGATCGCCGCGTTCGCGCGTCCGTGCCCGGCGATGGGCCGGTACGTGACCACCGGCAGCCCGGCCGCCAGCGCCTCCTGGCAGGTCAGTCCGCCCGCGTTCTCCACCAGGACGTCGACGGCGCGCATCAGCGCCGGCATGTCGTCCACCCAGCCCAGCACGTACCGGCCGGCGCCGCGCAGCCGGTGGCGCAGCGCCGCGTTGTGCCCGCACACCACCACCGGCCGCACGCCCGCCGCGGCGACCTCGGCCACCGTGGCCGCCACCTCGCCGGCCCCCCAGGCGCCCGCGACGACGAGCGCGAGCACCTCGTCGGCCGGGAGGCCGAACCGCTGCCGGGCCCGCCGCCGGTCCTCCGGGCCGGGCCGGGCGAAGGCGCGGGACACCAGCGGCTGGACCCGTGTGACGTCGGCGGCGCAGTTCTCGTGCGTCTCGGCGTGGCGGACCGCGCAGTACACGTCCACGCCCGGCGCGAGCCAGGTCGGGTGCACCACGAAATCAGTCACATAGGTGATCAGAGGGACACGGAGCCGCCCACGGCACCGCAGCGGCCCGAGGAGCTGGTTGGCGAACGGATAGGTGGTGACCACGGCCCGCGTGTCGGGGGGAATGCGGCGGCGCAGGCGGTGGCGGAACGGCCGCAGCAGCGCGCGGATCCCGCGCACGGCGGTCCGCGAGCTGCCGGTGAGCCGGAACAGCGCGTGGTAACCCCAGGGAAGCCGGTGCAGCACCCTGCGGTACGTCTCGCGTACCGCCCGGTGCGCCGGGCGGGGCAGCAGGTGCAGGAGGTTCAGCCGGTCCACCGCGAAACCCCGCGCACGCAGCCGGTGCGCCAGTTCGTCGGCGGCCCGGTCGTGTCCGGCACCGATGTCCGCCGAGACCACCACGATCCGGCCCGGGTGCTCCATGCCGGGCGCATACCCGCGGAATCGGTGTCCACGCGGCCCGGTGGCCGGGTCAGGCGCGGCGGCGCCCGCGTCGGCGGGCCCGGGCGCGGCGGGCGGTGAGCGCCGCCACCACCCCGCCGACCGCCAGCGCCAGCAGGCCGGCGGCCGGCACGATCACCCGCCAGTCCCCGTCGCCGATGCGGCGCAGCGCCGTACCGCCCGGCCCGCGCCAGGGCTCGCCGGGGGTACGGGTGGGCTCGGCGGCCGGCGCCGGCCCGGGTCGCGGCGCCTCGGCGGCCGGTTCGCCCGGTTCGACCAGGCGGCCGACCGAGGCGTCCCGGGGCAGCCGGAAGCCCCAGTCGAGCAGTTGGGCGCCCTGCTGCCAGCCGCGTACCGGGCGGGCCTCGGCCCCGAGCAGCGTCACCACGAGGCGGCGACCGTCGCGCTGCGCGGCGCCGACGTAGCTGTGCCGGGCCAGCTCGGTGAAGCCGGTCTTGCCGCCGAGCGCGCCGGGATAGCGGTAGACGAGCTGGTTCTCGTTCTGGATCTGGAACCCGCCCTTCTTCAGCGCGGGCTGGGCCGGGATCTGCGTGCGCTCGGTGAGCGCGTACCGGCGGAACGCGGCGTCGGCGAAGCAGGCACGCGCGATGAGCGCCAGGTCGTACGCGGTGGTGAACTGGCCGGGACCGTCCAGGCCGGACGGGGTGACCGCGTGCGTCTGCCCGGCGCCGAGCCGGCGGGCTTCGGCGTTCATCTCGGCGACGCCGGCCTGCGCGCTGCCCGCGCCGAGGCGGGCCAGCATGTTCGCGGCGTCGTTGCCGGACTGGAGCAGCAGGCCCAGCCACAGCGTCGCCACGCTGTAGCGGCCGCCGACGAGCAGGCCGACGGCCGAGCTGCCCGGCTCGATGTCCAGGTCGTCCCGGGTCGCCACGGCCACCTGCTTCGGGTCCAGCCGGCTCAGCATGGTGGCGGCCAGCAGCAGTTTCTGGGTGCTCGCCGGGGTGCCGGGAACGTGTGCGCCGCACGCGCCGAGGACCGCGCCGGTGTCCAGGTCGGCCACGAGCCAGGTGGTCGCGGTGACCGCCGGGGGTGCAGGGCTGCCGGGTGGCACGACGAGGCCGGTGCCGGCCAGCGCCTCGCCGCCCACCGCCGCCTGTTCGGGTGTCGTGGCCGGCGTTGTCGGGCGGGGCGGCCGGCTGACCTTCGGCGCGGGCAGGCGCGGGCAGGGCGCCGCGGGTGCGGGCGCGGCGGCCGGGGCGGCGGGTGTGGTGGCCGGGGCGGCGGCGGCCGGGGCGGGTGCCCCGGTGGTGAGCAGGGTGACGGCGGTGGCGACGGCCAGGGCCCGGGCTCTCATGAGAAGGCACCCTACCGAGCCGGATGATCAGGTCCGGACGCCTCACCGGTGTCGTGACGCCGCGCCGATCGGGCGCTGCCGGTGGGTGACCGGCCGGGTGTCAGCGCACGCCGCGCAGCCACCACCGCTGCCACGGCGTCTCCACCGCGCGCCGGTGATAGTGGGACCGGACCCAGGCCACCGCCCGCGCGGGCGGCAGCCCGTCCAGCACGGCCAACGCGGCGAGCGCGGTGCCGGTCCGCCCGATGCCGCCGTGACAGGCCACCTCGACCCGTTCGCCCGCGTACGCGCGCCGCCACGCCTCGCGCAGCGCGTCGAGGGCGTCGGCGCGGTCGGCCGGGATCCAGAAGTCGGGCCAGCGGACCCGCCGGACCGGCCACTCCGGCTCGGGACCGGGCGCCAGCAGCAGGGCGAAGTCGGCGGGCGAACCGGGCTCGGCGACCCGGCGCCCGCGTACGGTGGCGCCCCCGGGCAGCGTGAGCAGGCCGGCCTGGTCGGTCCACGGTGTCGCGTCCATGGCTCATTGTGTCGTGTCGCCCGGACACGTGAGTGCCCGCCGGACGAGGTCCGGCGGGCACTCACGATCGAGCCGGGTCGTCCCCGGCGCGCCTCGGATCAGCCGAGGCGACGGCGACGCCAGGCCATCGAGGCCAGCAGCAGCACCGCACCGGCGGCGGCCAGGCCACCACCGAGCTTCAGCGGCGTGCCGATGCTGTCACCGGTGACCGGCAGGCCGCCCTTGTGCGGCGGCCGGGTCGGCTTTGGCGGACAGACGGTGCCGGTGGCGCTGGCGATCCGGCCGGACGTCAGACCGGTGGCGGTGAACGTGTACCGACCCGGCTGGGTCGGCCGGTAGGTGACGGTGAAGTTGCCGCTGGCGTCGGCCGTCACGGTGAACGTGGTCGGCGCGGGCTGCGGCTGGGCGCGGTTGGGCGTGTAGGCGACGGGCGCCATCGCCACCGTGCTGCCGTCGCTGCGTCGCGCGGTGCCCTCGGCCGGGGCGGCCACGGGCAGGCCCGAGATCGCCACGTCGATGCGAACCGTCTCATTCGGCGCGAAGTTCGAACCCTGCAGGGTGAACTTCTCGCCGAGGCAGGCGGCCAGCGGCGACACGGTCAGCGAGGCGACTTCCGGCGGGTAGACCGGAGGCTGCGGCTGCGCCGCCCCGGCCGCGGTCGGCACGGCCGCTACGGCCAGGCCCACCGTGAGCGCCATGATGATGCGGGATAGCCGCATGATGGTTTCCCTCCTACTGTTCACAGCTTGGTGCGTTGACTACTTGGGTGGTCCATGGGGTGACGGTGGGCGTGTGCACCAGCTCGGCCGTCCCGGCGCCGGTCTGGCCGGTGAGCACCGTGACGTCGAGCGTCCTGGTCTGCCCCGGGCGTGCCTCCACGTTCGCCACCGCCACCTGGCGGCGGCCGTCGGTGCCGCTGCCCATCGCGGTGTCCCGCCCGTCCAGCCGTCCGGTGAGGACGGCGCCGCCGGTGGGCGTGTGGACGGAGACGAACGTGCGTGCGGTGTACTTGTCGCCGGCCAGGGCCAGCCCGGTGACCGACTCGGTCAGGCCCGACTTCGGGGCGGTGGAGTGCACCGTCACCCGCAGCTTCAGTTCGCGGCGCCCGTCCGGCTGGCATTCGCCGACCGTCACGGTGGCCGAGAACCTGAGGTAGTAACCGAGCTTCGCGCCGCTGCCGTCGTTGAGGAACACGCCGACAGTCGGCACGGTGTCCTTCTCCGGAAGTTGACCGGCCAGCCGGCTGCCGGCCAGTGCGCGCTGTTCCTCAGATCGGACACTCCAGAACAATATCCGACGTTCGTTGATTGAACGGATAAAAACGGTCAAAAGCGCACGCGGGTCGATCGTCTTGGTGAACAGGGTGTCGAAGACACCCGAGGCCGCCTTGGTGAAGTACTCGTCCTGGTCCTTCGTGCCCAGGTCCCGGTACGAGTCACTGAGGAGCGTGCGGACGGCGGTGGCGGGGGCGAGTGCCGGCCCGTCCGGCACGTTGACCGGGCCCAAGACGCCGAGCAGGTAGGACAGGACCACCGGGTCCACCGCCAGCACACCGTCCACAGTCGTGCCGGTCCGGCGGCGCACCATGTCCCGGTAGAGCGCGGCGGCGGCCGGGAAGTCCGGGTTGAGGTTCACGTCCGCCGGATAGATGCCCGGCAGATCGCCCCAGAGCCGCTTCGCCTCCGCGTCGACCTTGAGTGGCGGGTCGAAGAACCGCAGGTCGGACGAACTGCCCTGCTTCACGAGGCGGATCCGTCCACCCTCGGCGCGCAGGACTGCGTACGCGCCGAACATGCCGCCCGTGGCGCGCAGCTCGGCCGGGTTCTGCGAGACCAGCAGATAGCTGCGCGGTCCGTCCGCGCCGAGCAGTGGCGGCAGCAGCCGCGCGCCGCGATCAGCCGCCGAGGTCAGCTCGCCGAGCTGGTCCAGCTCCGCGCGCAGCGCGGTGACCGCGTCGCCTACCTGCGTCACGAGGTCGCCGGTGGGCACCTTCCGCAGCCGGTCGGCAGTCGTGCGCACCGCCTGGTCGGCGGCGGAGACCTCGGCCGAGACGGCGCGCAGGCGGGCCAGGTCCAGCTTGCCCTGCTTCGGCACCAGCGAGGCGAGGTCGACGCGCAGCAGCGTGGGGAACGCGAGCCGGGCCAGGTCGTCCACCGCCACCGAGATCTGCCGTACGGCGGCCAGGTTGTCCCCCGCGTACGGGGTCTGCTGGCCGACCCACCACACCGGATCCCCGGTTTCGCCACGCGCGGCGGCGGCCTGCTCCTGCAACGCGGCGAGCGTGCGCTGGGCCCGGGCCACGTCGCCGTCGAGCACCTGGGCGCTGAGCTCCCGGGCCAGTCCGGCGGCGTTGACCAGGTGGGCGCGGGCCTGCCAGCCCCGGAACACGACCCAGCCGCCGGCGCTGAGCAGCACCGACACGACTACGAGCCCGGTCAGCAGGATCCGGCGGACCCGGGCGCGCCGGCGCCGGCGCGAGCGGCGCCGCCGGACGGGCGTGGCACCAGGTCCGGTCACGGATTCCCCCTACGTGTCGGTCGAATCGGACAGAATTCGCGATCGAGTGCTTTTTAGCACGAGAAAGTGCCTGTTCGAGGCGTTATTCGACGCTCTGATGAATTAGCTGCTGTGTGCGAGTTTTGTTCGGTTCGGCGTGCGCTCGGCCGCCTCGTGCAGCAGCGCCTCGATCCGGTCCACACCGGCCCGCATCGACATGTCCCGCAGGTACGCGTCGCGGCCCCGCCGGCCCATGTCGATCCGGGCGGCCGGCGGGATGGCGGCGGCCAGCCAGAAGCGGTCGGCCAGCGCCGCCCAGTCCTCCGGCGGGCAGGACAGGCCGGCGCGGGCCCGCTCCACCACCTCCGCCGTCTCCCCCGCCGCGGAGGCGATCACCGGCGCGGCGCAGGACAGCGCGGCCTGGAGCTTGTCGGGCACCCGGCCACGCAGCTCCGGCAGGTCGCGCTGGGCCACGAGCTGGTAGTCGGCGGCGGCGTAGAGCTGCGGCATGTCCACGGCGGACCGTCGTTCCAGGAACCGGACGTTGTCCGCGCCGAGGTCGGCGGCGAGCCCCCGGACCTGCCGCTCCTGCGGGCCCGATCCCACGAGCACCAGGTCCATCCGGTCGCCGAGCGCCGCCGCCGCGCGGACCGCCGTCTCCAGATCCTGGCGGACGCCGATCGTGCCGGCGTGCATCACCACGCAGCGGTCGTCCCGGCGGACCAGCCGCCGCACCGCCGGTCCGGCCTGGGTGGGCCGGAAGATGCGCTCGTCGGTCCAGTTCGGCGCCGTGCGCACCCGGCCCGGGTCGGCCCCGCCGGCACGGACGAGATCCGCCATGGACGGCGACCCGACAGCCACCACCGCCGCCTCCCGGTAGAGGCGACGGGTCGCGGCCTCCAGCCGCGCCGGCCGCCCGCTGTCCCGCTCGGCGCGCCCGTCCCGCTCGGTCCACACGTCCTGCACGTGCAGCACTGTCGGCGTGCGGCCGAGCAGCCGCCGCAGCCCGGTGGCGGCGAACGTGACCGCCGGGTGGCCGTAGACGTAGAGCACGTCGACGTCGCGCAGCAGTCCCCGGCCGGCGAGCGCGGCACTGCCGGCGAAGGACAGCCAGCTCGTGGTGCGGGCACGGGCGGAACCGTCGCCCGCGGCGTACCGGGGAACCCGGCGCACGGTCAGCCGCTCGCTGTGCGTCTGGTGCCGCCAGCGCTGCCGCCAGCCGGGATAGACGTGGCCGCCGGGGTAGTCCGGGAAACCGGTGAGCACCCGCACCTCGTGGCCCCGGGCCACCAGCTCCTCGGCCAGGCTGCCCGGGACGAACGCCGGCTCGGGCGGGAAGTGGTAGGTGAGGATGCCGACCCTCATGACGACGCTCCCGGCGCGGCTTTCCGGACGGCCGGGCGCCGCACCGCGTACGATTCCCGCATCCCCTCTGCGTCCGGCCGCGACCGCCGGAAGAACGCCGTCGCGGCACCCTCCGTCGCGACCGTGCCGACGAGAGGGGTGCAGATGGTCGACGAGGTGCTCTTCGTCTGCCACGCGAACATGTGCCGGTCACCGATGGCGGAGTTCATCGCCCGCCGCATGCTGGCCGGCCTGCCGTTGGCGGTGACCAGCGCGGGGACCGACGCGATCGACGGGGCGGCCATGCACCCATACGCGGTCGAGGTGACCGCGGCCACCGGCGCGGACCCGGCGGCCTTCCGGACCCGCCGGCTGCGCCCGGAGCACCTGACCGGGGCGGCGCTGGTGCTGACCGCGACCCGCCGGCAACGCTCGGCCTGCACCTCGCTGGCACCGGCCGCGCTGACCCGGACGTTCACGCTGCGGCAGTTCGCCCGGCTGGCGGCCGAGGCCCGCCCCGCCGAGGCGGAGGCGGATGCGGGCACGCCGTTGCGAGCGGCGGTGTCGGCCGCGGTCCGCGCCCGGGGGCGGCTGCAACCCGCCGCCCCCGACGCGGAGGACCTGCGCGATCCGATCGGCGGTTCGCCCGCCGACTTCCGGCGTTGTGCCGAGGAGATCGAGCGGTCGATCCGGCCCGTACTCGCACTCATCGCGACAGCCGGGTGAGTTCCTGCGTCCGGTCGCCCGCGGCCTTCGCGCCCCGCCGCGTTCCGGCCCGGTCGGCCGGCACGGAGGGCGCCGCGGGCGGCACGACCACCTTGTACGCCTCGTACTGGTAGGCGTCCGACTTGGCCACCTTGGCCATGTTCAGCACGCAGCCGAGCAGGCGCACCGAGACCGAGCTGAGCGCTTGCGCCGCCGCCGCGACCTGGCTGCGGGAGGTACGCCCCTGCTGGGTGACCAGGAGCGCGCCGTCGGCCTGCACGGCCACCACCACGCCGTCGGTGACCGCGAGCAGCGGCGCGGTGTCGAGGACCACGATGTCCGCCGAGTCCCGCAGCGCCACCAGCAGGTCCGCCATGGACTTCGAGCCGAGCAGCTCGCTCGGGTTGGGCGGGGTGGCGCCGCTGGGCAGCACCAGCAGGGACTTCTCGCCCCAGCGCTGCACCACGTCACCGACCTGGACGTCGCCGACCAGCACGTCGGTGAGGCCGACGCCGCCGTCGAGCCCGAGGTAGTCGGCGACCTTGGGGCGGCGCAGGTCGGCGTCGATCAGCAGCACCCGCCAGCCCGCCTCGGCCAGCGCGATGGCGGTGTTGCAGGCCATCGTGGTCTTGCCCTCGCCCTGCAGCGCGCTGGTGACCGCGATGACCCGGGCCGGCTCGTGCACGTCCACGAAGCGCAGGTTGGTGCGCAGCTTGCGGACCGCCTCGGCCCGGGCCGAGGTGGCCGCGTCGCCCACGATCAGCGGCGCCGAGCGCGCGCCGGTCTCGTAGGGGATCTCGCCGAGCAGCGGACTGCCGGTCACCCGTTGCAGCCCGGCGCCGTCGCGCATCCGGACGTCGGCCACGCCGCGCAGCACGGCCAGCCCGACGCCGGCGAGCAGGCCGAGCAGGCCGCCCAGGACCAGGTTGCGGGTGGGCTGCGGCGAGACCGGGTTGGAGGTGACCCGGGGACCGCTGACCACCTCGATCTTGATCGGCGGGGACTTGCCGTCCGGCGGCGTCTCGACCTTGCGTACCAGCTCGGTGAACTTCGTCGCGAGCATCTCGGTGGTCTTCAGCGCCCGGGTCTGGTCGGTGTCGGTGATCGTCGCCTTGAGCAGGACCGTGCCGGTCGTGGCGGTGGTGTGGATCCGGCTGCGCACCTGGTCGGCGGTGAGGCCGAGCGGCGCGTCGGCCACCACGCTCTGCGCCAGCCGGTCGCTGGTGAGCAGGTCACCGTAGGACTTCACCCGCTGCTGGAGGAAGAGGCTGCCCTGGTAGGCGTCGGTGACCCCCTGGCTGGGCGTGGTGACGAAGAACGTCACCGAGGCCTCGTACCGAGGCGCCGTCCGGACCGTCACCAGCGCGGCGGTGCCCAGGCCGAGCATCACCGTCACCAGCACGATCCACCAGTGGCGTCGGACCAGGCGCAGGTAGCCGAGAACGTCCATCACGCTCCCCCTCGCGACACGCCGGTCTGCCGATGAAACTGCACGAAAGCCCCCTAAAAACCCCAGTCGCCGTGCCAGGATCGAATCGCCTATTCACGACGTTACGTGACTGGACGACAGTAAATGACCGAACAGGCACAGACGGTCTAATCCTTTCAATACGGATAGGACACAGAGGGCAGCCCATGGATCGTGACGCGATCACAGCCGTTCAACCCCCCGGCCGGATCACCCACCGCGCCGCCACCCTTTCCCTGTTAACGCTGGACACGGCCGCGTGGTGCGGAGGTTTTCTCGGCGCGGCCTGGACGCGGTACGAGTTCGACCTCACCGCCGCCGCCAGCGCCCGTACGCTCGGCCTGGCACTGGCCTGCGCCGCGCTGTACGCCGCGCTCACGCTGCTGCGGTCCCGGCTCTACGGCCGCTACCCGATCGGCAGCTCCGGGGACGCCCAAGGGCTGGCCGTCACCGTTGCGCTGGTCGCCGCCGTCGGCCTCGCCGCCGTGCTGCCGTGGGCGCAGCGGCCGGTCCCGGCGAGCACGCCGCTCGTCGGCGGCACCGTCGCCCTGGTGGCGATGGCCACCGCCCGCGGCCTCTGGCGGGCCTACGCCGACCGCCATCAGCCCGCCGCCCAGCACGCCGAACGCTGCCTGGTCTACGGGGTGGACGCGGCCAGCGAACGGCTGGTCCGGACGCTGCTGCACGACCCGGACAGCAGCTACCGGCCGGTGGGCCTGCTCGACGACGCGCCCGACAGCCGCGGCCTGCGGCTGGAGCGCCTGCGCGTGCTCGGCGGCCGGGAGCAGATCGCCGCCGCCGTCCGGGCCACCCGGGCGAGCACTGTCATCTTCTCGATGAGCGGCTCCGACCCGCAGCTGCTGCGCGACGTACGCACCCGCACGCTGGAGGCCGGCGCGGCGTTCAAGGTCCTGCCGCCGGTACGCGAGGTGCTCGACCGTCCGGTGGCCGCCACCGACGTCCGCGACCTCCAGCTCACCGACCTGCTGGGCCGCGCGCACCGGGTGGCCGAGCTGAGCGTCGAGCGCGGCGGGCTGGCCGGACGCCGGGTGCTCGTCACCGGCGCGGGCGGCTCGATCGGCTCGGAGCTGTGCCGCCAGATCGCCCGCTGCGAGCCCGACGAGCTGATGATGCTCGACCGGGACGAGTCCGCGCTGCACGCCCTGCAGATGTCCCTGCACGGGCGCGCGCTGCTGGACGGGCCGGAGCTGATCCTGGCCGACATCCGCGACGCCGAGGGCATCGCCCGGGTGATCGCCGACCGGCAGCCCGACGTGGTGTTCCACGCCGCGGCGCTCAAGCACCTCACGCTTCTCCAGCGCCACCCCGGCGAGGCGATCAAGACCAACATCCTGGGTACGCTGAACGTGCTGGAGGCGTGCCGGGACGTCGCCGAGTTCGTGAACATCTCCACCGACAAGGCGGCCAACCCGACGAGCGTCCTCGGCTACTCCAAACGGATCACCGAGCGGCTGACCGCGTACCACGCGCAGCGGCTCGACGGCAGATACCTGAGCGTCCGCTTCGGCAACGTGCTGAGCAGCCGCGGTTCGGTGCTCACCGCGTTCCAGGCGCAGATCCGGGCGGGGGTGCCGATCACCGTCACCCACCCCGACGTGACGCGCTACTTCATGACCGTGCAGGAGGCGGTGCACCTGGTGCTCCAGGCCGCGACGATCGGGCGGGGCGGCGAGGCGCTGGTCCTCGACATGGGCGAGCCGGTCCGGATCGCCGACGTGGCACGCCGGCTGGCCGCCGAGGCGGGCCGGCCGGTGGAGATCGTCTTCACCGGCCTGCGCCCGGGCGAGAAGCTGCACGAGCACCTGTTCGGCGCCGACGAGGTGGACAGCCGTCCGCTGCACCCGTTGATCTCCCACGTCGCGGTGCCCGCGCTGGACCCGGACGAGGTGCGCGGGCTGGACCCGTACGCCGACCCGGAGGAGCTGGTCAAGCGGATGGCCGCCTTCTGCGAGCCGGCCGGGGTGTCCCTGCCGGCGCTGCCCGGGCAACGCTGACCCGGCGGCCGACGGGACGCCGTACCCAGGAGGTGGGATCGGCGTCCCATCGGCCGGAGAGCGGCTCGCCGGCGATGGCGGACGCCCGATAGGGTTGGTCCCGGTGTGCCGGGAAGCCTGGTCGGCGATGACTCCGCCGACCCCAGCTTCCGAACGGATCCCGCATGCGCCAGCACACCCCGCACCGCCCCCGCCTGCTGTCCCGCCGTTCCTGGCCGGAGGCCCGCTTCCTGGCCGACGTGCTGCGCACCGAGACGGTCGGCGGCGGCCTGCTGCTGCTCGGCGCGGTGCTCGCCCTGGTCTGGGCCAACTCGCCGTGGCGGGCCGGGTACGCCGAACTGAGCCACTGGGTGCCCTGGCCCGGCGGCGCCGGGCTGCACCTGGACCTCGACCTGCGCACCTGGGCCGCCGACGGGCTGCTGGCGATCTTCTTCTTCGTGGTCGGTCTGGAGCTCAAGCGCGAGTTCGTCGCCGGTGACCTGCGTGACCCCCGCCGGGCCGCGCTGCCGGTGATCGCCGCGCTCGGCGGCATGGTCGCGCCCGCGCTGATCTACCTGGCGGTGACGCTCGGCGCCGGCGGCACCGGCCTGCGCGGCTGGGCCATCCCCACCGCCACCGACATCGCCTTCGCACTCGCCGTGCTCGCCGTGGTCAGCTCCCACCTGCCGCAGGGGCTGCGCGCCTTCCTGCTCACCCTCGCCGTGGTCGACGACCTCTTCGCGATCACCATCATCGCGATCTTCTACACCGACGCGTTCCACCCGTTGCCGCTGCTCGCCGCGCTGCTGCCGATCGCCGCGTTCGGGCTGCTCGTGCAGAAGCGGCGAACCTGGTGGTGGGCGCTGATCCCGCTCGCGGTGACCGCCTGGGCGCTGGTGCACGCCTCCGGTGTGCACGCCACAGTGGCGGGCGTGCTGCTCGGGTTCACCGTGCCGGTGCTGCGCGGGCGCGACGGCGCACCCGGGCTGGCCGAGCGGCTGGAGCACCGCTGGCGGCCCGTCTCCGCCGGCCTGGCCGTACCGGTCTTCGCCTTCTTCGCCGCCGGGGTGACGCTGGTCGGGGTGGATGTGGGCGGCGTGCTCACCAGCCCGGTGGTGCTCGCGGTCGCCGCCGGGCTGGTGCTCGGCAAGGTGATCGGCGTGTTCGGGTCGACGTACCTGCTCGCCCGGTTCACCCGGGCCGAACTGGACGAGGAGATCACCTGGGCCGACCTGGCCGGGCTCGCGCTGCTGGCCGGCATCGGCTTCACCGTGTCGCTGCTCATCGGCGAGCTGGCGTTCGGCCCCGGCAGCCCGGAGGAGGACGGCGTCAAGGTGGCGGTGCTGCTCGGCTCGCTCACCTCCGCCCTGCTGGCCTCGGTGGTGCTGGTCCGCCGCAACCGGGCCTACCGGCGGATCAGTGAGCGCGAGAGCCGGGACGCCGACGGTGACGGCGTACCGGACGTCTACCAGCAGGGCCCGGCCTGACGACGCCGGCCGCCGTTCCCGCAGCGGGAACGGCGCCCGCGGCGCGGGGGTCAGTTGATCTCGGCGACCGCCACCAATATCAGCCACATGGCGCAGGT
>NZ_JBEZMS010000031.1:0-64073 GCF_040652815.1 Micromonospora sp. NPDC048169
CATCCGCTGGGAAATCCGCGACGACATCCACGAAGCCTTCCTCAGCCTCGCCTGCGCCCTCATCTGCTGGCGCCAACTCCAACGTTAGGAGTTCTTAACAGCCGCAGGCCGGAGCATGGGGCGCGGGGGGCCCGGGACAGGACCCCCCGCAGGGAAGGGACGGCTGGCTGCGCTCAGCAGCCTCGAAGGCCGGCCGGCCGGCGCGCGGCCACGGCCCACCTTCATGGACGCGACTGGCATCTCGTCCACCCTGTCAACGAGGGCGTACCGAACGAGGTCACGCCGTCCCGGCGGGCCTGAGGTGTTAAAAAGGGCCCCTTCTACAACGCGAGGCGTTAAGAAGGGGCCCTTCCTTGCACGTCAGGCGGCGAGCTTGCGCGCCAGGTTCTCGTCGAGCGCGTTCATGAACTCGTCGGTGGTCAGCCACGGGGCGTCCCGCGAGATGAGCAGCGCGAGGTCCTTGGTCATCTGGCCGCCCTCGACGGTGTCCACGATGACCTTCTCCAGCGTGTCGGCGAACTCGGTGACCGCCGGGGTGCCGTCCAGCTTGCCCCGGTGGGCCAGGCCCCGGGTCCAGGCGTAGATCGAGGCGATCGGGTTGGTCGAGGTCTTCTCGCCCTTCTGGTACTGCCGGTAGTGCCGGGTGACAGTGCCGTGGGCGGCCTCGGCCTCGACGGTACGGCCGTCCGGGGAGAGCAGCACCGAGGTCATCAGGCCCAGCGAGCCGAAGCCCTGCGCGACGGTGTCGGACTGCACGTCACCGTCGTAGTTCTTGCAGGCCCAGACGTATCCGCCCTCCCACTTGAGCGCGGCGGCGACCATGTCGTCGATCAGCCGGTGCTCGTAGGTGAGGCCGGCGGCCTCGAACTCGGCCTTGAACTCGTTCTCGAACACCTCGGCGAAGATGTCCTTGAACCGGCCGTCGTACGCCTTGAGGATGGTGTTCTTGGTCGACATGTAGACCGGGTAGCCGCGGTCCAGGCCGTACCGGAACGAGGCGCGGGCGAAGTCCCGGATCGACTCGTCGTAGTTGTACATGCCCATGGCGATGCCGCCGCCGGGGAAGTTGGCGACCTCCATCTCCATCGGGGTGCCGCCGTCGGCCGGGGTGTAGGTGATGGTCACCGTGCCCGGGCCGGGGACGACGAAGTCGGTGGCCTTGTACTGGTCACCGTGCGCGTGCCGGCCGATGATGATCGGCTTGGTCCAGCCCGGGACGAGCCGCGGCACGTTCGACATGATGATCGGCTCGCGGAAGACCACGCCGCCGAGGATGTTGCGGATGGTGCCGTTCGGCGACCGCCACATCTTCTTCAGGCCGAACTCCTCCACCCGGGCCTCGTCCGGGGTGATGGTGGCGCACTTGACGCCGACGCCGTGCTCCTTGATGGCGTTGGCGGCGTCGACCGTGACCTGGTCGTCGGTGGCGTCACGGTGCTGGATCGACAGGTCGTAGTAGTGCAGGTCGACGTCGAGGTAGGGCAGGATCAGCTGCTCCCGGATCTGCTTCCAGATGATCCGGGTCATCTCGTCGCCGTCGATCTCCACGACCGGGTTGTTTACCTTGATCTTCGCCATCGGCCGGCGCTCCTCTCGGGGGACACGTGCTCAAGCAGTACGAGCGTACTGGAAACTGGCCGGCAGTCCCCAGGCGGCCCGGGTGGACCGCCGGAAAAGCGGGCTGCGTCGCGCCGCGACCCGCTGGCATCATCGTCCGATGCCGCACAGCCGCACCATCGGGTCTATCACGGTCACCGCGCTCAGCGACGGCGAGGGGCCCTTCTTCCAGCCCCGCGGCGAGGCCTTTCCCGACGCCACCGAGACGCACTGGGCGGCGGCCGACCGCCTCGATCCGGGCGCGGTCACCGACGACGGCCGGTGGTGGCTGCGGTTCCGCGCGTTCGCCCTGCGGGCCGACGACGGGCCGGTCACGCTTGTCGACGCCGGGATCGGCCCGGCCGACTCCCTCGCCGCGAGCTGGGCGCCGGTGCCGGGCCGGCTCCCCGCCGAGCTGGCCGCCGCCGGGATCGATCCGGCCGACGTCCGCACCGTGGTCCTCACCCACCTGCACACCGATCATGTGGGCTGGGCCGGACCGCTGTTCCCGAACGCGGACCACCTGGTCCAGCGCGCCGAGGTGGACGCGCTGGAGCTGTTCCACCCGGATCTGCCGGCCCGGCTGCTGACGCCGTTGCGCGCCGCCGGCCGGCTGCGGGTGGTCGACGGCGAGACGCCCCTCACCCCTGGGGTACGGCTGCTGCACACGCCCGGGCACACGCCGGGCCACCAGTCGGTGCTCATCGAGGCGGGCGACGACCGTCTCCTGATCACCGGCGACCTGCTCGTGCACGCGATCCAGCTGGCAGACCCGGCCCTCCCCTACGCGCACGAGGTCGATCCGGCCACGGCCCGCCACTCCCGGCAGCACCTGCTGGCGACCCTCTCCCCCGCCCTCCTGGCCACCCCCCACCTGACCGCACCCTTCACCCCATACCCGCCGCCCCGTCGATCATGAAGTTGACGGCGGAAATGGAGATCAACTCGACCGCCAACTTCATGATCGACAGGGGGGAACCGCGGGCGGGACGGCAGAAGGCCCGCCGGCGGAGCCGGCGGGCCTTCTACGCGTTTGCTACGTCACATGCTGGCGACGTCGCCCTGCTTGGCACGGACCGCCTCGGCGGCCTCCTTCAGCGCGGCCAGCTCGTCGGCGTCCAGGTCGGTCTCGACGACCCGCTTCACGCCCTCGGCGCCGATCTCGGCCTCGACGCCCAGGTAGACGCCGGAAATGCCGTACTCGCCGTCGACCCAGGCGCAGACCGGCATGACGTCGCCGGAGTCCTCGGCCACTGCCTTCGCCATCCGGGCCGCGGCGGCGGACGGGGCGTAGTACGCGGAACCGGTCTTGAGCAGCGCGACGACCTCGGCGCCACCGTTGCGGGTCTTGACGACCAGCTCCTCGATCTGCTCGGCCGGCATGACGTCACGCAGCGGCTTGCCGTTCACGGTGCTCTTGGACGGCACCGGGACCATGGTGTCGCCGTGCGAGCCGAGCGTCAGGGTCCGTACCGACTTCACCGGTACGCTCAGCGCCTCGGCGACGAAGTTGGTGAAGCGGGCGGTGTCCAGCATGCCGGCCTGGCCGAGCACCCGGTTCTTGGGGAACTGGGTCGCGAGCTGGGCCAGCGCGGTCATCTCGTCGAGCGGGTTGGACACCACGATGACGACGGCGTTCGGGGCGTACTTGGCGACGTTCTCGGAGACCTGACGGACGATCTTGGCGTTGGTCTCCAGCAGGTCCATCCGGCTCATGCCCGGCTTGCGCGGCAGGCCGGCGGTGATGACGACCACGTCCGAGCCCTCGATGGCGTCGTAGCCCTCGCCGTTCGGGCCGGTGGTGACGCCGACGACCTTGGTCTCGAAGCCCTCGACCGCGCGGGACTGGTTGAGGTCGAGCGCGAGACCCGCCGGCTTGCCCTCCACGATGTCGGTGATCACGACGGTGTCGAAGACGTCGTACTCGGCCAGGCGCTGTGCGGTGGTCGAGCCGTAGAAGCCGGCGCCGACGACAGTGACCTTCTTACCCATGGTCGTCCCACTCCCTGATACCAGTCGGTTTTCCGGACCGTATCAGCCATCCTGGCACCGATCGGGCCAGGGGCGGACGGTTATGACCTGGCTGGGTGTCAGCCGACCCGCTCGGCCCGTTCGACCACGTTGGTCAGGAGCATCGCGCGGGTCATCGGGCCGACGCCACCGGGCATCGGCACCACCTTGCCGGCGACCTCGGTCACCTCCGGGTCGACGTCGCCGGTGTAGCGGCCCTTGCCGTCGTCGCCGATCACACGGGTGATGCCGACATCGACCACGGTCGCGCCCGGGTTGACCATGTCCGCGGTGAGCAGGCCCGGCACGCCGGCGGCGACGATGACGACGTCGGCGGCGCGGGTGTGCGCGGCGAGGTCGAGCGTGCCGGTGTGGCAGAGCGTCACTGTGGCGTTCTCGCTGCGCCGGGTCAGCAGCAGGCCCAGCGGGCGGCCAACGGTGTTGCCCCGGCCGACGACCGCCACGTTCGCGCCGCGCAGCGGCACGTCGTGCCGACGCAGCAGCTCGACGATGCCGCGTGGGGTGCAGGGCAGCGGCGCGTCGTACCCGAGGACGAGCCGGCCCAGGTTGACCGGGTGCAGCCCGTCGGCGTCCTTGTCGGGGTCGATCGACTCCAGGGCGCGCTGGGTGTCGAGGTGCCCGGGGAGCGGGAGCTGGACGATGTAGCCGTGGCAGGCCGGGTCGGCGTTCAGCTCGGCGAGCGCCGCGTCGAGCTGCTCCTGGGTGGCGTCGGCCGGCAGCGTGACCCGCAGCGAGGCGATGCCGACCTCGGCGCAGTCGCGGTGCTTGCCGTTGACGTACGCCTGGGAACCGGGGTCCTCCCCGACCAGCACCGTGCCGAGACCGGGGGTGATGCCGCGTTCCGCGAGCGCCTTGACCCGGGCTCGTAGCTCGTCCTTGATCTCCGCCGCGGTGGCCTTGCCGTCCAGGATCGTCGCCGTCACGTCGTGATCGTCTCACGTCCGCAGCCGAGGCCGGACGACGACGGCCGACGATCACGCTCAGCAACGTGGCGGAAGTCACGGAGAGTCACCAACCACCGGACGCGCAGGGCGAGCCGGACCCGGGCGGGCACGCACCGGACGTTCGGAGCCGACACCCCAGAGCCATCCGACGTCACCTCGACCGGGCCACCGATGACGAACAAAAGGCCAGTTCAGCACCGCTACTAGCAGGCGGGAGCAACGACGGCAAGGTTCGGCGAACACGATCAGTCATCAATTGACCACGCATCAGTTGTCGAGGGGCCGACCCGCGACCTACGGTTACCACTCGTTGCGCAGAGTCACCCAGCGTCGGGACGACCGCGCAGCGTGAGGAGATGAGGAGACCCCCATGCGTGTTCGTAGGCTCGCGGCCTGGGCCGCGCTCCCGCTCGCGGTGACGCTCGGCCTGACGGCCTGCGGCTCGGGCGGTGGCGGCGGCGGCACCGGCGACTCCGACGCGGCCGTGCGGATCGAGATCGCCGAGCCGCAGCACCTGGTGCCCACAAACACAAACGAGACGAGCGGCTCCCAGGTCCTGTCGGCCCTGTTCAGCCCGCTCGTCGACTACGACGACGCGAACAAGCCGCACGAGGTGGCGGCCGAAAAGGTGACGACGTCGGACAACAAGGTCTGGACGATCAAGCTGAAGCCCGGCTACACGTTCCACAACGGCGAGCAGGTCACCGCCGACAACTACATCGACGCCTGGAACTACGGCGCGTACGCGCCGAACGGCCAGAACTCCAGCTACTTCTTCGAGAAGGTGGCCGGCTACGAGGACCTCCAGGGCGAGAGCCCGAAGGCCAAGACGCTCAGCGGCCTGAAGAAGGTCGACGACCTCACCTTCACCGTGACGCTCAGCGAGCCGTACGTGGACTTCAAGTCCATGCTCGGCTACACCGCCTTCTACCCGCTGCCCGAGGCGGCCTTCTCCGCGCCGGGCGTGCTGGCCGAGGGCTACGAGCAGGCGCCGATCGGCCAGGGCCCGTTCAAGATGAAGGGCACCTGGCAGCACGACGCCAAGGTCGAGGTGGAGCGCTACGACGCGTTCCCGGGCCAGCAGCCCAAGGTCGGCGGCGTCGAGTTCCGCATCTACCAGCAGCCGACCGCCGCGTACGCGGACGTGCTGTCGGACAACCTCGACGTGATCAAGACGATCCCGACCGAGAACCTGTCCACCGCCGCGACCGACCTGGGCGACCGCTTCCTCCAGAGCCCGGCCTCGTCGCTGCAGGTGCTGGCCTTCCCGACGTTCCAGGAGGAGTTCAGCAAGCCCGAGGTGCGCAAGGCGATCTCGATGGCGATCGACCGGGACGAGATCACCAAGTCGATCTTCAAGGACTCGCAGCAGCCGGCCCGCTCGTTCGTCTCGCCGGTGGTCGCGGGTTACCGGGAGAACACCATCGGCACCGCCGGCGCGTTCGACCCGGTCAAGGCCAAGGCCGCGTACGAGGCCGCGGGCGGCCCGAAGAAGATCGAGCTGTCCTACAACGGCGACGGCGGCCACAAGGACTGGGTCGACGCGACCTGCAACCAGCTCAAGGCCAACCTGGGCGTGGAGTGCGTGGGCACCGCGGAGCCGAAGTTCGCGGACCTGCTGACCAAGGTCAAGCAGAAGCAGCCGGTCGGCCTGTTCCGGATGGGCTGGGTCATGGACTACCCGTCCATGGAGAACTACCTCGGCCCGCTGTACAGCAGCACCGGCTCGTCGAACTACTACGGCTACAGCAACCCGGAGTTCGACAAGCTGCTCGCCGAGGGCGCCCGCGCGGCCACCGAGGACGAGGCGATCGAGAAGTACCAGGCGGCGGAGGACCTGCTCGCGCAGGACATGCCGGTGATCCCGCTGCGGTACGGGCAGAACAACTTCGGCCACTCGACCAAGGTCAAGAACGTCCACGTGGACCTCTTCGACCGGGTGGACCTGGTGAAGATCGAACGCGCCTGACACCCCGCTGACGGGCCGGGCCACCCCCACCGGGTGGCCCGGCCCTGGCATTGGCCCGCATTTCGCCCGGTTTCGGCAGACTTGCCAGCATGCTCCGCTTCATCCTGCGGCGACTGCTCCAGATGGTCCTCGCGTTCTTCGGAACCACACTGATCGTCTACGCGCTGATGTTCGCCGGGCAGGGCGACCCGATCCAGGCCCTCGCCGGGGAGCGGCCGGTGACCGCGGCGCAGCGGGCCTACCTAACCGAGAAGTACCACCTGGACGCGACAGGTGTCGGCGGCTTCTTCTACCGCTACTTCGACTACCTGCGCGGCCTGGTCCAGGGTGACCTCGGGCAGTCGCTCACCGGGCGGCAGATCAGCGACATCCTCGCCGCCGCGTGGCCGGTCACCGTGAAACTCGCCGTGATCGCGATGGCCGTGACGGTGATCTTCGGGGTCACCGCCGGCGTGATCGCGGCGATCCGCCGCTCCGGCGTGTTCGACCACGCCACACTCGTGCTCACGCTGCTGGTGCTCGGCATCCCCACCATCGTGCTGGCCCCGCTGGCCCAGTACTTCCTCGGCGTACGCTGGCCGGTCTTCCCGCCCACCGCCGGAGCGCAACCCTCCTTCTACGCGCTGCTGCTGCCGGGCATCGTGCTCGGCTCGCTCTCCCTGGCCACCGCGCTGCGGCTGACCCGTACCTCGGTGACCGAGAACCTGCGCGCCGACTACGTCCGCACCGCCCGGTCCAAAGGGCTGCGGCGACGCCGCATCGTCGGCGTGCACGTGCTGCGCAACTCGCTCATCCCGGTGATCACCTTCCTCGGCGTCGAACTGGGCAACCTGATGGGCGGCGCGATCATCACCGAGGGCGTGTTCAACGTCCCCGGCGTCGGCTTCAACCTGTTCCGCGGCATCCGCACCGAGGACGGCCCGCTGGTGGTCGGCATCGTGAGCGTGCTCGTCGTGGTCTACCTGCTGTCCAACCTGGTGGTGGACGTGCTCTACGCCGTCCTCGACCCGAGGATCCGCTATGAGTGAGCACAACGAGGTGCGGCCGTGAGTGACTTCGAGACGGTCGCGGCGACCGAGAACCAGGCCGCGCGGCGCGGTGTCTCCGGCGAACCGGGCACGCCCGGCCGCGCCGGGCGGCCGGACCGGGCCCGCAGCCTGGCCGGGGACGCCTGGCGTGACCTGCGCCGCAACCCGGTCTTCTGGATCAGCCTGCTGCTGGTGGTGCTGGTCGCCGCCATGGCCGTGGCGCCCGGGCTGTTCGCCGCCAACGACCCGCGCGACTGCGTGCTCTCCCGGCAGCACGCCGGGCCGTCCGGCGGGGCCGTCTTCGGGTACGACTTCCAGGGCTGCGACACGTTCGCCAGGGCCGTCTACGGCGCTCGCGCCTCGCTGCTCGTCGGTGCGTTCTCCGCGCTGATCACCGGTGTGATCGCACTCGTCGTCGGCATGGTCGCCGGCTACTTCGGCGGCTGGGTCGACGCGGTGCTGTCCCGGGTGATCGACATCGTGCTCGGCATCCCGCTGCTGCTGGCCGCGATCGTGCTGCTCAAGCGCGTGAGCACCAGCGGCGACACGGTACGGCTCTTCGCGGTGATCCTCGTGCTGGCGCTGCTCGGCTGGACCACCGCGGCCCGGGTCGTCCGCTCCTCGGTGATCACCGCCCGGGAGCAGGACTACGTGGCAGCCGCCCGGATGCTCGGAGCCGGCAACGGCCGGATCATGTGGCGGCACATCCTGCCGAACGCGCTCGCCCCGGCCATCGTGGTGCTCACCATCGCGCTCGGGTCGTTCATCGCGGCCGAGGCGACGCTGAGCTTCCTCGGCATCGGCCTGAAGGCGCCGACCATCTCGTGGGGCATCGACATCGACGCCGGGCGGGTGCACATGCGCGAGTCCGCGACGCCGCTGATCGTGCCGTCGACGTTCCTCGCCCTGACCGTGCTCGCCTTCATCATGCTCGGCGACGCGATCCGCGACGCCTTCGACCCGAAGCTGCGGTGACCCGTGCGAGCGCGAGGAGTGAGCGCAGCGAGCCCCGCAGTCGCGAGCGAAAGGCAGGCACAGCCATGACGCAGAACGCGGTCCGGCCCACGCCGGCCTCACCCACCCCGCCCGGCGGGCACCTGCTGGAGGTACGGGACCTGCACGTCGAGTTCCGTACCCGGGAGGGCGTGGCGCGCGTGATCAACGGGGTGACGTACCACCTGGACGCCGGTGAGACGCTCGCGGTGCTGGGCGAGTCCGGCTCCGGCAAGTCCGTCACCGCCCAGGCGATCATGGGCATCCTGGACACCCCGCCCGCGTACGTGCGCGGCGGGCAGATCCTCTACCAGGGGCGGGACCTGCTCGCCCGCCCGGAGGAGGAGCGCCGGCAGATCCGCGGCGCCGAGATCGCGATGATCTTCCAGGACGCGCTGTCGGCGCTGAACCCGGTCTTCCCGGTCGGCTGGCAGATCGGCGAGTCGCTGCGCGAGCGGGCCGGCATGTCGCGGGCCGACGCGCGCAGGCGGACCGTCGAGCTGATGGACCTGGTCCGGATCCCGGCCGCGGCGAAGCGGCTCGGCGACTACCCGCACCAGTTCTCCGGCGGCATGCGGCAACGCGTCATGATCGCGATGGCGCTGGCGCTGGACCCGAAGGTGCTGATCGCCGACGAGCCCACCACGGCGCTGGACGTCACAGTGCAGGCGCAGATCATGGACCTCCTGGCCGACCTGCGCCGGGATCTCGGCATGGCGCTCGTCCTGATCACCCACGACCTGGGCGTGGTCGCCGGTGTGGCGGACCGGATCGCGGTCATGTACGCGGGCCGGATCGTCGAGCACGCCGACGTGCACGCGCTGTACCGGGCACCGGCCCACCCGTACACGAAGGGGTTGCTGGAGTCGATCCCGCGACTGGACGTGCGCGGCCAGGCGCTGTCCAGCATCCGCGGGTTGCCGCCGAACCTGATGGCGATCCCGTCCGGCTGCCCGTTCCACCCCCGGTGCCCGTACGTCCAGCCGGTCTGCGTGGACGAGGTGCCGCACGACCTGGTGCTCGGCGACGGTCGGACCAGCGCGTGTCACTTCGCCCAGGAGGTGCACGATGACCGCGACGGCTGAACCCGCGAAGGTGCGCGGCGAGGCGATCCTCGCCGTCGACCAGCTGGTCAAGCACTTCCCGATCAGCCAGGGCGTGCTGTTCAAGAAGACCATCGGCCAGGTCAAGGCCGTCGACGGCGTCTCGTTCGAGCTGCGGCGCGGTGAGACGCTCGGCGTGGTGGGCGAGTCCGGGTGCGGCAAGTCGACGCTGGCCCGGCTGCTCATGCGCCTGGAGACGCCCACCGCCGGGCGGGTCACGCTCGAGGGACGCGACCTGCTCCGGGCCACCGGGGCGGACCTGCGCCGGCTGCGCCGGAACATGCAGATGGTGATGCAGGATCCGTACACCTCGCTGAACCCGCGGATGACTGTCGGCGACATCGTCGGCGAGCCGTTCGAGATCCACCCCGACGTCGCGCCGAAGCGCAGCCGGCGGCAGCGGGTGCAGGAGCTGCTGGACGTGGTCGGGCTCAACCCGGAGCACGTCAACCGCTACCCGCACCAGTTCTCCGGCGGCCAGCGGCAGCGCATCGGCATCGCCCGGGCGCTCGCGCTACGGCCCGAGATCATCGTCTGCGACGAGCCGGTGTCGGCCCTCGACGTGTCCATCCAGGCCCAGGTGATCAACCTGTTGGAGCAGCTCCAGGACGAGCTGGGGCTGTCGTACATCTTCATCGCCCACGACCTGTCGGTGGTGCGGCACATCTCCGACCGGGTCGCGGTGATGTACCTGGGCCGGATCGTGGAGATCGGCACCGAGGAGCAGATCTACCAGCGCGCGACCCACCCGTACACCCAGGCGCTGCTGTCGGCGGTGCCGGTGCCCGACCCGGAGGCCCGCGACCGGCGGACCATCATCCGGCTCACCGGCGACGTGCCCAGCCCGGCCGAGCCGCCGTCCGGCTGCCACTTCCGGACCCGCTGCTGGAAGGCCGAGGAGGTCTGCGCGACGCAGGACCCGCAGGCGGTGCCCCGCGCGGCGGACCCGCACCCCAGCGCCTGCCACTTCGCCGAGGTGCGCACCGAGGTGTGACGACGAAGGCCCCGTCCCCCGGAGGAAGAGGGGGCGGGGCCTCCGATGCGGGCACGCGTGCGGAAGGCGGACCCGGACGAACCCGAGCGGGCCCGGCGGCGTGAGGCGCGCCGCCGTACCGGCGCACGGCAGCTCGCGGCGGAACCGCCGGGTCGACGCGGCGGGTTCCGGTGCGGCGCCGACGCGGCGTCCCGGTGCGGGCTGCGGGGTTCGGTGCGGCTCAGGCGGCCGGCGGGGCGCGCGCGGCGAGCGGGCCACGCGGCGGGAGCGGCACGACCGGCGGCCGGGGCGCGGACGCGACCGGCTCCGGCACGACCGGGCCGGCCACGCGCGGGAGCGCGGCCGGGGCCAGGTCGTCCGGGCCGTCGGTGTAGCCGAGGCCGCCGCCGTGGTCGTGCCACGGCCCGGCGACAAGCTCCGACCAGGAGATTCCGGGGTACGGGGCACGCAGCGCGACAGCGCTCGTTCCGCTCGCCGAGGCGGTGGCCGCAGCGGGCGGCGCGGCCGATCCCAGTCCGGCCAGGACGAACGCCAGCGTGACGACGACGGCGATCAACCGGTCGCGAACGCGCATGGCACACCTGCCGGGCTCACAGACAGCGGAGACGCTCGATCGTCGCCGCGCACACGCTAGCAACCGCCTCCGGCGGCGGGCAACGGCCCGGCGTCCGGGTGCGTCAGTCGTGTGGACGACCGACGCGCCCGGACAGGCCGGGCCGGACCGGTCAGTGGAAGAAGTGCCGGGTGCCGGTCAGGTACATGGTGACGCCGGCCGCCTTGCAGGCCGCGATGGTCTCCTCGTCGCGGATCGAGCCGCCCGGCTGCACGATCGCCCGCACCCCGGCGTCGATGAGGATCTGCGGACCGTCGGCGAACGGGAAGAACGCGTCCGAGGCGCAGACCGAGCCGCGGGCCCGCTCGTCACCGGCCCGGCTGACGGCCAGCCGCGCCGAGTCCACCCGGTTCACCTGTCCCATGCCGACACCGACGGTGGCGCCGTCGCGGGCCAGCAGGATCGCGTTGCTCTTGACCGCGCGTACCGCCCGCCAGGCGAACGCCAGGTCACGCAGCGTCGCCTCGTCGGCCGGGTCGCCGGTGGCCAGCGTCCAGCCGGACGGGTCGTCGCCGGGTGCGTCGACCGCGTCCCGCGTCTGCACCAGCACGCCGCCGCTGACCTGCCGCCACTCCGCCGGCCGCACGGCGAACGCTGGCGCCCGCAGCAGGCGGAGGTTCTTCTTGGCCCGCAGCAGGTCCAGCGCGTCCTCGTCGAAGCCGGGCGCCACAAGCACCTCGGTGAAGATCTCCGCGACCTGACCGGCCAGCGCCGCGTCGACCGGCCGGTTCACCGCGATCACGCCGCCGAACGCGGAGACCGGGTCGCAGGCGTGCGCCCTGCGGTGCGCCTCGGCGACGTCCGCGCCCACAGCGATGCCGCACGGGTTGGCGTGCTTGATGATCGCCACCGCCGGCTGGTCCGGGAAGTCGTTGGCGGCCCGCCAGGCGGCGTCCGCGTCGACGTAGTTGTTGTAGGACATCTCCTTGCCGTGCAACTGCTCGGCCTGGGCCAGCCCGGCCGGCGCGCCCGGGTCGGTGTAGAGCGCCGCCGCCTGGTGCGGGTTCTCGCCGTACCGCAGCACCGCCTGGCGGCGCAGCGCCAGCCCGGCGAACCGCGGCCAGCCGTCCTCGGCCGGCGACACGGTGGTGGCGAACCAGTCGGCCACCGCGACGTCGTAGTCGGCGATGTCGGCGAACGCACGGGCCGCCAGCGCCCGGCGCCCGGCCAGCGTGAACCCACCCTCGACGAGCGCGTCCACCACCGCCGGGTACGCGGCCGGGTCGGTCACCACAGCCACCGAGGCGTGGTTCTTCGCCGCGGCCCGCACCATCGCCGGACCGCCGATGTCGATCTGCTCGACGCACTCGTCGGCGTCGGCGCCGGAGGCGACTGTGGCCTGGAACGGGTAGAGGTTGGAGACCAGCAGGTCGATGCCGGCGATGCCGTGCTCGTCGAGCTGGGCGGCGTGCGCGTCCTTGCGCAGGTCGGCGAGGAGGCCGCCGTGGATCTTCGGGTGCAGCGTCTTGACCCGCCCGTCGAGGATCTCCGGGGAGCCGGTGACCTGCTCGACCGGCGTCACCGGCACCCCCGCGCCGGCGATCGTCGAAGCGGTGCTCCCTGTCGACACGATCTCCACGCCGGCCTCGTGCAGGGCGCGGGCCAGCTCGGCCAGGCCGGTCTTGTCGTAGACGCTGACCAGCGCGCGCCGGATCGGGCGGCGGCCGGCGTCCTCAGTGGCGTTCACGGGATGGTGACCTTTCTGCCGGTGATCGTCCAACCTTCACGGACCAGGCGGCCGACCTGCTCGACGAGCTGGCGCCGCTCGGCGGACTTGATGCGCTCGGTGAGCGTGTCCTCGTCGTCGTCGTCGTGCACCGGCACGGCGACCTGGGCCACGATCGGGCCGGTGTCCATGCCGGCGTCGACGAAGAACAGGGTGGCCCCGGTGACCTTCACGCCGTACGCCAGCGCGTCGCGGGGGCCGTGGATGCCGGGGAACGCCGGCAGCAGCGTGTTGTGCGTGTTGAGGTAGCGGTCGCCGAACGCGGTCAGGAACTCCGGGCCGACCAGTTTGAGGAAGCCGGCGCTGATGACCAGGTCGGGCCGGTGCTCGGCGACCCGCGCGGTGAGCGCCTTGTCCCAGTCGGCGCGGGTGGGGTGGTCCTTGACGCGCTCGACGAAGGACGGCACACCCGCGGTGGCGGCCCGGTCCAGGCCGGCGATCCCGTCCCGGTCGGCGCCGACGGCGACCACCCGGGCGCCGTACCCGGGGTCGGCGGTGGCGTCCAGCAACGCCTGGAGGTTGCTGCCGGAGCCGGAGACGAGGACGACGAGGCGGGCGACGGACGCGGGCTCGGTCACCGGGTAACCCTATCGGGCAGGTCAGGCGGCTCGGCTGCGGGGCGGCAGCCCATCGGCTGACCTCGCCGGTGGCATGATCGCGGTACGCTGCCGGTCGCCCGGTGTCCGGTCTCGCGCCCGGCCCGCACCCCCACGTAGAACCCGGCACGCCGCGTGCCGTCGGACCGAGGAGTACTTCGCATGCAGCCCGGATACCCCCAGCAGCAGCCGCAGCAGATCGACAACAACATGACGATGTCCATCGTCGCGATCTTCCTGTTCTGGCCGCTCGCGATCCCGGCCATCATCAACGCGTCGAAGGTCAACCCGCTGATCCAGCAGGGTGACTACGCCGGCGCCCAGGCCGCCGCCGCCGAGTCCAAGAAGTGGTCCAAGTGGGCCCTCATCGTCGGCCTGGTCTGGATCGGCATCATCGTGGTGTGTTGCCTCTTCGGCGGCCTGGCCGGTCTCGTCAGTGGCAGCAGCACAAACTGACCGACAACCCGAACCGATCTGAGGAGCACCCAGACATGCAGCCCGGTTACCCCGGACAGGACCCGTACGGCCAGCAGCCGAACCAGGATCCGAACGCTCAGCCGCACGACCCGTACGCCCAGCCGCCGCAGGCCCCGCAGTACGGCCAGCAGCCGCAGTACGGGCAGCAGCCCACCTCGGGACAGCCGTACGGCCAGCCCACCTCGGGTCAGCCCGCCTACGGCCAGGACCCGTACGCGCAGCAGCAGCCGTACGGCGCCGCGCCGCAGTACCCGGGCGCCGGCTACCCGGCCGGACCGGGCCAGGCCCCGAACAACACGCTGGGCCTCGTGTCGATGATCCTCGGTATCGCCTCGATCCCGATGGTCTGCTGCTTCTACCTGGGCATCCCGCTCGGTATCGCCGCGGTCGTCACCGGCTACCTGGGCCGCCAGAAGGCCGCGCAGGGGCTCGCCAACAACGACGGTCAGGCCAAGACCGGTCTGATCTGCGGCGCGATCGGCGCCGGCCTGGGCATCGTCCTGATCATCCTGAGCGTGGTCGCCAACGTCAGCCTGCCGGCCCAGCCCTGATCGTCCCCCCGTCAGGGGCGTCCACCGACCGGTGGGCGCCCCTGACGCGTCTGTCGCCCTCGGTGACGACGACGGGTCGGCGGGCGCGGGTCAGCGTGCGGGGTGGCGGCGGGTCAGCGTGCGCGGGTCAGCGTGCGGGTGGCGGCGGCGCCGAGCACCGCGCCCACCCCGATGACCAGCGTGGCCACCGCTGCCACCGCCCACGGCGACGGGCCGATCTCGGCCAGCCGGCCGCCGCCGAGCGACCCGCCGGAGGCCGCCGCGAACAGCCCGAGCAGCGCGCCGGCGACCGGCCCGGCGAGCACGGCCGGCAGCAGCAGCGCCGGCCAGCCCACCTCGGACCGCTCCTCGGCCGCCGTGCGCAGCAGCCGCCGGGCCAGCAGCCAGCCGGCCGCCATCGCGGCCAGCAACGGCACGGCCAGCAACGCGCCACCCAGCCCGTCCATCGGCCCGCGCGGCAGGCCGGCCAGCAGCGGTACGGCCGGCAGCGCGCCGACGGAGACCTCGCTCGTGCGTACGGCGCTGTCGGTGCCGACCGCGAACCCGGGACCGAGCAGGTAGCTGGCCGACCAGGCGGTGGCGTTCGGCGCGTAGGCGAGGCTGACCAGGGTGACGCCCGCCTGACCGGCCACCCCGGTCTGGTACGCCCCGATCATGTCGGCCGCGTCGCCGCCACCGGTGGCCACCGCCAGCCCGGCCGCACCGGCGCCCGCGCCACACAGGAGCAGCGCCGCTACCAGTCCGGTACGCAGGCCGTCGCGCACCGGTGGTGGGCAGCGCGCGGCCAGCAGCGCCCAGGCGCCCGTGGTGCGCAGCGCGCCGACCAGCGCGCCCGCCACGCCGAACACGGCGAACGTGAGCGCGGCAGTGACCGGGGAGACCCGCAGGCCGCCCGCGTCGACAGCGAACGCGGCGAGCGCGCCGAGCAGCGCGTACCCGATGCCGACGGCGACCGCGACGGTGAGTGCCTGGCGCGGCGAGCCCGCCCCGCGCGCCCCGACGGCCCGGCTGACGTGCACCCCGGCGCGGGTGAGCCGCCAGACGGCGAGCGCGCTGAGCGCGAGCGGCGCCAGGCCCAGCGGCCCGGCGGTGGTCTGCAACGGGACCCCGTGGCCGAGCAGCCAGCCGGCCAGGCCGGCGCGCAACGCGCCGCCGAACGACCCGGCGTCCTCGCTGAGCTGGGCGAGGCCCAGCACCGCGGAGACCGGCAGCCAGGAGGTCAGCGCCGCCCAGAGCGCGGCCACCCCGGCGGCGACCGGCAGCGGGGCCCGGCTGCGTGGCTCCTCACCCGATCGGGGCGCGGGCACCCGCGCGGCCGGACGGGCGCGGCCGGGCGGCCGGACGCCGGCCGAGGGACCGGTGGCCGGACGGCGGGGCTGGTCAGGGGTGACGCGTGACATCGTGTCTACTCTGGCACGCCGCGCGAAGGACGGCAGTCCGATACCGGGTCGGCAGCGTGGCGAGTTCGCCGAACCCCGGCCGGGCGGCGGTGATCCGGTCTAGCCTCGGCCTCAGACGCGACCGTTCCCGTCGCGGCGCCGACCGCCCGGAGGAAGCCGTGCACGCTCCGTATCCGCCGCCACCGCCGCCACCGGCCGTCGGCCGCGACCGGACCACGCTCTGGGGCGTCCTCGGCATCGTCTTCGGCCTGTTCTGCTGCGGCATCCTGGGCATCGTCTTCGGCGCGCTGTCGATCCGCGACGCCCGGCGCAACCGCAGGTCGCAGTTGCTCGGCTGGCTGGGCGTCGCGTTCGGCGTGATCAACATCGTCGCCAGCGCCATCGTGCGCGCCCGAGGCAACTCGTACTACCCGTACTGGTACCGCTGAAGGGCCAGGGCCGGAAAGCCGATCTCCCGGGGCAGGTCCACCGGATTCCGATGGACCTGCCCCGGGAGTGTCTGACCCGGTGGGAGTCCCGTCAGTAGCTGACCACCACTCGGCTGACGTTGAGCGTGCCGCTGCTCTTGATGGTGAAGTGGTAATTGCCCTTGGCGACGTCGCCGAAGTAGAGGTAACCGTCACCGCCGACGCAGCTGATGGTGCCCCGCTTCACCTCGGTGTCCGGGCCCGTGGCCTCCCGATATACCGCGACCGTGGGGTTGTAGCTGCACTGACGGAACCAGATGTAGCCGTTTGTGGAATCCTTGTTGTTGTCGTACCAGGTACGCGACTCGAATCCACTCCCCGCCCCGCTGATGCTGCTCTCCCACGAGGCTTCGGCGTAGGCGGCGCTTGACACCCCGACCGCCGCCACCGTGCCGATCGCGATTCCGGCGAGTGCGAGCCTGGCGCTTTTCTTGTTCATCTCTTTCCCCTTCCGAGCCATGGACGAAGCCAGCGACTGGCGCCGGGACAGCAGGGGGAATTGCGTACGGTTTCCTTCGACGAACCAGTGCGCCGACCGTCGCGCGCCGATCGGAAAAGAGGTCGAAGGAATGACGCGTGCAGTTGCCGCTTTGAGCCCCCCGTGGGCCAACGCTGAGCGAGACGCTATCCGAGGTCAAGCAAGATAGTCAATACAGGACGCACGCGTGCGACCCTGTCGTATCGCTGGTGGATCTGCGCCGACAGGGGGCGGCCCCTGACACGCCGGCGGGGGGGTGCCGTCCCGACGCCCGTCGTGACCGATGGCCGACAAAGCGGTTGCCAGGCGCCGGAATTTGTCCTATTCCACGGCCCTTTTAGCTGCATTATCGAGCCAACCACCCCGGCACTCCCGCGCGACCAGGTGCTCGCGCCATCCCCTCCCCAACCTCGCCCGCCTGCCGGCCGCGGCTCGACGCCACGAACGTTGACCATTGACGGTATTGCTTGGCGTCGGATAACGTCTCGCTCAGCGTTGGCCCACGGGGGGCTCAAAGCGGCAGATGTACGCATCAATCTCGCATGATCTCGAATCGACCGGTACGCACCGGTCTATTCGTTGACCCCCTCCCATCCGGGTGCCTTTCGCTGGCTTTTCCGTGGATCGGACCGAAGGGGAAAGAGATGAACAAGAGAAGCGCCAGGCTCGCACTCGCCGGAATCGCGATCGGCACGGTCGCGGCGGTCGGCGTGTCCGGCGCCGCCTACGCCGAAGCCTCGTGGAACAGCAGCATCAGCGGGGCGGGAAACGGATTCGAGTCGCGCACCTGGTACGACAACAACAAGGATTCCGTAAACGGATACGTGTACTTCTCGGGCTGCAACGCGAATCCGACAGTGGCGGTCTACCGGGAGGATCTGGGACCGGACACCGAGGTGAAGCGAGGCACCATCTACTGCCAGAACAGCAGTGGCTATCTCTACTTCGGGGATGTCGCCAAGGGCAACTACCACTTCACCATCAAGAGCACCGGCACCGGAACGCAGGGCCTCTCGGTCAGCTATGTCAGTGTAGTTTACTGACCAGCCGAGAGTTTCTGTCCGACCGCGGGCACGGCCTGGTGAGGACCGGACCCGTCGACGGCAGCGCGGATGCATCCGCGCTGCCGTCGCGGCGTTGGTGTCGGCGAAGGGCGGCTTCCCGGTCCGGCCCCCGTCGCAACATCCCGAACATTCCTGGGCCGGCACGGGCACCACAGAGGAGGCGCGCATGGCGCTGATCGCCGAGGACCTCAGCTTCTCCTACCGGTTCCGGGGGCAGCGGGTGATCGAGGATCTGACATGGCAGGTGCCCGCGGCCACGCGGACCATCCTGCTGGGGCCCAACGGCGCCGGCAAGAGCACGCTGCTGCGGCTGCTGGCCGGCATCCACCGACCACGCAAGGGCAGGGTCTTTGTCGCCGACGAGCAGGGACGGCGCACGGACGGCCGCGGCCTCCGCCGTCGGGTGGCCTGGATGCCCCAGGACGTCACCGCCATCCGAGGGCTCACCGTGCTCGAGCAGATCACCTACGCCGGCTGGCTCGGCGGGCTAAGGGAGTCCGAGGCCCGGCGACGGGCTCTGGCCGCCGTCGAGCAGGTGGCGCTCGCGGAGAAGTCGGCCGCGCGTGCCGAAACCCTCTCCGGCGGCCAGCTGCGGCGGCTCGGCCTGGCCGAAGCGCTGGTCCTTCAGGCGGACTTCCTGCTGCTGGACGAGCCCACCGCCGGTCTCGATCCGGTCCAGCGGGCCAATTTCCGCAGGGTCCTGCTCGACCTGCCGAGCTGCGGCCTGGTGGTCTCCACCCACCAGATCGATGACATCGCCGACGTGTTCGACCGGGTGGCGATGCTGGTGCGGGGAAAGGTCGTCTTCGACGGCTCGGAGGCCGAATTCCACGCGCTGAGCACAGACGGCAGCAACGGACGTACGTCGGCCGAGCAGGTCTTCGCCTCGCTCCTGCCCGGACTCGACCATTGAACCCGTTGGTCAGCCTCCGCTGGAGCCGAGGGCTGTTCGCGCTGCCGGTGCTGATGATCTCCGCGGTGGTGGTCGCCTACACCACCGCCTCCTCGGCCGTTGACGACTACCCGCTCCCGAGAGTCGCCGCCGCCCACCGCAGTCTCGTCCTGCTGTCGCCGTTGCTGGCGGCCTGGACCGCAGACCGCTCGCATGCCCTCCGAGGCTTCCTCCGCGCCCACGAACCGGTTCGGCGGCGGCCAGCCGCTTTGTTCCTGGCCCTCTGGCCGCTGTTCGCGGCCGCCGCACTCGCGCAACTCGTCGCTCTCGGGGCGGCTCGCGTCGTACCGTGGGATCCCCAGGCCGTCGGGATGACCGTCACCACCCTGGTCGCCCTACTGGCGAGCTTCGTGCTCGGTGCGGCAGCCGGCCAGGCGTTTCCCCGGGTCATCGCCCTCTCGGCGCCCGCCGTCGCGCTGTTCCTCTGGCATGTGGTGCCGGCCGGCGTCAGCCCGTACTGGCTGAGGTACGCGAATTCCACGTTCGTCACCTGCTGCACCCCGGAACAGCAACTCTCGACGCTGGTCTACCGGGCGTCGATCGGCGTCGCCGCCGTCTGGGCCCTGGGCGTTCTCATCCTGCTGGCGACCCGGCTCAAGGGCCGCCCGTTCAGTCTCGGCCTCGGCGTGGTGGTGGCGGTCGGCGTGGCTGCGGGTAGCGCACTCGTCGAGTCACCCGCTGGTGCCCTGACCGTTCAGGTTCGAGCCGAGCAGCCGGTCTGCGCGACGGAGAAGATCACGGTCTGCGTCTGGCCCGAACACGCCGATCAACTACCGGCCGAGGTCAGACTGTTCACGGCTGTCCGGGCCAGCCTGGAGAAGGCCGGCCTGAACATGCCGGACGCCTACAGCGAGTCGCCACTCCACCCGACCGGTGCGCTGCGCATTGAGGCGGCCTCCTACGCGACTGACGCGGATCGCCGGTTCACCGTCGCCACGGCGCTGCTGCCGGACCCGCAACGATGTGTGGTCGGCAGCGCCGAGGACGCCAAGGTGCACGGGGTGTACAACGGCGCTCTGCGCTGGTTGAGCCGGAAGTCAGGAATGACCGAGGCGGAGATCCAGTCCCGGCTGGGCCCGATCGACCCCTCCGACTCGACCATGAGCTCGGTGTTCGCCCTGCCCCCCGACGAGCAAAGACAGTGGTATCTGAAGCAGCGAGCCCTGCTCGACGCGAAATGCGGCGGATGATCGGCAGGTCAGATCGATGACGAACTGGTTGAAGACGCGCCGGGCCAAGATGATCTTTCTGTGGATCGCCGGGATGGCGGTGCTGTCAGCCCTCCTCGGCCAACGTGTCGTGGAGCTTCCCGCCGTGTTGGGCGGGGGGTCGAGTTCCACCCCCTGGGCGATCTTCCTGCCGTTGCCCGTGGTGATCGCACTGGCCCACGGTCTCTCGTCCCGGGCACGCGCGGTGGAGGCGGCGTGTCACAGGTCGATCGGCCGCTGGGACGCCGCACTCGTCGCCGGTACGGTGATGCTCTCGGCGCTCGCGCTCGGAGCCGCTGCTGTGGCCACGGACGGCATGCCTGCCCTGGCCGTCCGCAATCTGATGTTGCTGTCCGGCACCGCGGCCGTGCTGACCGCGCTGCATTCGGCCGAAGCCGGTGCCGGCGCGATCGCGCTGGTCGTCGTGCTCACCAACTCCATCGGTCCGAGCGTGCGCGGCTCGGGCCACCTCCGCGTGATGCAGGCTCCCGCCGACGACTTGTGGTCCTGGCTGCTGGCGTCGGCAGCGCTGCTGGCGGCGATCGCGCTTCTCGTCCGGGATCCTCGACCGACGCGCCACGTCGGACGATGAACGAGTGCGGGGGCGGCCCGATGGGCCGCCCCCGCACTCACTGTTGCCATTGTCCTAGCGGCCGGACATGAGCTCCCGCATCAGGTTGGCGGTCTCGGTCGGGGTCTTGCCGACCTTGACGCCCACCGCCTCCAGCGCGGCCTTCTTGGCGTCGGCGGTGCCCGCCGAGCCCGAGATGATCGCGCCGGCGTGGCCCATGGTCTTGCCGGGCGGGGCGGTGAAGCCGGCGATGTAGCCGACCACCGGCTTGGTGACGTTGGCCTTGATGAACTCGGCCGCCCGCTCCTCGGCGTCGCCGCCGATCTCGCCGATCATGACGATCGCGTCGGTCTCCGGGTCCGCCTCGAAGGCGGCCAGGGCGTCGATGTGGGTGGTGCCGATGATCGGGTCACCGCCGATGCCGACGCAGGTGGAGAAGCCGATGTCGCGCAGCTCGTACATCATCTGGTAGGTCAGCGTGCCGCTCTTGCTGACCAGGCCGATCCGGCCGGAGCCGGTGATGTCGGCCGGGATGATGCCGGCGTTCGACGCGCCCGGCGAGGCGATGCCCGGGCAGTTCGGGCCGATGATCCGGGTCCGCTCGCCCTTGGACTTGTTGTACGCCCAGAACGCGGCGGTGTCGTGCACCGGCACGCCCTCGGTGATCACCACGGCCAGGTCGATGCCGGCGTCGATCGCCTCGACCACGGCGGCCTTGGTGAACTGCGGCGGTACGAAGATGACAGTGACGTCCGCGCCGGTCTCCTTCATCGCGTCCGCGACGGAGGCGAAGACGGGCAGCTCGGTGCCGTCGAAGTCGACTGTGGTGCCGGCCTTGCGCGGGTTCACGCCGCCGACCACGTTGGTGCCGGCGGCGAGCATCCGCCGGGTGTGCTTGGAACCCTCGGAACCGGTCATCCCCTGCACGATGACCTTGGAGTCCTTGGTCAGCCAGATAGCCATTGTCAGACCCCCGCAGCTGCCAGCTCGGCGGCCCGCTCGGCCGCGCCGTCCATGGTGTCGACCCGCTGGATCAGCGGGTTGGCCGCGCCGTCGAGGATCGCCCGGCCGGCCTCGGCGTTGTTGCCGTCGAGGCGCACGACGAGCGGCTTGGTGGCCTTCTCGCCGCGCTGCTCCAGCAGCGCCAGCGCCTGCACGATGCCGTTGGCGACGGCGTCGCAGGCGGTGATGCCGCCGAAGACGTTGACGAAGACGCTCTTGACCGACGGGTCGGACAGCACGATCTCCAGCCCGTTCGCCATCACCTCGGCGCTCGCGCCGCCGCCGATGTCGAGGAAGTTGGCCGGCTTGACGCCGCCGTGCCGCTCGCCCGCGTACGCGACCACGTCGAGCGTGGACATGACCAGGCCCGCGCCGTTGCCGATGATGCCGACCTCGCCGTCGAGCTTGACGTAGTTGAGGTCCTTGGCCTTGGCGGCCTGCTCCAGCGGGTCCACCGACGCCTGGTCGACAAGGGCCTCGTGGTCCGGGTGCCGGAACGCGGCGTTCTCGTCCAGGGTGACCTTGGCGTCCAGGAGCAGCAGCTTGCCGTCCTTGGTGGTGGCCAGCGGGTTCACCTCGACGAGCGTGGCGTCCTCGGCGACGAACGCCTGCCACAGCTTGACCGCGACGTCGACGACCTGGTCGGCGATCTCGGCCGGGAAGCCGGCCGCGGTGACGATCTCCCGGGCCTTCGCCTCGTCGACGCCGGTGTTGGCGTCGATCGGGGCCTTGACGACCCGATCCGGGGTCTCGGCCGCCACCTGCTCGATGTCCATACCGCCGGCCACGCTGGCGATGCAGAGGAAGGTGCGGTTCGCCCGGTCGAGCAGATACGAGAAGTAGTACTCCTCGGCCACGTCCGCGGTCACGGTGATCATGACCTTGTGGACGGTGTGACCCTTGATGTCCATGCCGAGGATGTCGGTGGCCCGGGCCACCGTCTCCTCCGCGCCCTCGGCCAGCTTCACGCCGCCGGCCTTGCCGCGGCCACCGACCTTCACCTGCGCCTTGACGACCACCCGGCCGCCGAGGCGTTCGGCGATCGCGCGGGCCTCCTCCGGGGTAGTGGCGACGCCGCCGGCGAGCACGGGCAAGCCGTGCCGCTCGAACAGGTCCCGCCCCTGGTACTCGTACAGGTCCACGTTTGCGCGTCCCGTCCCGTCTCCGCGGCGCGCCGTCGCGCCGCCACCAGCTTCGGAAAATCAGTTTGACGCCTGTCATCAGATGAGACAGGCCATTTGCCGCAGCCTAACGAGATGGGAACGGGCGGCAACCGAGCGGGTGCGCGGTGTGCGGTAATGCACAGGCCGGGCCCGGCCGGTCCGGTCACCGCCGCGCCGGCGCGGGCGGGCGTCAGCCGTACGGGGGATGTCCGGACCGGGGCGTAACCGCCCGTCGGGGGCGTCGTTGAGTGTGATGTCGGCGTGCTGGTGAAGCGCGACGACGGGAGCGGCCGATGCCCTGTCGGTCGAGGGGTGGCGGCGGGGCATCGTGCATAGAGGGGCCGGGCGTGTGAGGGGTGCGTCCGGCCCCTCCCCCGTGCCCGGAGCCGGGAACGCGGGGGCCGCGGACCGGCGGGTCAGCCGACCGGCTGGGCGACGTTCTCCCGCACCCACCCGACGATCGACCCGGTGGTCGCGCCCGGGGTGAAGATCTTCGCGACGCCGAGCCGCTCCAGCTCCGGGATGTCGGCCTCGGGGATGATGCCGCCGCCGAACACCACGATGTCGGTGGCGTCGCGCTCGGCGAACAGCTCCACGACGCGCTTGAACAGCGTCATGTGCGCGCCGGAGAGCACCGACAGGCCGACCGCGTCCGCGTCCTCCTGGATGGCGGTCTCGACGATCTGCTCGGGCGTCTGGTGCAGGCCTGTGTAGATGACCTCCATGCCCGCGTCACGCAGGGCGCGGGCGACCACCTTCGCCCCACGGTCGTGGCCGTCCAGGCCGGGCTTCGCGACGACGACCCGGATACGAGAGCTCATCTGCGCACACCTTTCACCGGCACTCCTGACCTGAACGAACGGTAACCCGCCCGGCCGGGAGGCGGGAAGCCGGGCCTGATCCGTCCCACAACCGGTCCCGCCCCTCTACTGCCCAGGCTCGCATGCGGAAAGCCGGACACCTCCGCCGTTCGGTCACTGTCCGCGACGAATGGGCAGTCGGCAGGCCATCCGACCGGCGGCACGAGATATAACAAGGCCGGATAGATTTGGACATAACGAATCGGCATTTCGGCGCTTCGGCTTGTGACAGGAGTGGCGGTTGGCTAACGTGTCCACGGTTGTCATCAAGTCCACGGACGGGTGACGACGCGACACCGGAGATTCAACCGAGCTTCACCGAGCGGTCCGGAGTCGCATCGGATCCCCGACAACGGAGGGTGTGCGTGCGCCAGCGCCTGTCGTCTGAGCCCGATCGATATCGCGGCCGCCGCCGCGTACCCACCCCCCCGCGGAGCCGCTACGCCGCGGTGGTCACCACCGCGTTCGTCGGTGCCGGCATCGTCGCCATCGGCGCGAACGCCCTCCCCGACGCCAAGAGCGTCAACCCGTCGGTCCTCGACGAGCTGCGGCAGGCCTCGGTCGCCAGCCAGGACGCCGCCGACCGTGGCAAGAGCGCGGACACCGCCTCCCGCTCCGACCGCTCCGACAGCAAGGCCGCCGAGCAGGACCCCTGGCTCCTGCCTCTGCACGGCTACGACTTCAAGTCCCCCTACGGCATGCGCTGGGGCAAGCTGCACACCGGCGTCGACCTGGTCGCCCCGGAGGGCACGCCCTACAAGGCGATCCACGCCGGAACCGTCACCAAGGCCGGCTGGTTCGGCGGCTACGGCTATGCCGTCATCGTCGAGCACGCCGACGGCAGCGAGGCCATCTACGGCCACTCCTCCGCCGTGACGGTCAAGGAAGGCCAGGAGGTGAAGGCCGGCGACCAGCTCGGCCTGGTCGGCAACACCGGCCACTCCTACGGCTCCCACCTGCACCTCGAGATCCATGTCAAGGGCCAGCCGCAGGACCCGGTGGCATACCTGAAGGATCGCGGAGTGAACATTCAGCTCGAACTCGAAGAGTTCTACAGCGACGCAGCCGCTTCCTGACGCTCCGTAACGCCTCTTAACCGCCCGGACCGCACGGTCCGGGCGGTTTCGTCTGTGCCGATGTCTCCCACGTCACATCCGCGAGTGTGAGCGGGACCACGCCGGTCGAAGATCGTCTCTTCGACCGAACCGGTCGCGCGGCGGGAAACCGGACGCGCCGCGACGACCCGTGCCGCCGCCTCCGCACCCCCGATACCCGCTGCGAGCTGCGCCGACACCAGTATTTCGAGGTCACGTGCCCCTCGAACCGATGAAGGATCCCGTGCAGCACAGCAGCCCCACCCCGGACAACGCTCCCGCCCGGCACCGGCGCCCCGCCCGGCGTGCCGTCTACGTGGTCACCGGCGCGGTGGCCCTGCTCGGCCTCGGCATCGGAGGCGTGGTCGTCACCACCGCCCCGTCCGACCCGAGGCCGGCCGCCGTCGACCTCGGCGTAGCGGCCCGCGCCGACGACGCCGCCCGCGCCGACCGCTCGGCCCGTGAGCCGGTCACCCCGTCCGCCGTACCGGCCAGCCCGTCGCCGAGCCCGAGCGCGAGCGCGACCACCCCGGCACCGAAGAAGACGGCGGCCGCGAAGCCGAAGCCGAAGCCGAAGCCGAAGAAGACGACAGCGGCGAAGAAGCCGACCTGGGTCATCCCGATGAAGGGTGCCGCCGTCACGTCCTGCTACGGGCCCCGCTGGGGCACCCAGCACGCCGGCATCGACTTCGCCATGCCGGCCGGCACGCCGATCCACGCCGCCGCGGCGGGCACCGTGGTCAAGGCCGGTGACGTGGGCGACGGGTACGGCATCTCGGTCTTCATCGACCACCACAACGGCTACCTGACCCACTACGCCCACCAGAGCCGGCTCGCCGTCGGCGTGGGCGACAAGGTCACCGCCGGCCAGGTCATCGGCTACGAGGGCTCCACCGGCGACTCCACCGGCCCGCACCTGCACTTCGAGGTGCACCAGGGCGCGATGTGGAGCCAGATCGACCCGGCGCCGTTCCTGCGTGCCCGGGGCATCAGCGTGGCCTGCTGACGCGGGTGATCCATCGGCGTGGCCGAGCCGGAGACGGCTCGGCCACGCCTTCGTTTCGTCAGGGGGTCACCCGGGTGGCCGGGCTGTCCCCGGGCAGGCCCGACATGTCCGTCTCGACCGGCGGCACCGGAGTGGCGCCGAGGGCGCTGCCGTCGGTGGCGTACGCGGTGAGGGTGGCCGGCTGGTCCGGCGGTACCCGCGTGGTGCCCGCCTTCGACGCGTCGAGCGCGACGGCGACCGGAGGTGCGCCGCCGACCGTGACCGTGACCCGGGCCGCGTCCGGCGGGGCGATCACCCGCACCTGGCCGGTGGGCGGACGGGTGCCGTCGTCGGCCCGGATCCGCCAGCCGATCGGCCGCCGGTCGGCCCCCTCGGCCGGCAGCAGCAGCCGCAGGTCGGTCCCCCAGCCGGTGCGGTGGTCGCCGCGCATCGCGTACGCGATCACCCCGCCGCCTGCGGGCTGCACGGTGAGCAGCGCGGCAGGCCGGCCACCCTCGGTGCCCGACCACAGCACCCGTACCGTCGTCCCGGCCACCGGAAGGCGGCTGTCGAGGAGCGCCCATCCGGCGACGTCGCGCAGGTCGGCGTCGGCCATCGGCGTGCCTCGGGCGCCCCGCCGGGCGGCGGTGAGCAGGACGTCCATCTCCCGCCCGGTCGGGTCGATCCCGGCGTACGGGCCGCCGCCCAGACCGCCCTGGAAGAGCACATGGTTGTCGCCGCCGACCCGGACGACGGGTTCGTGCCGCAGCGGCCCGGGAGGCAGGACGGCGAACCCGGCCCCGCTGCCGTCTGCCCGCGCGATGTCCTCGTACTCCAGCGTTCCCCTCGTCGTGTACCGGGGGTCGCCACTGATCGTCACAGTCGAGCCCGGGGGCCCGACGACGACCGCGAACCCGCCCCCGTCCGGACCGGCCTGCATCAGCGTCATGACCGGGTCGTCGGCGGCCTCGCTGTGACCGGCGTAGCGCATCTGCGCGGCGTCGGCCCCGGCCGGGCCCGCGTACCAGACCAGCGTCTCCTTGGTGAGCAGGCCGAACCGCAGCGGCACCGCCACCAGTGCGACCCGGCGGCCCGGCCGGTCACTGCCGTAGAGCAGACGAATCCGGTCGCGATCCCCGACCTTCCAGAAGCCGTCCGCCTTCGAGCCGCCCAGTGCGGTGGGGCGGCCCATCGCCGGATCGGCGCTGATCCGCTCCCGTAACGTGTCCAGCCAGGCCCGGTCGCCGGCGAGCGCGCCCCGGGGCGGCGCGTCGAGCAGCGCCGCCGGGGCGGCGGCGACAGCGATGCCGGGCGCCCAGCCCGGGAGGGGCACCACGTTGGCCTGGACCCCGACGAGCGCGGCCACGACCGCTGCCACAGCCGCCCGGATCAGCCGGTTGCGCCGATGCCGTCGCTCGCGCCGGGCGAACCCCGGCCACGGGTCCTCGGGTACGCCGACACCGTGCGCGGCCTGGCACAGCGCGGGACCGAGCGTCGAACGGGCGAAGTTCTCGGTCATGCCGGATCCTCCTGGAGCCGTACCGGGGACGCAGGGGCGGGCGGGGCGAACTCGACCCGCAGCCGGGCCAGCCCGCGCGACGCCTGGCTCTTCACCGAGCCGACGGAGCAGCCGAGAACCCGAGCGGTGTCCGCCTCACTGAGGTCCTCGAAGTAGCGCAGCACCAGAACCGCCTGGGTCCTGGGCGGCAGCCGGCGCAGCGCGGTGAGCAGCAACCGTCGCTGCTCCACCTGCGCGTACTCGTCCGGCGTCAGTGTGGTGTCGGAGGCCAGCAGCGGCACCTCCAGCGGCCGACGCCGCCGTCGCCAGGAGATCGCCGTGTTGACCATCACCCGGCGTACGTAGACCTCGGGCGCATCCCGGCGCAGTACCCTTCCCCAGCGCCGATGGGTCTTCTCCAGCGCAGACTGCACCAGGTCCTCGGCCGTCCCCCGGTCGCCGGTCAGCAGGTAGGCCGCCCGGAGCAGCCTCACCCACTGTTCCTGTACGAACAGCCGGAACTGTTCGTCGTCCTCGTCGCGACTCACGCCACCTCCAGGTCGCATCCGTCTCGCGTCCACGAGCGGACGCAGAGGAAGACGCGAACGGAGACCTGCGGGGTTGAGTGCCGTCGGGCTACGAACGCCCAGCGCTCAGAGCTTGTCGATCGGGGCGTGCCGCAGCACCAGCCACATGGTCTGGTCGCCGAAGTCGATCTGCGCCCGGGCGCCCGGCCCGGCCCCCTCCACCGCCAGCACCCGGCCCAGGCCGTACCGCTGGTGGTTGACCCGGTCGCCGGCCGAGACCTTCGGGGCCTGCTTCAGCTCGCTGGCGGTGGCCAGGCGGCTCGCGTCCACGCCCAGCCGCTTGGCCAGCTCGGTCGCCTTGGGCGTGCCACCGGCGAAGCCGCCGCGGCCGAGCCGGTCCGCCCGGCCGCCGACGCCGCCGCCCCCGCCACCCCACGAGGTGTACGACCCCTCGGTGCGCTCCCAGCGGACCAGCTCCGGCGGCAGCTCCTCAAGGAACCGTGACGGCGGGTTGTACGCGGGCGCGCCCCAGGCCGACCGGGTCACCGCGCGGGACAGGTAGAGGCGCTGGCGGGCCCGGGTGATGCCCACGTACGCCAGCCGCCGCTCCTCCTCCAGCTCGCGCGTGTCGCCGAGCGAGCGCAGGTGCGGGAAGACGCCGTCCTCCAGGCCGGTCAGGAAGACCACCGGGAACTCCAGCCCCTTCGCGGTGTGCAGGGTCATGAGGGTGACCACGCCCTGATGGTCCGGGTCGTCGGACGGGATCTGGTCGGCGTCGGCGACGAGCGCCACCTGCTCCAGGAAACCGGCCAGGGTGGCCCGCTCGTCGTCGGCGCCGAGCGCCTCGATCCGCTCGGTGTACTCCCGGGCGACGCTCACCAGTTCCTGGAGGTTGTCCACCCGGCCGGCGTCCTGCGGGTCGAGGCTCTCCTCCAGCTCGGCCAGGTAGCCCGAGCGGGTCAGCACCGCCTCCAGCACCTCCTCCGGGGTGCCGGTGCCGGCCAGCTCCCGCGCCGCGTCGAGCAGCGCGACGAACTCGGCGATGCCGTTCGCCGCCCGGGTGGAGATGCCCGGCGCGTCCTTGGCCCGGCGCAGCGCGGCGCCGAAGGAGATGCGGTCCCGCGCGGCCAGCGCCTCCACGCACGCCTCGGCCCGCTCGCCGATGCCCCGGCGCGGGGTGTTGAGGATCCGGCGCAGGCTGACCGTGTCGTCGTCGTTCACCACGGCACGCAGGTAGGCGAGCGCGTCGCGGACCTCCTTGCGCTCGTAGAAGCGCACCCCGCCGACCACTTTGTAGGGCAGGCCGACCCGGATGAACACCTCCTCGAACACCCGGGACATGGCGTTCGTGCGGTAGAAGACCGCCACGTCGCCCGGGCGGGTCTCGCCGTCGTCGACCAGCCGGTCGATCTCCCGCGCCACCCAGTCGGCCTCGGCGTGCTCGGTGTCGGCGACGTACCCGACGATCTGCTCGCCGGACCCGGCGTCGCTCCACAGCCGCTTCGGCTTGCGGGAGGTGTTGCGGTCGATCACCGCGTTCGCGGCGTTGAGAATGGTCTGGGTGGAGCGGTAGTTCTGCTCCAGCAGGATCGTGCGGGCGTCGGTGAAGTCCCGCTCGAACTCCAGGATGTTGCGGATGGTCGCGCCCCGGAACGCGTAGATTGACTGGTCGGCGTCGCCGACCACGCACAGCTCGGCCGGCGGGATCCCCTCGGTCCCGGAGACCAGCTCCTTGATCAGCACGTACTGGGCGTGGTTGGTGTCCTGGTATTCGTCGACGAGCACGTGCCGGAACCGGCGCCGGTAGCTCTCCGCCACGTGCGGGTGCGACTGGAGCAGGTGCACCGTCGTCATGATCAGGTCGTCGAAGTCCAGCGCGTGTGCCTCGCGCAGCCGCCGCTGGTAGAGCGTGTACGCCTCGGCCAGCGCCCGCTCGTTGGGCCCCTTGGCCCGGCCGGCGAACTCCTCCGGGTCGACCAGCTCGTTCTTCAGGTTCGACACCTGTGCGGCCAGACCCCGGGCCGGGTAGCGCTTCGGGTCCAGATCCAGCTCGCGGGCGACCATCTGCATCAACCGGCGCGAGTCGTCCGCGTCGTAGATCGAGAACGTCGACTTCAGGCCGGCGTGCTCGTGCTCGGCCCGCAGGATGCGTACGCAGGCCGAGTGGAACGTCGAGACCCACATGAGCCGGGCACGCGGGCCGACCAGCGCGGCCACCCGCTCCTTCATCTCACCGGCGGCCTTGTTCGTGAACGTGATCGCGATGATCTCGCCGGGATGCGCGTCGCGGGCGGCGAGCAGGTAGGCGATCCGGTTGGTGAGCACCCGGGTCTTGCCGGAGCCGGCACCGGCCACGATCAGCAGCGGAGAGCCGGCGTGGGTCACGGCGTCCCGCTGAGGGCCGTTCAGGCCGTCGAGGAGGGCGCCCGGGTCCGGCCCGGGGCCCCCGGGACGGCGCGACGGGGTCGGCCGGGACTCCGGCGCGGGTGGGGACGCGGGAATGTCGAAGAGAGGATGCATCGCAGCCCGAGTCTATGCCGCCCGGCGGACACTTCCCCGCCCGCGCCGCCGGTCGGCGCACACCGGCACGTCTCACCTGTTGGTGCGTCTTCTTGCGCGCCCGCCCGGGTGGTCGGCATACTCGACGCGTGTTCGATCAGCGCTTCTCCTTTTACTACGGCACCGGGAGTCCGGCAGCCGTGGGTCGCGCCTGATCACTGACCTACGAAACGCCCCGGGCTCCCCAGAGCCCGGGGCGTTTTTCGTTCCGGGATCCGGGTACCGGGCCCGAGCCCCGAGAGGGACGACGATGATGACTGACGTGGTGGAGCCCAGCGGCAGCCTGGCGCGGCACGACCGGCCGGCCGGCGGCGACCCGACCGGGGCCGCCGCGGCCCGGACCGGCACCGACGACACGGCGGCGGCGGAACGGATCGGCGAGATCCGGCGGCGGATCGACGAGATCGACCGTACGCTCATCGCGCTCTGGCAGGAGCGGGCCGCGCTCTCCCAGGAGGTCGGCGCGACCCGGATGGCGTCCGGCGGCACCCGGCTGGTGCTCTCCCGCGAGCGGGAGATCCTGGAGCGGTTCCGGGCCGAGCTCGGCGCCGACGGCACGCAGCTCGCGCTCCTGCTGCTGCGCGCCGGCCGCGGCCCGCTGTGACGGCCGCGCGGACGCCGTGACGGCCGTGGAGACGACGAACCGCCTGCCGGCGTCGAGTTGACGCCGGCAGGCGGTCCGGAACGGATCAGGCCACCTCGTGGGTGACGACGATCTCCCGCTTCTCCGCGAAGTGGCAGGCGCTCGGGTGGTCCGAGCCCGGCCGGATCTCCAGCAGCGGCACCTCCTGGGCGCAGACGTCCTGCGCCTTCCAGCACCGCGTGCGGAACCGGCAGCCCGAGGGCGGGCTGACCGGCGACGGCACGTCGCCCTGGAGCCGGATGATCGCCTTGCTCTCCCGCACGGTCGGGTCCGGCACCGGCACCGCCGACAGCAGAGCCTGGGTGTACGGGTGGGTCGGCCGCTCGTAGATCTCGTCCTCGGTGCCGATCTCCACCATCTTGCCCAGGTACATCACGGCGACCCGGTCGGACAGGTGCCGCACCACGGACAGGTCGTGGGCGATGAAGACGTACGACAACCCGAACTCGGCCTGGAGCTTCTCCAGCAGGTTCATCACCTGGGCCTGGATCGAGACGTCCAGGGCCGACACCGGCTCGTCGCAGACGATCACCTCGGGCCGCAGCGCCAGCGCCCGGGCGATGCCGATGCGCTGCCGCTGACCGCCGGAGAACTGGTGCGGGTACCTGTTGATGTGCTCCGGGTTGAGGCCGACCAGGTCGAGCAGCTCCTTGACCTTGCTGCGCCGGCTGCCGCGCGGGGCCACCTCGGGGTGGATCTCGAACGGCTCGCCGATCAGGTCACCCACTGTCATCCGGGGATTCAGCGAGGTGTACGGGTCCTGCATCACGAGCTGGATCTGCCGGCGCAGTCGCCGCAGCGCGCCGCCGGAGAGCTTCGAGATGTCCTGGCCCTTGTAGAGGACCTGACCGGAGGTCGGCTTCTCCAGGTTCATCAGCACCCGGGCGAGCGTCGACTTGCCGCAGCCGGACTCGCCGACCACGCCGAGCGTCTCGCCGGCCTTGAGTTCGAAGGAGACGCCGTCGACGGCCTTGACCTGGCCGATGGTCTTCTTGAACACCACGCCCCGGGTCACCGGGTAGTGCTTGACCAGGTCACGAACCTCGATGATGTTCTCAGTCACGGTTCACCAGCTCCTCGGCGAAGTGGCAGGCGCTGGCCCGGCCGTTGCCCAGTTGCAGCAGCGGCGGGACCTTCTCCCGGCACACCGGCTGCGCCATCGGGCAACGCGGGTTGAACGCGCAGCCCGGCGGAATGTTCATCAGGTTCGGCGGGAGGCCCTTGATGGTGCGGAGCTCCTGGCCCTTCTCGTCCATCCGGGGGATCGAGTTGAGCAGGCCCAGCGTGTACGGGTGCGCCGGCTTGCGGTACAGCTCGTAGACGTCGGCTTCCTCGACGATCCGGCCGGCGTACATGACCGCGATCCGGTCCGCGACGTCGGCGACCACGCCGAGGTCGTGGGTGATCAGGATCATGCCCATCTGCCGCTCGCGCTGCAGTTCGCCGAGCAGGTCCATGATCTGGGCCTGCACCGTCACGTCCAGCGCGGTGGTCGGCTCGTCGGCGATCAGCACCTCGGGGTCCAGCGCCAGCGACATGGCGATCATGGCGCGCTGCCGCATACCGCCGGAGAACTGGTGCGGGTAGTTGCTGAACCGGCCCTTGGCGTTGGGGATCTTCACCTGGTCGAGCATCTCGATCGCGCGCTTCTTGGCGTCCGAGCGGCTCATGCCGCGCCGGACGCGGAACTGCTCGGCGATCTGGAAGCCGACCGTGAAAACCGGGTTGAGGGCGGAGAGCGAGTCCTGGAAGATCATGGCGATGCCCTCGCCACGGATCCGTCGCCGCTGCTCGGCGGACTGCTTGAGCATGTCCTTGCCGTGGAAGCGGACCTCGCCGCCGGTGACGAACCCGGGCGGGGTGTCCAGGATGCCCATGATGGTCTGCGCGGTGACGCTCTTGCCGGAGCCGGACTCGCCGAGCACGGCGAGGGTCTCCCCCGCGTCGACGTGGTACGTGACTCCGTTGATGACCTTGGCGACGCCGTCCCGGGTGCGGAACTCCACCCGAAGGTCGTCGACCTCGAGCAGGCGGCCCGAGGGGCGGCCGGATCCGTCGGCGCCCGGCGCGGACTGCTCGGACACGAGAATGTCGGACAACTCAGTTCCCCTATCGGAGCTTCGGGTCGAGGGCCTCGCGGACCGCCTCGCCGAGCATGACGAAGCTCAGCACGGCGGTGACGAGGAACGCGGCGGGGAAGAACAGCAGGAACGGCGAGACCCGGATGTAGTTCTGCGCCTCGCTGATCATGATGCCCCAGGAAACCACCGGGTTCTTCAGGCCGATGCCGAGGAACGAGAGCGTGGCCTCCGCGCCGATGAACGAGCCCACCAGGATCGTGCCGTAGACCAGCAGCGGCGCCAGGCAGTTCGGCAGCAGGTGCTTGAGGATGATCCGGCCGGTGCTCGCGCCCAGGGCACGGGCCGCGACGATGTAGTCGGCCTCCTTGGTGGAGAGCACCGAGGAGCGCATCAGCCGCATCACCACCGGCCAGGTCAGCACGCTCAGGGACAGGATCACCAGGCCCATGATCGTCCACTCGCCGTTGTCGGTGCCGGACCCGTTGAACGTGGTCAGGATGACGATCGAGCCGAGCACGAACGGCAGGCCGAAGAAGATGTCCGCGATCCGGGACAGCACCGCGTCCACCCAGCCGCCGCGGTAGCCGGCGATGATGCCCATGGCGCCACCGACGAACAGCGTCAGGAGGGTGGAGACCACAGCGACCACGATCGAGGCGCGGGCGCCGTAGATGACCCGGGCGTAGACGTCGCGGCCCTGCACGTCGTAGCCGAACCAGGCGGAGGAGGACGGCTCGACCCGGCTGCGCTCCAGCGCGCCGTTCACCGCGTCGCCGGAGGTGAACAGCGACGGGACGGCGGCCATCAGGATGAACAGCAGGATGAACGTCGCCGAGATCCAGAACAGCGGCTTGCGACGCAGGTCGATCCAGGCGTCGCCGAGCAGGCCACGGGGCTTCTGCTGCTTGGCGCTCTCGGGCAGACCGGCGTCGGTGGGTGCGCCCGACCCGGCCTCGGTGGGCATGGTCGCGGGCGGCGTCGTCACGATCGACGCGGAACTCGGGTCACTCATGCCCGCACCTCGTTGCGCTCGGCGCGGGCGTGGTTACCCGCGCAGACTGCTGGGACGATTCGTTCGCTGCGGCGGTCACTCATAGCGGATCCTCGGGTCGAGGGCGGCGTAGAGCAGGTCGACCACCAGGTTCATGACGAGATAGACAAGCACCAACACCACCACGATCCCCACAACGGTAGCGCTCTCCTTCGTGACGATCGAGCGGAGCACCTGCCGGCCGATGCCGTTGATGCCGAAGATGCCCTCGGTCACGATCGCGCCACCCATCAGCGCACCGAGGTCGGTGCCGAGCAGGGTGACCACCGGGATGAGCGAGTTGCGCAGCAGGTGCACGCCGACCACGCGGCGCATGGGCAGGCCCTTGGCGATCGCGGTACGGACGTAGTCGGCACGCCGGTTCTCGGCGATGCTCGTCCGGGCCACCCGCGCCACGTACGCCATCGACGCGCTGCCGAGCACGAACCCGGGCACGATCAGTTCGCTGAACCGCATCTCGTTGGAGACGGTCGGGTTGATGATGCCCCACTTGACGCCGAGCAGCCACTGAAGCACGAAGCCGATGACGAAGACCGGCAGGGCGATCAGGAAGAGCGTGGAGACCAGGACCAGGTTGTCCAGGAAGCCGTTGCGCCGCAGACCGGTCAGGATGCCCGCACCGAGACCGATCACGGCCTCGATGGTGAGGGCGACCACCGCCAGCTTCAGGGTGTTCGGGTACGACGTGGCGATGATGTCGCTGATCTCGCGACCGCTGAACGTGATACCGAAGTCACCCTGCAGAAGGTTCTTCATGTAGCTGGCGTACTGCACCCAGATCGAGTCGTCGAGATGGTACTTCTCGACCATCATGGCCCGGTAGTTCGGCGGGCAACCGCGGTCGCCGCACTTGCCGGCGAAGGGGTCACCGGGCACTGACCAGACGAGCCAGTAGATCAGGAACGTCGTGCCGATGAACACCGGTACGAGTTGCAGCAGCCGTCTCAAGAGATAACGGCCCATGGGGTGGTCCTCCAGACAGGGAGCGCCGGGTAGGCCGGCGCGGCGGCGACAACGTGCGAGGGGTTCGTTGTACACCCCCTCGCGGAACGGCCCCGGGTCGGGCTCACCGGTAGGCGAGCCCGACCCGGGGTCAGACCGTTCGGATCAGAGCTCGACCGAGGTGATGTCGAGCTCACCGACGTTGGACAGCTCCAGCTTCTTGATCTTCTCCGAGTAGCCGGACTGCTGGCCACCGAAGTAGATCGGCATGGAGGGGACGTCCTGGTCGATCAGCTTGACGGCCTCAGCGAACTTCTTGTGGGCCTCCTCGATGCTGGGGGCCGCGGAGGCCTCCTTGGCGAGACGGTCCACCTCGGGGTTGCTGTACTTGCCGTCGTTGGAGGAACCACCGGTGACGTAGAGCGGGTTGATCCAGTTCTCGACGTCCGGGTAGTCCTGCTGCCAGCCGGCCCGGTAGGCGCCGGTCATCTTGTAGGCGTTGATGTTGGCGCGGAAGACCGCGAAGGTCGGCACGCCGACCGCGACCGCGTCGATGCCCAGGTTGGTCTTGATCTGCTGGGCGACGGCCTCCATCCACTCCTTGTGGCTAGCGTCCGCGTTGTACGACAGGGTCAGCTTGCCCTGGAAGCCACCGGCCTCGGTGAGGAGCTGCTTGGCCTGGGCCACGTCGAACTTGCAGGCGGTGCAGTTCTTCGGCTCGGCACCCGGGGTCAGCGGGTTGGCCCAGCTGTCGGCCGGCTTGCGGTTACCGAAGAAGATCTTGTCGGTGATCGACTGCCGGTCGATGGACAGCGAGATCGCCTTGCGCAGCTTCGGGTTCTGGAAGCGCTTGTCGTAGATCGGGAAGGCGATGATGCCGGTCGACGGGGTGGTCGTCGGCATGGCCCGCTCGCCCAGGTCGGTCTTCCACTTCTCACCGGCCAGCGCGGAGACCGGAACCTGCTGCTGGAAGTCCAGGTTGCCGGCGAGCAGGTCGTTGTACGCCGCCGTGTCGTCCTGGTAGATCTTGACGGTGACGTCCTTGATCTTCATCTTGTCGCGCAGGCTGTAGTCGTCGAAGCGGGTCAGCTTGATCTCGACGTCGTCCTGCCAGGAGACGAGCTTGACCGGGCCGTTACCGATCGGCTTCTTGCCGAAGTCAGCCGGGGTGGACGAGAAGAACGCGTCCGGCAGCGGCATGAAGGCGCTGTAGCCGAGCTTGGTCGGGAACACAGAGGTCGGCGCGGAGAGCGTGACCTCGAAGTTCCAGTCGTCGACGACCTTCAGGCCGGACATGTCCTTGGCCTTGGGCTCCGGAGCCTTCTGCGGGCCCTCCGGGCCGTCCGGGTCCTCGGTGTAGACGTCGTCGAAGCCCTGGATGTCGGAGAAGAAGGAGGCGTTCTGCGCGCCGTTCGGGCCGTACGCCGCCCAGTTCCAGGCCTTGACGAAGCTCTCGGCCTTGACGGTGGTGCCGTCGTGGAACTTGGTGTTCTGCTTGATCTTGATCTTGAAGACCTTCGAGTCGGTCGTGTCGATCGACTCGGCGAGCAGGTTCTGCGGCGCCCCACCGTTGTTGGGGTACTCGACCAGGCCGCTCCACACCCAGTCGATGACCTTGCCACCACCGGTCTCGGTGGTGTTCGCCGGAACCAGGGGGTTCTCCGGCTGGGTGCCGTCGATGACGATCGCGCCGTCCTTGCTGGCGCCGGCGTCGCCACCGTCGTTGTTCCCGCTGGAGCAGCCGGACGCGACGAGCGCGAATGCCGCGCCCACCGCGAGCGCGCCGCTCGCCCGCTTCGAGACTCTCATTCCGAGGGGCCTCCTCTTTCTAACCTGGTTCCGTCGTGAGTTTCACGCACGTCTTGGGGGGTGACACCACCGGCGGCCCGAACCGCAGGACACCGGTTTACCGCAGAGGAATTCGGGACACCCCAGGGGTACCGATCCGCCGGGCGCCACACCCTGGACGAGGCACCGCGCAGGGTCGGCGACCACGCGGCGGCGCGAAAGACGGCGTCACGTGTTCGACGGGCCCGACGAAGTGCCTCACACCGGGGGGTGAGGTGCTGCCACTGTGACACCAACCGGCCCTTTCCGTGAAGGTGCCGTTATCAAGCCGTTAGTTGGTCGCCACGTTGCCGATACTTGAGAAAAGATCACAAAGTGTGCGGACGATAGGGCCCTGAACAGGCAGAACGGGCAGCAAGAGGTCGACGGGTGTCCCTACGGCAGGGGAGCTGTGACGTTCGCCGCGCCGGCGCGGACGTTCCTGGTGGGCGTACGACTGTCGCGTTTTCTGTCCGTCCGGATGATGTCATGCCGACTGAGCGGTCGACACGACCACCCCGGGGTACGAGGCCGCCGAGGCCCCGCCCCCGGGCGGCAGCCGGTCCTAGACCAGCCGGCGGTCGGCGGCCCAGCGGGACAACTCGTACCGGTTCGACATCTGGAGCTTGCGCAACACGTTGGAGACGTGCGTCTCGACCGTCTTGATCGAGATGTACAGCTCCTTGGCGATCTCCTTGTACGCGTACCCCCGGGCGAGCAGCCGCAGCACCTCGCGCTCGCGGTTGGTGAGCTGGTCCAGCTCGGGGTCGGCCACCGGCGCGTCCGGCCGGGAGGCGAACGCGTCCAGCACGAACCCGGCCAGCCGCGGACTGAAAACCGCGTCGCCGTCGGCCACCCGGCGGATCGCGTCGGTCAGCTCCTCCGGCGAGATCGTCTTCGTGACGTACCCCCGCGCGCCGGCGCGGATCAGGCCGATCACGTCCTCGGCGGCGTCGGAGACGCTCAACGCCAGGAACCGCACCTGCGGGTGGGTACGCCGCATCGCCTCCAGCACCGCGCGGCCACCGCCGTCGGGCATGTGCACGTCGAGCAGCACCACGTCCGGCGCGGTGGCCGCGATCCGGGTCACCGCCTCGGCCACCGAGCTGGCCTCGCCGACCACATCCACCCGTGCGCCCAGCTCGGCGCGGACGCCGGCCCGGAACATCGCGTGGTCGTCGACGAGGAACACCCGCAGCGGCCCGCGCGGCGTCGTACCCTCGACCGGTTCCTGCTCGGACATGTCACCTGTCCCTTTCCGCCGTGGGGCCGGAGCCGCTGATCGGCAGGATCAGCCGGACCTCGGTCCCTTCCCCCGGCTCGGACCGGATCTCCGCCCGGCCGCCGTGCCGCTTCATCCGTCCGATGATCGAGCCCCGGACGCCGTGCCGGTGATTCTCCACGGTATCCGGGTCGAAGCCCTTGCCCCGGTCCCGGACGAACACGCTCACCTGCTCCGGCTCCACCTCGGCGTACAGCGACACGGTCTGCACACCGGCGTGCCGGGCCGCGTTGACCAGAGCCTCCCGGGCGGCGGCCACTATCGCGCCCACCCGCTCGTCGGTCTCCCGGTCGCCGACCACCACCACCTCGACGGTGATGGCGAAGGTGTCCTCCACCTCGGCGGCGGCCTGCTCCAGCGCGGCCGCGAAGCGCTCGGTGGGCGACGCGGTCGGCTTGTAGAGCCAGTTGCGCAGCGAGCGCTCCTGACCCCGGGCCAGCCGCTGCACCGTCTTGACGTCGCTGGCGTTGCGCTGGATCAGGGCCAGCGTGTGCAGCACCTGGTCGTGCACCATCGCGGCCAGTTCGGCGCGCTCCTGCTCCCGGATGCGGCCCTCCCGCTCGGATCGCAGCTGGTTCCAGGTGCGCCAGAGCACCGGACCGGTGACCACGCCCACGCCGGCCAGCCCGACCAACGCGAAGATCACGCCGTTGAGCACCGCGTCGAAGTTCTGCGACGGCGAGTAGACGGCCGCCACGCCGATGATGCCGACCGCGACGAGCACGCCGCCGCCGATGAAGCGCAGCACGAACGCACGCCTGTCGCTCTCCTCCACCACCGCGCCCAGCCAGGGCACCGCGGAGTCGCCCCACTGCCGGCGGCGCTCCGGGGCGGCCTGGTGCCAGATGACGCCCGCGCCGACCGCGATGATCGCCACCAGCCAGCCGGCGGTGCCGGCCGCGCCCACCGAGTTGAACGCGACCACCTGGAGCAGCAGCACGCCGAGGCCGATCACCACGAACGGCAGCAGCTGGGCGAGGTCGCGGCGGGGCGGGGCGGCGGTGTCGCCGGGGCGGGGCGGGACCACCGCCCAGAAGGCGGCGTAGAGCAGCAGTCCGAGACCACTCAACCCGAGCAGCACCATGAACGCCACGCGGACCCGCAGCACCGGGATGCCCAGGTGCTCGGCGATGCCCGCGGCCACCCCGGCGGCCAGCCGGTGCTCGGTGGCCCGGTAGAGGCGCGGGGCGTGCGGTGCGGGGGTGCTGCTGATCGGAGACTCCCAGGTCGAGGCGGATGTGGCGGCAGCGCCGACGCTCAGATCGTCACACGGCGGCGACGCCCCGGACCACGGGGACGCCCCGGAGTTTCACCGGCCGCGGATCTCAGGGTGGGGTCAGGGTCGGGTCCGGAGGCTGTTCGGGCGGCCGGGGCAGCAGTATCGAAGCCATGAACGAGGACGCTGCCCGTCCGCCCCGCCCCTGGGCGGCAGCACAGGACGCCCCGCCGCCGCCCCCGCCGGGAGCGGCGCCCACCACCGACCAGGCGGCACCACCGCCCGGCGGCGGCACGCCGTTCGCCGGTCCGCCACCCGGTGGGTACGCCCCACCGCCCGGCGCCGCCGGCTTCACCACCCGGTACGGCCTGGTACGCCCTCGCCAGGGCCGCTACCTGGCCGGGGTGTGCGCCGCCATCGGCCGGGCCACGAACACCGACCCGGTGCTGTGGCGCGTGCTGCTGGCCGTGCTCGGCTTCTTCGGCGGCATCGGCATCATCGTGTACATCGCCGGCTGGCTCATCGTCCCCGGCGAGGGCGACACCGCCTCGCCGCTGGAGGCCATGCTCGGCCGGGGCCGGTCCAGCATGTCGCCGATCACGGTGATCGTGCTCAGCATCGTGGTGGCGCTCGGCTTCGCCTACGTCGTGACCGACGGGTTCCGGGCGATCCTCCTCGGCGCGGTGATCCTGATCGGCGGCGCGCTCCTGCTCAACCGCGACCAGCGCGGCCCGGCGCAGCGCCCGGCTCAGCCGGCGCCGCCGCACGGTCCCCCGCCGGGTCCGGTGCCGCCGGTGGCCTGGCCCGCACCGCAGGCCCCGGCGCCGGGTACATGGCCCGCGGCTCCCCCCGCGGCGCCGTGGACCGGCGCGCCCGCCGGGCCGGCCGTGCCGCCGGCACGCCCCGGCGTGGCGCCCGCCACCGGCCTGCCCGGCGCTGTCCTGCCCGCCACCCAACCGGAGCCCGGCTACCCGCCGGCCCGCCGCCCCGAGCCGGGGTACCCGCCCGCGCCCGAGCCCGGCCACCCGCCGGTGCCCGCCGCCGAGCCCGGCTACCCGACGCCGGGCGCCTCTGAGCCGGACAACCCCGTGACGTCCGGCGCGGAGCACGAGCCGGGCAACCCGGCGAGCTTCTCCGGGCCCGCGACCGGCTACCCGACGCTGCCCGCGCCGGGCTGGCCCGCCGCTGCGGGCACCCGGCCGGCCCCGGCCGAGCCGACGACCGTCTCGATGCGGCACGTGACCGGCGCGGTCGCCGACACCGCCTCCTGGCCCACATACGGCGGGAACCCGGCCTGGCCGGGCGCGCGGGACGCGGGCTCCCGGCTGGACGAGCCGGCCGCCGTGCCGCCGCCCGCGCCGGTGGGCGCGCCGCTGCCGCCCGGCGGCTACCGGCCGCCGTTCGCCCCGCACGGCCCCTACGCCGGATCACCGCCCGGCCCGCCCGTCCCGCCACCGGTCCGGCCGCCGCGGCCGCCGAAGCGGCCCAAGGAGCGCTCGGCGCTCGGCGCGGTCACGTTCTCGCTGATCTTCCTGGCGCTCGGCGTGGTGGCCATGCTCGACCTGCTCGACGTCTTCCCGGTCGGCGCCGCCGGCTACTTCGCCGCCGTGCTCGCGACCATCGGCCTCGGCCTGCTCGTCGGCACCTGGTTCGGCCGGGCCCGCTGGCTGATCGCGCTGGGCCTGGTGACCGCGGCGGCGCTCGGCATCGCCACCGTCGCCGAGTCCTACGACCGGGTACGCGGCATCGACGGCAACGTCACCTGGGCCCCGACCGACCTGCGCGACCTGGCGAGCCGGTACGAGAACAACCTCGGTGACGCGACGCTCGACCTGCGCGGTATCGACTTCGACAAGCAGGACGTCCAGGTGACAGTCGACGTGAACCTCGGCAACGCGACGGTGGTCGTACCGCCGAACGTCGACGTGACCACGGTGGCCGACGTGAACGCCGGTGACGCCACCGTCTTCGGCCGGCGCAGCGGCGGGCTCGGCGGTCGTCAGTGGGAGACCACCGACGCCGGCCCCGACGGTCCCGGTGGCGGCAAGCTACGCCTCTTCGTCCACGTGAACGCCGGCAAGCTGGAGGTGACCCGGTGAAGGCGCACCGTACCGACCTCGTGTCGCTCGCTTTCGGACTCCTCTTCCTCGGCCTGTCCGTCTGGTGGCTGCTGGCCCGGATCCTCGGCCTCGCCGTACCGCCGGTCGGCTGGTTCCTGGCCGGCGGGCTGGTGGTGATCGGACTGCTCGGGCTGATCGGCGCGCTGCGCTCGGGCCGCGCCCCGGAGCAGCCCGCCCCGCCGCCCGCACCGGAGGTCACCGTCGCCGCGCCGTACGGTTCCCCGGCCGGTGGCACGGCGACGGCCGGTGGCACGGCGACGACCGACGGCGCCGACGAATGGGCCACCGAGGCGACCACCGACCCCGCCGAGCCGGCCACCCGCGAACTGCCGCCGCTCGACGAACCGGCCGACGAACCGGTTCGGCAGCGCCGTACGCCGGAGGATCCGGCCTGACCGCGCCACTGCGGCGCCCTTCGGACGCGGCCTATGCTGGTCGGCGGAGATCTCGCCTCCGCCGGCCGGCCCGCGCCCCCGACTCGCCGGAGCCGCCGGTCGGGTCGCCGGAGCCGCCCCGTCCGTTCGCTATCTCGTCAGGAGCCCGTCCGACATGACCCAGTCCCCCGCCGTGCGCGTCACCGGTCCCTCCGGTGCGGTCCGCATCGGCGAGCGCGCCGCCCGCACGCTCGTCAGCGAGTTCGCCCGGCGTAACGACCCGAAGGCCGGCCTGCTGGTCGGTGCGACCCCGGAGTCCGCGGTGCTGGCCGCCGCGATCGAGGCGCTGCTCCCCGGCGACCGGCTGACTGTGGTGCCGGCGGAGGGCGCCGCCGTGGCGGCGCTGCGCGAACACGTCACCGCGCAGGGCCGCTGGGTCGCCGACCGGGTACGCGTGGCCGACACGCTCGCCGAGGCGGACGCCGCCGCGGTGGTGATCGTCGCCGAGCCGTTCACCGGCACCGCGGACGAGGCGCGCGCCGCCGTCGACGGGCTGGTGAAGTACCTCGCCGAGGGCGCGGTGCTGAGCGTCGCCGCGCCGCTGTTCCGCACCGAGGGCGCCGACGGCGAGCTGGACCGGCAGGGCGTGCTGCACGGCGTACGCACCGACCTGGTGCTGCGCAACACCCCGCCGGTACGCGTGCACCACCTGCGCTTCAGCCCGGCGCCGGTCGCGCTCGCGGCCTCGCTGTCCCCGGCGTACCGGCCGTCGAGCGTGCCGCTGACCCGGGGCATGCACATCGACTCGAACGGCGTGGCCGCCGCGGGCATCACGCTCGGCCTGGCCGCCCTGGCCCGGGCCGCGCGGCCGAAGTCGAAGCTCTGGCTGCTGCCGGCGCTGGCCGCCGCGCCGGTGGCCGCGTTCTTCCGGGACCCGGAGCGGGACGTGCCGGAGGACCCGTCGGCGGTGGTGGCCTCGGCGGACGGTCAGGTGCTGTCCGTGCAGCGCCTTCAGGACGAGCGCTTCGGTGACGGCGAGTGGCTGCGGATCGCGGTCTTCCTGTCGGTGCTGGACGTGCACGTCAACCGCGCCCCGGTGGCCGGCAAGGTGGTCGACTACTTCGTCGCCGACGGCGGGTTCGTCAACGCCATGAAGCCGGACGCCGAGCACAACGTGGCCGCGTACACGGTGCTGGACACCGACCACGGCACGGTGGTGGTCGCGCAGCGCACCGGGCTGATCGCCCGCCGGATCGTGCAGCGGGCGCCGGTCGGCTCGCTGCTGGCCCGGGGGGAGCGCTTCGGCCTGATCCGGTTCGGCTCGCGTACCGACGTCTACCTGCCGGCCGACGCCGCGGACCCGCTCGTCGGCCCGGGTGACAAGGTGGTCGGCGGCGCCACGGTGATCGCCCGCTGGCGCTGAGCGCCGCACACGAAGAAGGGGCGCCGCTCTCGCGGCGCCCCTTCTGTCGTTCTCGGGTCAGGCGGTACGGCGCTGGTGCAGCCAGAGCAGCGGGCCGCTGACCAGGTAGCCCACCACCACGAGGGCGAACGTGAGCCGGATGTCGACGAGCGCACCCACCACCGGGGCCAGCCAGAGCCACGGCGGCAGCCTCAGCAGCCGGGCGAGCTTGGCGTACGGGAAGCTGGACACCATGGCGAAGGCGAGCAGCGCCACGCCGGCCACCATGACCAGGCCGGGGACCGGCACGCCGATGGCCACGGTCAGGGCCAGCACTGCTGCCGCCATGGTGGTCGGCACGCCGCAGAAGAAGCGGCCGTCCTTCGGCGAGACGTTGAACCGGGCGAGCCGGATCGCCGCGCAGGCGGCGACGAGCGCACAGGAGACCGCGGCGGCCGCCGGGGGCGCCGAACCGGCCAGCGAGGCGTAGACCACTACCGGCGCGGCGAGGCCGAACGAGCACATGTCGGCGAGCGAGTCCATCTGCGCGCCGAACGGGCTGGCCACGCCGAGCTTGCGGGCCAGCGCACCGTCGAGGCCGTCGAACGCGACGCAGGCGATCAGGCAGATCGCGGCGATCTGCACGTCACCGCGCATGGCCAGGAAGATGGCCAGCATGCCGAGCATGAGGCTGCTCAGCGTGCACGCGTTGACGAGCGCGAACTTGGCCCGGCGGGCGGCGGTGCGCTCACCCGGCAGGAGCGGGATCGACATCGCCGAGGCCTCGTCGTCGACCGGGGCGGCCGGGGCGAGCGCCGGGCTGACCGGGCGTACCGCCTCGATCTCGGTGTCGAGCCGGCCGTAGCGCAGGCGCTGGCGATCGGCGTAGCGGTGGTCGGGGGTGACCCGGTCGGTCCCCGAGACGGCCATGCCGTCCCGGCGGCCCACTCGGACCAGCAGCACCTGGCGGGCGAACGTGCTGCTGCGGCGCAACCGGCCCGCCCAGCGACGCCCTGCGGGGCGCGGACTGTCAGTCGTACGACGCCGGCGCCATGGGGCTCTCGGCACGTTTCCTCCATCACCGGATCGGCTGGCCGCCCTTGGCGGGGCGGGTGTCCGGCTGTCTCGTGCCGGACCTTTCGGATCCGGCAGCCCTTTTGCGGAGTACACCATTGCACAGGGGACAGGGGCTTGGCGATAGCTGCCGGCGGTAGTTATATCTGGCGTAACCGCGCGAACCGCTCAATCATTCCCATCTCGGGCTTCATCGCCCGTTTTCGGTGTCAACCCTTGCTCCTGACTGTACCGGAGGTCACCAAGGGCGGCTCGGCGAGCGATTCAGCTCACCCTCCGGCCGGTGGCGCGGGCCGCCACGTCGGTCATCCGCAGGGCCGTGACCTGCTCCGGGGCGAACCAGGCCGCCCGCGCGGTCGAGCCACCGGCCAGCTCGGTCACCACCGCCTCGGTCGGCGCGTCCACGCGTACCCGGTAGATCACCCGGACGCCGTGCCAGTCCAGCGGGCGCCGCTCCGGACCGAGCGCGCCCGGGTTGTGCAGGTTGTCCACGGCGATCAGGTCGACCACCCGGCCCAGCTGCCCGGCCTCCTCGACCAGCTCGCGCAGCAGACCGGCGGCCGGCTGCTCACCGTGGTCGGTGCCGCCGCCGGGCAGGTGCCACTGACCCGCGCCCGGGTAGCCGTCGGCGATCATGGTGAGCAGCACCCGGCCGGCGGGGTCGGTGACCAGCCCGTACGCGGCGAAGCGCTGCCGTCGGTCGGCGGCCGGCCCGGCCGGGTCGACGGGCAGCCCCCGGGGCATGCCGGCCGGCAGTGGCGTCACCGGCAGGCCGAGCAGCTCGGCGGTGAACGGCATCAGCAGCCGGGCGGCGGCCTCCTCGGGCGTGAACCAGCCCACCTCGTCGGTGCCACCGGCCGGCTCGGGCCGCAGCCGCCCGCCCCGCGCCTCGACCTCGAAGATCAGCCGGTCGGTGTGCATCGCGACGGTCTCGGTGCGGAACGGGGTCACGTCGGCCACCGCAGCCCGGATCGCACCGGGCGCCACGGTCAGGCCGGTCTCCTCGGCGAACTCGCGTACCACGGTGTCGGCCGGGTGTTCCGCGTGCTCGACGCCGCCGCCGGGCAACTGCCACACCCCCGGGTACGGGCACCGCGCCGAGCCGCGCGCCAGCAACACCCGCCCCTCGGAGTCCCGCAGCACCCCGTAGGCCCCGATCCGCCGCCGCTGCTCCACAGCCCACCCCTCCCCCGCGCCCCACCCCGTCGATCATGAGGTTAGCGGTACCGAGGCGGACATCTCGCCCCGTCAACCTCATGATCGCCGGGGTGGGGGCCCGGAGGGGCCGGGGGTCAGAGGAGGTGGGCGGCCTGGACCGCTTCGGCCGTCACCTCGGTGAGGCGGTCGGTGGGGAGGGCGCCCAGTTCCTCGCGGCGGAACCAGCGGGCCTCGCAGGTGGAGCCGCCGATGTCGGCCACCGTGGGTGGCGCGGGCTGGTCGACGACCACCCGGTAGAACGCGCGTACGCCGTGCCAGTCGATCGGGTAGCCCTCCGGGCCGAGCGAGGCGGCGTCCCGGTGGCTGGCCACGCCGAGCAGCTCGACCAGGCGGCCGGTCTGGCCGGTCTCCTCGACGAGTTCCCGGATCAGCGCCGCGCCCGGCTGCTCGCCGTAGTCGGTGCCGCCACCGGGCAGGTGCCAGCAGCCGGCGCCCGGGTAGCCGTCGGAGACCCGGGTCAGCAGCACGCGCTCCTCCGGGTCGGTCACCACCGCGTACGCGGCGAAGCGCTGCGCCCGGTGCAACCCGTCCGGGCCGGGTACGGCGTAGAAGGAGGGGAACTCGGGCACCTCCTCCGGCACGATGTCGTCGGTGGAGGTGGGCAGGCCCAGGGCACGTGCGGTGAACGACCGCAGGGGCAGCTCCCGGGCCTCGTCGAGGGTGAACCAGCGGGCCAGGTCGGTCGGGCGGTCGACCCGCTCGGTGAGCGTCCCGCCGCGTACCGAGACGGTGTAGAGCAGCCGGTCGGTGTGGATCGTGATGTGCCGCTCGGGCAGCGCCCGCATGTCGGCGAGCACGTCCTGGAGACCGGCCACAGCCACCGAGAGCCCGGTCTCGGCAGCGGTCTCCCGTACGACTGTGTGTTTGGGGTCCTCACCGTGGTCGACCGCGCCTCCGGGGAGCGACCAGGTGCCGGGGGTGCCGGAGCGCTCCGATGCGCGGACCAGCAACACTCGGCCGTTTGAATCAGCACAAACTGCGTATGCCGCGATCCTGCGGAGCGGCTCCAGCGAGGTGGTCACGGGAGCAAATTCTCCCCGGAGCGGGTTACCGGGATCGAAAAGAGTCAGATTCCTGACTCTCGGCTGGCGTCTCAGGGACGGTTCAGGGTAAGCGTCCGGGCGGTCACCGAGGTCGCCCGCCACAGCGCGCGGGACCGTTGACACATGACCTTCCCGAACCCCTCCCAGGCCCCGTACAAGCAGCTCCGCCGACCGGTCAGCGACCGCATGATCGCCGGGGTGGCGAGCGGCCTCGGCCGCTACTTCGCCGCCGACCCCACGCTGATCCGGGTGATCTTCGCAGCCGCCACGGTGCTCACCGGCGGGCTCGCCGCGCTCGCGTACCCGATCATGTGGTTCCTGATGCCCGAGGAGCCGGCCGGCGCCCCCGCCTGGCCGCACCCGCCGGGCACCGCGCCGGGCTGGCCGCCGGTCCCGCCGACTACGCAGGCGCCGACTACGCCGCAGGTGCCACGGCCCGAGGCCGGACCGCAGGCGCGGCCGGACGCCGGACCGCAGACACCGCCGGCGGCCTGAGCCCCGTCACTCCCACTCGATGGTGCCCGGCGGCTTGCTCGTCACGTCCAGGACCACGCGGTTGACCTCGGCGACCTCGTTTGTGATCCGGGTGGAGATCCGGGCCACCACGTCGTAGGGCAGCCGCGACCAGTCGGCGGTCATCGCGTCCTCGCTGGAGACCGGGCGCAGCACCACCGGGTGACCGTAGGTGCGCCCGTCGCCCTGCACCCCGACGCTGCGCACGTCGGCCAGCAGCACCACCGGGAACTGCCAGACGCCCCGGTCCAGGCCGGCCGAGGTCAGCTCCTGCCGGGCGATCAGGTCGGCCTTGCGGAGCACGGCGAGACGCTCCTCGTCGACCGCGCCGATGATCCGGATGGCCAGGCCCGGGCCCGGGAACGGGTGCCGCCACACCATCGCCTCGGGCAGTCCCAGCTCCAGGCCGATCGTGCGGACCTCGTCCTTGAACAGCGTGCGCAGCGGCTCGACCAGCGAGAACTTCAGGTCCTCGGGCAGGCCGCCGACGTTGTGGTGGCTCTTGATGTTGGCGGTGCCGGTGCCGCCGCCGGACTCCACCACGTCCGGGTAGAGCGTGCCCTGCACCAGGTATTCCACGTCGCCGTGCGCGGCGATCTCCCGGGCGGCGGCCTCGAAGACCCGGATGAACTCCCGACCGATGATCTTGCGCTTCTGCTCCGGGTCGGTGACCCCGGCGAGCGCGCCGAGGAACCTTTCCCGGGCGTCGACCACCTTGAGCTTGATGCCGGTGGCGGCGACGTAGTCCTTCTCGACCTGCTCGGCCTCACCGGCGCGCAGCAGGCCGTGGTCCACGAACACGCAGGTGAGCTGGTCGCCCACGGCGCGGTGCACGAGCGCGGCGGCGACCGCCGAGTCGACGCCGCCGGAGAGACCGCAGATGACCTCCTTGTCGCCGATCTGCTCGCGGATCCGGGCGACCTGCTCGTCGATGATGTTCGACGGCGTCCACGTCGGTTCGATGCCGGCGATGTCGTACAGGAAGCGGGTGAGCATCTCCTGGCCGTGCGCGGTGTGCCCGACCTCGGGGTGGAACTGCACGCCGGCCCGGCGGCCGGCCACGTCCTCGAACGCGGCGACCGGCGCGCCCGCCGACTCGGCGGTGACGGTGAAGCCCTCCGGGGCCTCGGTGACGCAGTCGCCGTGGCTCATCCAGACCGGCAGGTCGGCGGGCAGGTCACGCAGCAGCACGCCGGGCTCGGTCAGGCGCGGGCGCAGCGGGGTGCCGCCGTACTCGCGGTTGCCGGTGCGCGCGACGGTGCCGCCGAGCGCCTGGGCCATGGCCTGGAAGCCGTAGCAGATGCCGAAGACCGGAACCCCGGCGTCGAACATCCCGGCGTCGATCTGCGGCGCGTCCGGAGCGTAGACGCTGGCCGGGCCGCCGGACAGGATGATCGCGGCCGGGTTCTTCGCCAGCATCTCGGACACCGGCATGGAATGCGGGACGATCTCCGAGTAGACCTTCGCCTCGCGGACACGGCGCGCGATGAGCTGGGCGTACTGGGCTCCGAAGTCCACCACGAGGACGGGGCGAGGCGTGCTCATGTGCGCAAAGCCTACCGACAGTCACGGGACCGCCGGACGCGCCCCGGCGATGTGGCGGGATGCATGTGTTAACAGGGGGCCCTTCCTCTACCGGAGGCGTTAAGAAGGGGCCCTTCCTTTCACCGCAGGGCGGCGGGGGCGTGGTCGGGGACGGCGGGGCGCCGCGGCGCGACCGGTGCCACCCGGGTGTACGCCGACCCGGGCGCCGGGCGCGGGTCCGCCTCGCCCTTGTTGGGCCAGTACGACATGGCCCGCTCGGCCTGCGCGGTGATCGTCAGCGACGGGTTGACGCCCAGGTTCGCCGAGACCGCCGCGCCGTCCACCACGTGCAGCCCCGGGTGGCCGTACACCCGGTGCCACGGGTCGACGACCCCCTCGTCCGGGGTGGCGCCGATCACCGCGCCGCCGAGGATGTGCGCGGTCACCGGGATGTTGAACGGCTCGGTGACCGCACCGCCGGGGGTGCCGCCGATCTCCTCGGCGAGCAGCCGGGCCGCCGTGTTGCCGGCCGGGATCCAGGTCGGGTTGGGCTCGCCGTGGCCGGGGCCGGAGACCAGCCGGCCCCTGCGGTAGCGGGTGGTCAGCGAGTTGTCGACCGACTGCATGACGAGCGCGATGACGGTGCGCTCGGACCAGCGGCGTACCGACAGCATCCGTGCCGCCAGCACGGGCTGCCGGACGATGCTGCCCAGCCAGCGCCGGACCCGGTGGGGACCGCCGTCGACGAGCAGCGACTGGAGCAGGCCCATCGCGTTGGAGCCCTTGCCGTAGCGGACCGGCTCGATGTGGGTCTGCGGGTCGGGGTGGAACGAGCTGGTGATCGCCACGCCCTCGGTGAAGTCGAGGCCGCGCCGGCGGGCCGAGCCGGGCGCCACCGAGGCGCCGAGGATGGCCTCGGAGTTGGTCCGGGTCAGCTCGCCCAGCCGGGGCGAGAGCGCCGGCAGCGCGCCGGTCGCCTTCATCTCGTGCAGCAGCCGCTGGGTGCCGAGCGCGCCGGCCGCGAAGACCACCTGGTCGGCGTGGATCACCTCGCGCCGCTTGCGCAGCCACGCGCCGGTGCGCTCGGTGTGCACCGCGTAGCCGCCGGCCGGGTCCGGGCGGACGGCGGTCACGGTGGTCAGCGGGTGCACCCGCACGCCGAGCCGTTCGGCCAGCCAGAGGTAGTTCTTCACCAGCGTGTTCTTGGCGCCGTGCCGGCAGCCGGTCATGCACGACCCGCAGTGGTTGCAGCCGGTGCGCTCCGGCCCGGCCCCGCCGAAGTACGGGTCGGCCACCCGCTCGCCGGGACGCCCGATGTGCACGCCGACCGGCGTCGGGTGGTAGGTGTGCGCCACCCCCATCCGCTCGGCCACCGCGCGGACGGCCTGGTCCGCGCGGGTGTCGATCGGGTAAGTGGTGACGCCGAGCATCCGCTTCGCCTGGTCGTAGTGGCGGGCCAGCTCGTCGCGCCAGTCGGTGATGTCCCGCCACTGCGGGTCGGTGTAGAACGCGTCCAGCGGCTCGTAGAGCGTGTTCGCGTAGACGAGTGACCCACCGCCGACCCCGGCGCCGGAGAGCACCAGCACGCCGCCCCCGGCCTTGCGGTCGGCCGAGCGCAGCAGCGTGATCCGCTGGAGCCCGAAGCAGCCGAGCCGGGGCGCCCAGAGGAACCGCCGCGCCCGCCAGGAGGTACGGGGGAACTCGTCGTCGGCGAAACGCCGCCCGGCCTCCAGGACCCCTACCGAGTAACCCTTCTCGGCCAGCCGCAGCGCGGTGACGCTGCCGCCGAACCCGGAACCGATGACGACCACGTCGTAGCGCATGGACGCATCATTACCGACCGGTAGCTATAGCGCCAACGAGGCTTTTTCGCACATCATGCAGAGCGCTCGATCGCCGGGATTCCCGCCGTTGCAACCCGTGGGCCCACCTGGCGCGTCGAATCCACGGGGAGGAACGAACGTGACGAGACGACGCCTGCTGGGCCTGGCCGTACTGGTGGCGGCGCTGCTGGTGGCCACCGGGGCGGTGGTGACCACCCGGCTCGTCGCGAACCGTCCCGCCGCACCGGTCGCCGGCCCGACCACCCCACCCCCGACCCCGGCCTCACCCACGCCCGTCCCGACGACCGCCAGCCCGACGCCGCCGCCCGGCGCCGACCTGAAGGGCCCGCTCAACCTGCTGCTCGTCGGCGTCGACACCCGGGTCAGCATCCCCGGCTGGGAACCGCACGCCGACGCCGTGCTGCTGCTGCACGTACCGGCCGGGCTGGACCGGGCGTACCTGTTCTCGCTCCCCCGGGACCTGGTGGTGGACATCCCCGCCTACCCGAAGGCCCGCTACCCGGGCGGCCGGACCAAGCTCACCCACGCGATGAGCTACGGCAGCCGGGTGCCGGGCGACAAGGGCAACCCCAGCACCGCCCAGGGGTACGAGCTGCTGCGCACCACCGTCTCCCGCTACACCGGCCTGCGCATCGACGCCGGCGCGGTGATCACGTTCGGCGGCTTCGACAAGCTGGTGGACACGCTCGGCGGCGTGGACCTCTACGTCGACCAGCGGGTCGAGTCCCGGCACCGCCGCCCGGACGGCACCATGCGGACCCTGAGCGGCGGCGGCTACACCGGGCCGCAGATGGTCTACGAGAAGGGCACCCGGCACCTGACCGGCTGGCAGGCGCTCGACTACGCGCGGCAGCGCTACACCGCGGGCGGCGACTACACCCGCCAGCGGCACCAGCAGCAACTGCTCCGGGCGCTGGCCCGCAAGATCCTCGACCAGGGCACGGCCCGCGATCCGCAGCGGGTCGAGCAGGTGGTGGCCGCGCTGGGCAGGACCCTGGTGTACGCCGGGGGCGGCCGGAAACTGATCGACTTCGCGTACGCCCTGGGTGGCCTGCCGGCGGACCGGCTCACGCTCGTCGTGCTGCCCGGCGCCGGGGTGGGCAGCGGCGGCGCGTACCGGGGTGAGCAGCTCAGGCCGCTCGGCCGCGACTTCCTCACCGCGCTGCGCGGCGGGCGGGCCGACGCGTTCCTGGCCGCCCACCCGTCGCTGCGCGTGCGGAACTGACGCCCTACAGCGGCTTCGGGGCGGGCGGACGCTCGGTGCCGTACAGCCACGGGTCGAAGACCTTGGCCAGCTTCTTGCCGGAGATCCGCTCGGCCAGCGCCACGAAGTCGGCGGTGGTGGCGTTGCCGTTCTTCCGCTCCGCCGCCCAGGTGCGCAGGACGGCGAAGAAAGCGACGTCGCCCACCGCCACCCGCAGCGCGTGCACTGTCATCCCGCCCCGGTCGTAGACCGAGCTGCTGAACAGGCCGGCCACTCCCGGCTTGCCCGGCGGCGTACGCCACACCGGCCCGCCGGCGTTCGCGTACTTCTGCTCGAACGTGCGCTGCACGGTGGTCGAGCCGACGTGCTCGGCCCACAGCCACTCGGCGTACGTGGCCAGCCCCTCGTTGAGCCAGATGTCCTGCCAGCGTTGGATCGACACGCTGTTGCCGTACCACTGGTGGGCCAGCTCGTGCGCGACCACGCCGGTGTTGTCGCCCCGCTGGAAGAAGCTCGCCGAGTAGACCGGCCGGCTCTGCGTCTCCAGCGCGTACCGGATGCGCTCGTCGGCGATCACCACGCCGCCGTACGCCTCGAACGGGTACGGCCCGAAGACGCTCTCCAGGTAGTCGGCGACCTCGACGGTGCGCGCGATGGACCGGTCCGGCGCGCCCTGCGCCACCTGGGTGGTGACCGCGCTGTAGACCGGCCGTCCCTTGTGCCGCGCGGTGGTGATCCGGAACTTCCCGATCGCCACCATGGTCAGGTAACTGGCCGTCGGCGCGGTCTCCGACCACTTCCAGGTGGTCCAGTCGCCGCTTGTCGTCCTCCCCTTCGGCACGCCGTTGGAGATCGCCGTCAGTCCCTTCGGGACGGTGATCTCCATGTCGTAGGTGGCCTTGTCCGACGGGTGGTCGTTGACCGGGAACCAGGTGCTCGCCGACTCCGGCTGCCCGAGCGCGATCGCCCCGTCGGCGGTGTGCAGCCAGCCGCCCTCGCCCAGCGACTCGGTGCGCAGCGCCTCCGGCCGCCCGTCGTACCGGATCTCGGCGGTGAACCCGTTGCCGGAGGTCAGCCCGACGGCCGGGGTGACCACCAGCTCGTCGGCGGTACGGCTGTGCCGGGCGGCGGCGCCGTCCACTGTCACCGACCGGACGGTCAGCCCGGCCAGGTCCAGGTTGAACGCGGACAGGTCGGCGGTCGCGGTGGCCCGAAGCGTGGTGGTGCCGCTCAGCTTGTCCGTCTCCGGGTCGTAACGCACCTTAACCGTGTAGTGCGCGACGTCGTACCCGCCGTTGCCGTAGCTCGGGAAGTACGGATCGCCGGCGCCGGCCCCGCCCGGCGCGAAGCTGCGCGAGGTCGCCGGCGCGGGGCCGGCCGGGGTCGCGGGACCCGGGTCCGGCTCGGCCGAACCGCAGCCGGCCACCAGCACCGTGCCGCAGACCAGCAACCCGAGCCGTCGTCGTGCGCCGCGCCGCGTCATCGCCTCGATCCCTCCCGGGGGCCCGTTCGGCGGCCCCCGCCCACGGGCCGCTCCGACCGCGGCAGCCTACCCAGCGGCGGTCACGCGTTCGTCACGGCAGTCCCGGCGGCGTGCCACCGACCAGCCAGGCGTCGAGCAGCGCCCGCAACGGCCGCCCGGACGTGCGTTCGGCGTACCCGACGAAGTCGGCGGTGGTGACGTTGCCGTCGCGGTGCTGCGCCAGCCAGCCGCGCAGCACCCGGTAGAACGTCTCGTCGCCCACCGCGCGGCGCAGCGCGTGCACGGCGAGCGCACCGCGCTGGTAGACCGCGTCGCCGAACATCCCGGCCCGGCCCGGGTCGACTGTGGGCTTGGACCAGTCGGTGGCCGCGTAGCGCTCGGTCACCGTCTGCGCCACGGTCCGCCCGCCGTCGTGCTCATCCCAGAGCCATTCGGCGTACGTGGCGAAGCCCTCGTTGAGCCAGATGTCGCTCCACCGGGCCACCGAGACGCTGTCGCCGAACCACTGGTGCGCCAGCTCGTGCGCGACCACCTCGGTGTTCGGCAGGCCGTCGCGGAAGAACGCCGGCCCGTAGACCGGCCGGCTCTGCGTCTCCAGCGCGTACCTGATGCGTTCGTCGGCGACCACCACACCGCCGTACGCCTCGAACGGGTACGGCCCGAAGCGCTCGGCCAGGAAGTCGGCGACCTCGCCGGTGCGGGCCACCGACGCGGCGGCCGGGCCGTCGGCGGGCAGGCTCGCGGCGACGGCGGTGACAATCGGCTTGCCGGCGTGCGTGCCGCTGCTGACGCGGTAGTCGCCGATCACCAGCGTGCTCAGGTAGCTGGCCATCGGCGCGCGCTCCGACCAGCGCCAGGTGGTCCAGCCGCCGCTGGACGTCCGGCCCGCCGGCACGCCGTTGGACAGCGCGGCGAGGCCGTCCGGCACGGTGACCGCGAGGTCGTAGGTGGCCTTGTCCGACGGGTGGTCGTTCACCGGGTACCAGGTGCTCGCCGACTCCGGCTGGCCGAGCGCTATCGCGCCGTCCGGTGTGGCGTGGAAGCCGCCGTCACCGAGTTCGGCGTTCGGCAGCGGCTGCGGCACCCCGCCGTACGTCGCCTCGACGGTGAACCGCTTGCCCGACGGCAGCCCGCGCGGCGGAGTCACGATCAGCTCGGCGCCGTCGTGGCGGTGCTTCGCCGCCTCCCCGTCCACCCGCACCCGCTCGACGCCGAGCCCGGCCAGGTCGAGCTGGAACCGGGACAGCGCCCGGGTGGCGGTGACGGTCAGCGTGGCGGTGCCGGTGAGCTTGTCGCTTGCCGGGTCGTAGCGCACGTCCAGCGCGTAGTGGCCGACGTCGTAGCCGCCGTTGCCGGCCCCCGGCACGTACGGGTCACCGGCGTCCGCCGCGCCCGGCCGGAACCCGCCCTCGTCGCCGCCCCCGGTGCACCCGCTCAGCGCGAGCGCCGCCGCCAGCCCCGCCGCCCAGACCCGCCCGCGTCTCACCCGGCGAGCCTAGACGCGCGACGGCGCGGGCAGGGCCGGAACACGTCCGCGCCGCCGCCCGCGCCGCCGCGCGGTGCTCAGTGGTGATCGGTGGTGCTCAGCGGTCGAGGACCAGCCCGACCTTCTGGAACTCCTTCAGGTCGCGGTAGCCGCACTTGGCCATCGCGCGGCGCAGGCCGCCGAAGAGGTTGAGCTGGCCGTCCGGCTCGTCGGCCGGGCCGAACAGCAGCTTCTCCATCGAGCCGAGCGGCTCGCCGGCCACCTCGAACGCGCCACGGGGCAGCGACGGGTGGCTGGCCGCGGAGTGCCACCAGGCACCGCCGGCCGGGGCCTCCTCGCAGAGCGACAGCGGCTCGCCGAGCATCACCGCGTCCGCGCCGCAGCCGAGCGCCTTGGCGATGTCGCCGGACGTCTGCATGTCGCCGTCGGCAATCAGGTGCACGTACCGGCCGCCGGTCTCGTCCAGGTAGTCGCGGCGGGCCGCCGCGGCGTCGGCGATGGCGGTGGCCATCGGTACCCGGATGCCGAGCACCGACTCGGTGGTCGACCAGTCGTCGCCGCCGATGCCCACGATCACGCCGGCCGCGCCGGTACGCATCAGGTGCAGCGCGGTCTTGTAGTCGGTGCAGCCGCCGACGACGACCGGCAGGTCCAGGTCGGCGATGAACTCCTTGAGGTTCAGCGGCTCGTCGGTGGTGGAGACGTGCTCGGCCGAGACGAGCGTGCCCTGGATGACCAGGATGTCCACCCCGGCGTCGAGGATCACCGGGGCCAGCGCCAGGGTGTGCTGCGGGGAGACCCGCACCGCCACCGTGCTGCCGCCCTCACGCAGCTCACGCACCCGCTCGGCGATCAGGTCGGGGCGGATCGGCTCGGCGTAGACCTCCTGGAGGCGCTTGGTCGCCCGCGCGTCCTCGCCGAGACCGGCCAGCTCCTCCAGGATCTTCGCCGGGTTCTCGTACCGGGTCCAGAGGCCCTCGACGTTCAGGACGCCGAGGCCGCCGAGCTGGCCGAGCCGGACCGCCGAGGCGGGGCTCATGGTCGCGTCCGAGGGGTGCGCGACGCACGGGATGCCGAACTGGTACGCGTCGAGCTGCCACCCGGTGGAGACGTCGTCGACGTCCCGGGTGCGGCGGCTCGGCACGATGGCGATGTCGTCCAGGTGGTAACCGCGCTGCGCGGTCTTGCCCAGCCCGATCTCGACCACGTCACGCATGGGGGACTCCAGGTGGTTTGGGGGTGGTGGGTCAGCGGGAGTGGTAGTTGGGCGCCTCGACGGTCATCTGGATGTCGTGCGGGTGGCTCTCCTTGAGCCCGGCCGCGGTGATCCGGATGAGCTGGCCACGCCGGTGCAGCTCCGGGATGCTCTCCGCGCCGACGTAGCCCATCGCGGCGCGCAGCCCGCCGGTGAGCTGGTGGGCGACGGCGGACAGCGGCCCCCGGTAGGGCACCTGGCCCTCGACGCCCTCCGGGACCAGCTTGTCCTCGGCGAGCACGTCCTGCTGGAAGTAGCGGTCCTTGGAGTAGGACTTGGCCTGGCCGCGCGACTGCATCGCGCCGAGCGAGCCCATCCCCCGGTACGCCTTGTACTGCTTGCCGTTGATGAAGATCAGCTCGCCGGGGCTCTCCTCGCAGCCCGCGAGCAGGCTGCCGAGCATCACCGTGTCCGCGCCCGCGACGAGCGCCTTGGCGATGTCGCCGGAGTATTGGATGCCGCCGTCGCCGATCACCGGCACGCCGGCCGGGCGGGCGGCGCGGGCCGCCTCCATGATCGCGGTGATCTGCGGTACGCCCACACCGGCCACGATCCGGGTGGTGCAGATGGCGCCCGGGCCGACGCCCACCTTCACACCGTCGGCGCCGGCCTCGACGAGCGCCTTCGCGCCCGCGTACGTGGCGATGTTGCCGCCCACGATGTCGATGCTCACGTCCCGCTTGAGCCGGGCCACCATCTCCAGCACGGCCCGCTGGTGGCCGTGCGCGGTGTCCACGATGACGACGTCCACGCCGGCGTCGACGAGCGCGCGGGCCCGCTTGTAGCCGTCCTCGCCCACGCCGACCGCGGCGGCGACCCGCAGCCGGCCCGCGTCGTCCTTGGTGGCGTTCGGGTACTGCTCGCTCTTGGTGAAGTCCTTCACCGTGATCAGGCCGCGCAGCTTGCCGCCCGCGTCCACGATCGGCAGCTTCTCGATCTTGTGCTGGCGCAGCAGGCCGAGCGCGTCGTCCTTGCTCACGCCGACCGGGGCGGTGATCAGCGGCGTACGGGTCATGATCTCGCGCACCGGCGTGGCCGGGTCGGAGACGAACCGCATGTCGCGGTTGGTGACGATGCCGACGAGCTGGCCCTCCCCGTCCACCACCGGGACGCCGGAGATGCGGTAGCGCCCGCAGAGCGCGTCGACCTCGCGCAGCGTGTCGTCCGGGCTGGCGGTCACCGGGTTGGTGATCATGCCGGACTCGGAACGCTTCACCAGGTCGACCTGGAGCGCCTGGTCGTCGACCGAGAGGTTGCGGTGCAGCACGCCGATGCCGCCCTGGCGGGCCATGGCGATGGCCATCCGCGCCTCGGTGACCGTGTCCATCGCGCTGGACAGCAGCGGCACGGTCAGCTCGATGTTGCGGGTGAGGCGGGTGCGGGTGTTGACGCGGCTGGGCACGACGTCCGACTCGCCCGGCTGGAGCAGCACGTCGTCGAAGGTCAGCCCGAGCGGCACCACCCGGGCCGAACCGGCCGGCAGCTCGGGCAGATGGCCACCCAGCTCCCCGCCGTCGGTGCCGGCCGGGATCTCGGTGCTGGGCGAATTCTCCACGATTGCTCCCCTGAGCTGGTCGAACGGGCTGCAGCGAGGCGGCGCGCGGGGGCACCGGCAGGCGCCTGGTGACGGCGCGTCGCCTCATCGTACCCACCTACCCGTCCCGGCCCGGGCAGCGGCGGGCCCCAGGGTAGGCCGGGCCACAGCACGGGCTGGGGCGGGCTTTCCGGCGGCTCGGGGTCTACGGTGAGGGGGTGCACGACGAGCCCATCGACCCGTTCAACGGCGACCCGGCCGATCCGGCTGCCGGCCTGCACGATCCCGGCGACGACGACGCGCTCGACCCGCTGACCGAGGTCGAGCGCCAGGACGTGCTGGAGGATCTCGCCGATCTGGAGATCTACCAGGCGTTGCTCCAGCCGATCGGCGTGCGCGGCCTGGTGATCGAGTGCGAGGACTGCCGCGAGCCGCACTACTTCGACTGGGACCTGCTCCGCGGCAACCTGCGCCACCTGCTCAACTCGGGGCGTCCCCGGGTGCACGAGCCGGCCTACGACCCGGATCCGGATCACTACGTGAGCTGGGACTACGCCCGTGGCTACGCCGACGGCGTGCACGACACGCTCACCGAGGGCTCCGACGAGTCCACCGAGGGCTGAGCGCCGCCGTCCGGGCGGTCAGGCCACCAGGCCGGCCCGGAAGCCGGCGGCCACGGCGTGCGCCCGGTCGCGCGCGCCGAGCTTGCGGAACAGCCGCCGGGCGTGCGTCTTGACCGTGTCCTCGGAGACGAACAGCTCCCGCCCGATCTCCGCGTTGCTCTTGCCCTCGGCCATGCCGAGCAGCACCTGAAGCTCCCGCTCGGTGAGCCCGATCGCGCTGCGCGGCGTCCGCGCCGGTCGCTGGGCCGCACCCGGCCGGGACGCGTCCGCGCCGTCGGCCGCCGCGGGGTCGTCCGGGTCCTCACCCCGTTGCACGGGCACCACGGTGGGCAGGCCCGCCGCGTCCACCGGCGCCGTCGCCGGCCAGCCGGGCCCACCCGGGGTACGCCCCGGCGCCGCCGACCGGGTCGGGCCACCCACCGCCGCCGCGTCCCGGGCGGTGTCCGCCACCCGGTGCCTGTTGCTCCGGCCGGGGGCGGAGAGCAGCAGCAGCGCCTTTGCCACCGCGCTGGTCAGGTCGTGGTCGGCGTTCTGGATCAGACCCCGTGCTCCGGCGCTGATGGTGGCCGCCGCCGCCTCCGACTCCTCGGCGCCGAGCAGCAGCACCGCCGCCTGCGGGGCGCGAGCGAGCACCCGCCTGACGAAGCCGGCGCTGTCCGGGCGGGTCAGCGCGGTGTCGGCGAGCACCACGTCCACCGGACGCTCGGCGAGCCGCAACATCACCTCCGGGTCGGAGACGGCCGTCCGGACGACGCCGGACAGCCCGAGCCGCGCCGCCGCGGAGGTCAGATGCTGGGCCGCCAATGGTGTCCGAACGCACACAAGAACACTACGCACAGTGGTCTCCTCTCCGACTCAGAGCAGACCATGCGGAGGTGGGCTCGGGAGGGGGTTCCGGGCAATCATCCGAACTTTTCCGACAGATGGGGCATATGACGCCGACTGTCCGAGCTTTTCGATCACAGATGTGTGAGGCGCGGACCGCTCGGGTACCGAGGGGTTCATCCGGAACCGGCATCCCGCGCGGACCGCCGCCCGGTAGCTGGCCACGAACATTCTCCGCGGTGCCGCGCGGGAGGAGGGGTGCTGATGTCGAACGTACGTAGGCTGCCTGGACCGATCGACGAGCTCTGGGACTGGCAGCGGCTCGGGGCCTGCCGTGGCCGCGACAGCGCGCAGTTCTTCCACCCGGACGGCGAGCGCGGCTCCTCCCGGATGCGCCGCGAGATGGGCGCGAAGTCCGTCTGCCGCGCCTGCCCGGTACGCGCCGAGTGCGCCGCCCACGCGCTCTCCGTCCGCGAGCCGTACGGCGTCTGGGGCGGGTTCAGCGAGTCGGAGCGGCTGCGGCTGCTCGCGCTCGGCTGGGAGGACCTGGCCGACCGCCGCCAGACCAAGGTGGACATCCCCCGGCTGGAGGCTCGCCTCGGCCGGCCGCACAACACCGCCGTGCCGGACCAGCGCAAGGTCGCCTGACCCGGATCACGATCCCCGACGCCGCGCCCCGGACCCCGGGGCGCGGCGTCGTCTCGCCCGCCCGCCCGCCTCAAGCGCGTCTCTCACGTCAAGACACCCGTAGATCTTGGAAGATTCGGGCCCCTATGAGGGCCATTTCCTTCCAAGATCTCCTTCGGGGGTGGCGGTGGTGGTCAGGTGACGGTGACCTTGACGGTGTGCCAGCCGGTCGCGCCGTCCGGGGCGACCGGGGCGCGCTGCTCCGTCTGGGTCTCGCCCGTCGTGTCCGTCGCCCGCACCTGGAGCGTGTGCTCCCCCGGCGTCGCGTTCCACCGCCAGGACCACTGCACCCAGGTGTCCGCAGACACCGCCGGCGCCAGCGTCGCCTCCTGCCAGGGGCCGCCGTCCACGCGTACCTCGACGCGGCCGATGCCGCGGTGCTGCGCCCACGCCACACCGGCAACTGTCACCGGGCCGGCCGCCGGGCGGCTGCGGGGCCGGGGCGTGTCGATCCGGGACTGCGTCTTGACCGGGCCCTGCGCGGACCAGCCGCGCGGCACCCAGTACGCGTCGAAGTCGGCGAAGCTGGTCAGCTCCAGCTCGGTCACCCACTTACAGGCCGAGACGTACCCGTAGAGGCCGGGCACCACCATCCGCACCGGGAAGCCGTGCTGGATCGGCAGCGGCTCGCCGTTCATGCCGACCGCGAGCAGCGCGTCCCGCCCGTCGCGCAGCACCGAGGTGGGCGTGCCGCAGGTCCAGCCGTCCACCGAGCGGCCCACCACCTGGTCCGCGCCGTCCTCCGGGCCGGCCTCGTCGAGCAGTTCCCTGATCGGTACGCCGAGCCAGCGCGCGTTGCCGATCAGGTCGCCGCCCACCTCGTTGGAGACGCAGGCGAGCGTCACGTACCGCTCCACCATCGGGCGGGCCAGCAGGTCGTCGAAGCTCAGCTCGATCGGGTTGCGCACCCGCCCGTGGATGCGCAGCCGCCAGGTGACCGGGTCGACCTGCGGCACCACGAGCGCCGTGTCGATCCGGTAGAACTCCCCGTTCGGCGTGACGTACGGCGCGAGCCGGGGCAGCGACAGGTCGGCTCCGGCCGGCACCGGCGGGGCGGGCGTGGCAGGGGCGGGCAGCGTCACCGCCTGCCGGGCCGCCGACACGCCGCGCCGGCCGGCCAGCCAGTGCCCGCCCAGCCCGGCCACCACAGCCGCGCCGGTGAGCAGCCCGGCACCGCGCAGGAACCGCCGCCGCGACTCCGCGTCGTCGTCGTGCCGCACCGGCTCCCAGCCACCCGGGGTCCCCGCTTCGCGGGCGAGCGCGGCGACCGCCGGAGGCGGCGCGGACGGCGGCGTGGCGCGAGGTACAGGCACCCGGTCGCCCTCCGCCGGATCGCCCCCGTCGCGTTCCGCCGGTCCGGTCCCGGCCCGGTCGCGACGCGCGGCGTCGGACCGGTCGCGTCCCGGTCGCTTCCGATCCGCCGGTTCGGCGCCCAGCGGACCGGCCACGAACGCCCAGAGGGTCAGCGCGCCCAGGCCGCCGCCGACCAGGGAGGGCAGCGCGTCGAACGCGTCCGCGCCGGCCCGGGTCAGCGCGGCGGCGACGCCGAGGACGGCGAACGCGGCGATGCCGGCCAGACCGGTCACCAGCCGCCGGGCCGCCGCCAGGCCGAGCAGCGCCCCGAACGCGGCGAGCAGCAGTGCCGTCCCGACCAGCAGGGCGATCTTGTCGTACGTGCCGAAGACGTCGATGGCGAACTGCTTGAGCGGCTCGGGCACCAGGTCGACGACGAGTCCGCCGACGGCGACGAGCGGAGCGGACCGGGGGCCGGTCAGGACCGCCACGGGTTCGGCGGCGCCGAGTGCCACCACTGCGGCGACGACACCGGCCGACGCCGCCCGGCGGCGGGAGAGGGTGCTCACGGCACCCAGTCTGATCGACCCGCCGGTGCGGCTGCCAATTCCGTCAGCGTTCCGTAAGGACATACGCGTCAGGGCACACCACCTGTCGGTGGTGTGCCCTGACGTCGGGGCGTACTGCTCGGGTCAGAAGCCCGGGCCGTGCTGGTGGCCGTGGCCGTGCGAGTGGCCGTGCCCACCGGCGGCCGGCTCCGGCTCGGCCGGCTTCTCCACCACGAGGCTCTCGGTGGTGAGCAGCAGGCCGGCGATCGAGGCGGCGTTGCTGACCGCGTTGCGGGTCACCTTCACCGGGTCGATGATGCCGGACTTGGCCAGGTCGACGTACTCGCCGGTGGCGGCGTCGAGGCCGTGGCCCCAGTCCTGGCCGACGACCTTCTGCACCACGACGTAGCCGTCGTGGCCGGCGTTCTGGGCGATCCAGCGCAGCGGCTCGACCAGCGACTTGCGCACGATCGAGACGCCGACTTTCTCGTCACCGGTGAAGCCCAGGTCGTCGTCGAGCGCCGGCAGGATCTGGGCCAGGGCGGCGCCGCCACCCGGGACCGTGCCCTCCTCGACCGCGGCCTTGGTCGCGGCGATGGCGTCCTCGATGCGGTGCTTGCGCTCCTTCATCTCGACCTCGGTGGCCGCGCCGACCTTGATCACGGCGATGCCGCCGGAGAGCTTCGCCAGCCGCTCGGCCAGCTTCTCCCGGTCCCACTCGGAGTCGGAGGCCTCGATCTCCTTGCGGATCTGCGCGACCCGGTCGGCGACCTCGGCGGCCTGGCCGCCACCGTCGACGACTGTGGTGTTCTCCTTGTCGACCACGACGCGCCGGGCGGTGCCGAGCACCTCCAGGCCGACCTGGTCGAGCTTGTAGCCCAGCTCCGGGGCGACCAGCTCGGCGCCGGTCAGGATCGCCATGTCCTGGAGCATCGCCTTGCGGCGGTCACCGAAGCCGGGGGCCTTGACCGCGCAGACCTTGACGGTCTTGCGCAGCGCGTTGACCACGAGCGTCGACAGGGCCTGGCCCTCGACGTCCTCGGCGACGATGAGCAGCGGCTTGTTGTTCTGGAGGACCTTCTCCAGCAGCGGCAGCAGCTCCTCGATCGCCGAGATCTTCTGGGTGGTGATCAGGATGTACGGGTCCTCCAGGACCGCCTCCTGCGCCTCCAGGTCGGTGACGAAGTTCGGGGAGATGAAGCCCTTGTCGAACTGGAGACCCTCGGTCACCTCCAGCTCGGTGGTGAGCGCGGAGCCCTCCTCGACGGTGATGACGCCGTCGCGGCCGACCTTCTCCATCGCCTCGGCGATCAGCTCGCCGATCGCGGCGTCCTGCGCGGAGACGGTGGCGACGTGCGCGATCGACTCCTTGCTGGAGACCTCGACGGCCTTGCCGAGCAGCGCCTCGGAGACCTTGGCGGCCGCCGCGTCGATGCCCCGCTTCAGACCGGTCGGGTTGGTGCCGGCGGCCACGTTGCGCAGGCCCTCGCGGACCATGGCCTGGGCCAGCACGGTGGCGGTGGTGGTCCCGTCGCCGGCGACGTCGTTGGTCTTGGTCGCCACCTCCTTGACCAGCTGCGCGCCGAGGTTCTCGTACGGGTTGGTGAGCTCGATCTCCTTGGCGATGGTCACACCGTCGTTGGTGATCGTGGGCGCACCGAACTTCTTGTCCAGGACGACGTTGCGCCCGCGCGGGCCGAGGGTGACCTTCACCGCGTCCGCGAGGGCGTTGACACCGTGCTCGAGCAGGTGCCGGGCATCGTCCGAGAAGCTGAGGATCTTCGCCATCAGTATCCCTTCGAAGCGACGTTGCCCCGGCCCGGCGAGCCGGACCGGGGCAACGACACTGATCGGTTGCTTACTTCTCGATGACCGCGAGGACGTCGCGGGCGGAGAGCACCAGGTACTCCTCGCCGGCGTACTTGACCTCGGTGCCGCCGTACTTCGAGTAGAGGACGGTGTCGCCGACCTTCACGTCGATCGGCACGCGGTTGCCCTTGTCGTCGATCCGGCCCGGGCCGACAGCGAGGACGGTGCCCTCCTGCGGCTTCTCCTTGGCGGTGTCGGGGATCACGATGCCCGAGGCGGTGGTGGTCTCGGCCTCGTTCGCCTGGACCACGATGCGGTCCTCGAGCGGCTTGATCGCAACCTTGGTCGCGGTAGTCACGGGCATACCCTCCCGGGTACTTGGTGTCGTTGCCGGCCGGCATGCCGACCAGCGTCAATCTGCCACATGCCACCGGGCGGGGCCGTCGTCGCGGGTGCCGGTCCGCCTGGCGCTCAACCCCCGGGCACGAGGCTCGGGCGTTGGCACCCTCAGGGTGAGAGTGCTAATCGCAGGTTATTCCTCGGCTAGCACTCCGTCAAGGAGAGTGCCAACGCGTCGCCCTCCGTGTCGCGCCGGAACCGGCCCGGGAGAATGGGCGCGTGGATCTCGACCAGCTCGCCGTGCTGCGTACCCCCGAGGGGTCGGCGGCGCTCGCCGCGGCCGGGCGGGTGGCCGGCGGCGACCAGGTGCCGGGCGCAGGCCAC
>NZ_JBEZMS010000032.1:0-61687 GCF_040652815.1 Micromonospora sp. NPDC048169
ACCCGCTGCCTCAAGCGCTACATCGCCCGACAGCTCTACCGCACCATCACCAACCACCACCGAACCACTTGACAACCCCCACTCACAGATCGACGGGCGGGGGTGAGGGCGGGGCGGGACCGAGGTGGGGTGGGTTCGGTGTCGCGGGGGCGGGGCGGGCGGTGGCAGACTGCGCCAATGGGCGATACGACGGGTGACCGGCATCTGGTTCTCCTGCACGGCATGGGCGCCACCGGTGAGGTGTGGCTGCCCTGGGCGCCGCTGCTGGAGCGCCGCTGGCCCGGCCGCTGGCTCGCCAGCGATCTGGCCGGTCACGGCTGGTCGCCGCCGCTGCACGGCTACTCGTTCGAGGCCCTGGCCCAACGCGTGGCCGACGGGCTCGGCCCGGTCCGGCTCGGCCCCGACGACCGGCTCGTGCTGCTGGGGCACTCGCTCGGCGGGGTGGTGGCGCTGGCGCTCGCCGCCCGGCAGCGGGGTCTTCCGATCGACGCGGTGGTGGGCCTCGGCATCAAGGCGGTCTGGTCCCCGGCCGAGCTGGCGAAGTCGGCGGAGCTGGCCGCCCGGCCGGTCACCTGGTTCGCCACCCGCGACGAGGCGGCCCGGCGCTACCTGCGGGTATCAGGGCTGGCCGGACTGTTCGCCCCGGACCATCCCGTGGTGGAGGCGGGGCTGCGGCGGGAGGACGGCCGCTGGCGGCTCGCCATGGACCCGGCCGCGTTCGCGGTCGGGGAGCCCCGGCTGCCGGCGCTGCTGGCCGCCACCGACGTGCCGGTGCTGCTGGCCCGGGGCGAGCTGGACCCGATGGTGACCGACGCGCAGCTCAAGGAACTGGGCGTGCCGGTTGCCACGCTGCCGGGGCTGGGCCACAACGCGCACGTCGAGGACCCGGCGGCGGTGCTCGCCCTGCTCGACCCGTACCTCTGACCTGGCCTACACCACGGCGCGCGGCGCCGGGACCGCCCAGTCGGGTTCCAGCTCCCGGCGGGCGGCGGCGAGGAACGCCTCGGCGTAGGCGTCGGCGGGGAAGTCGCCCAGGTAGCGCGTCCGCGCGGCCCAGCGCTGCGCGGCCTTCGGGTCGGCGTCGAGCAGGTCGGTGAGCACCTCGTCCACGTTCGACATGTCCCGCCGCAGCACGTAGCCGGACGCCGCGAGCGGGAACCGCTCGACGAAGTGCTCGCCGTCGGCGCCGGTGTCGGTGACCGCGTACGGCTTGCCGGAGTAGAGCCAGTCGGAGATGACCCCGGAGACGTCGGAGACCAGCGCGTCGGCGCGGTTGACGCACTCGGTCAGCGTCAGCTCGCGGGCCGCTGCGGCACCCCACAGGTGCGGCCGGCCGGTCTTCGCCCGGTCGGCGGCGAGCAGTTCGGTGAGCCGGGCGAGCTGACGGGCCGAGGCCGGGTTCTTGCCGGTGTATGGGTGGGCGCGCAGGATCACCGCCACCTCGCGGTCGATCAGCCGGCGGATCAACGTCTCGGCCACCGGCAGCGAGCAGTAGTTGGCGTCGGCGTGGTGCCCGGTCCAGGTCGGGGTGTAGAGCACAGTGGGGTGCGCCGACGGGGTGACCGGCTCCCGGCGTACCTCGATCGCCTCGACCTGGGGACGGCCGACCACGACGAACTTGTCGGCGGGGATCTCCACGCCGGCGCGGGCGTACCTGTCGACAGCCGCCTGCCCGGCCACGAAGATCTTGTCGAAGATGGCCGAGACCGGGTTGGCGCTGGGGGCCTTGTCGCTGTCGCCGTGGTGCAGCTGCACGTGGGTGAGCTGGTTGAACCGGATCAGGTGGGCGTTCTTCGCGCCGTGGTTGACGTAGAACGCCACGCGCAGGCTCGGCACCAGCGCCTCGTCCAGCGCCTTCAGCGTGGGGCAGAGGACCACCGGGGCGCGGGTGGCGGCGGCCACCGCGGGCAGGAGCTCCGGCTCGCGCAGCACCACCACGAACGGGCGCCCGATCCGTTCCAGGTACGGCAGCCACATGGTGACCTGATATTCCGAGCCGGGCGGCGCGGAGAAGTGCAGCACGAACTCGGGCTGGTGGCGGCGCAGCGCCCGGCCGACCGGGCCACCGCCGGCGGGCGGCCGGAACCGCCGCCGGGCGAGGTCCAGCGCGACCGCCCCGCACCCGGCGCCCACCAGCAGTGCGGCGGCCAGCGCCGTCCAGGCCGGCAGCGCCAGGACGGCGGCGAGCGCCACCACGGCGAGCAGCACCAGCAGCGCGTCGCCGAGCCGGGCCGCGACCACAGGTGTCCAGGTGCGGACCGGGAGGTTGGCCGCGCGGAGCTCCAGCGCGCCGGCCTGCCGCAGCGGCCCGACCAGCAGCACCAGCCCGAGCAGCACCAGCGCGGTGGCGGCCAGCACCGGGTCGAAACCGTCGTCGAGACGGCGGGCGTAGCCGACCAGGATGCCGGCGGCGACGAGCACCGTCTCGGCGAGGCCGTCGGCGGACGGCCGGACCCGGCGCTCCCACGCGGTCGCGGCGAGCGCCGCGACGGCCAGGGCCAGGCCCCAGCCGGTGGCCCCGGTGAGTGCCACGACGAGGAAGGCCAGCACCGCCAGCCCGGTGGTCAGCACCCGGGCGAGCAGCTTGCGGACCAGGTCACCACGCATCTGGTACGTCCCGTCGGATTCAGGCGTCGGCGGACAGCTCGGACCGGTCCGGGCCCGGCTGGGCCGGTACCGCGGCGGCCTGCTCGCCCGGGGCCCGGCGCACGTCGACCACCTGGCCGGTCAGGTCGGAGATCAGCACGTCCAGGGACGCCTGCGCGACCGCCTCGGAGGAGAGCAGGGTGTGCTCCGGCTCCTCGCCGAACGCCCGCGTCCGCATCGGGGTGGCGGTGCGCTCCGGGTTGACGCAGTTGACCCGTACGCCGAACTCGGCCCACTCGTCGGCGAGCGCCTGGGTCAGGTTGACCAGCGCGGCCTTGGTGGCCGAGTAGAGCGCGTAGCGGGCCCGGCCCCGGGTGTACGAGCTGGACGTGTAGAGCAGCAGCTGGCCCTTTGTCTGCTGCAGGTACGGCAGCGACTGGCGCGCGATGGTGACCGGGCCGACGAAGTTGACGTGCAGGAGACGGTCCATCGTCTCCTCATCCATCTCGGCCAGTGCGCCCTTCTCCAGGATGCCGGCGGTGACCACCACGTGGTCGATCCGGCCGGTCGCCTCGAACGCGGTCTTCAGCGCGGCGGCCACGTCCTCGGCGCGCTCGACGTGCGTGCCGGTGGTGGAGCGGCTGAACGGGAAGACCTGGGCGCCGTAGCCCCGGGCCAGCTCGGCCAGGTCGTGGCCGATGCCGTAGCTGCCGCCGAAGACCACGATGGTCCGGCCGGTCAGCTCCTCGGCGTAGCTGCGGTGGTCGGTCAGCCGGGGCGCCTGGGCGGCGGCGAGCTGGAACAGCTTGTCGGCCAGGTGCACGTCGACCGGGTGGGTGACCTTGATGTTCTCGTCCGAGCCGTCGATCACCTTGATCGGCGTGCCGGGCAGGTAGCGCAGCACCACCCCGCAGTCGTCGGTGGCGGCGAAGTCGGGGTCGCCCTCGGCGCGGCGGTACGCCTCGCGGATCGTGCCGGAGCGGAACGCCTGCGGGGTCTGGCCGCGGCGCAGCCGGGAGCGGACCGGAATGTCGGTGATGCACTCGTCCGCGTCGACCTGGATGATCGTGTCGGCGGACGGGATGGCCACGTCGACGGCCGAGTAGGTCCAGAGCGCGTTCACGCACTCGCGCACGATCCGGGCGCTGACCAGCGGGCGGACCGCGTCGTGGAAGAGGATGTTGACGTCGCCCTCGCCGACCGCGTCGAGCGCGATGCGGGTGGTGTCGTTGCGGGTCTCGCCGCCCTCGATCACCTTGGTGACCTTGCGGAAGCCGGCGTCGGCGACGATGCGCCGCGCGTCGTCGACGTGCCCGGTGGCCATCAGCACGATGATCTCGTCGATCTCCGGCGCGGCCTCGAAGACGGCCAGGGTGTGCTCGATGATCGGCTTACCGGCGATCTTGAGGAGCTGCTTCGGGATGCCCAGCCCGAGGCGCGTGCCGGTCCCCCCGGCGAGGATCACGGCCACCGTACGTGCGGGGCGCCAGGGTGCCGGGCTCGCCGGCGTGGCGTCCGGTGCGGTGGTGTGGTCCTGCGTCATTGCCGTACCTCACTCTGGGTGAAAGGGGATGGATCCGAGAACCTTAACGCGGACGCCGGAGCGCACCGCCGCGGGCGGAACCCGGTGCGGTGCGCTCCGGGGCGCTACTTCTGGTTCTCGTACGCGTCGCAGACCTCCTTGGTGGGGCCGTCCATCTTCAGGACGCCGCTCTCCAGCCAGATGGTCCGCTCGCAGGTGTCCCGGATCGAGCCGATCGAGTGGCTGACCAGGAAGACCGTGCCGGCGCTGTCGCGCAGCTCGCGGACCCGCTGCTCGCTGCGGACCCGGAACTTGCGGTCGCCGGTGGCCAGCGCCTCGTCGATGAGCAGCACGTCGTGCTTCTTCGCCGAGGAGATCGCGAAGCGCAGCCGCGCGCCCATGCCGGAGGAGTAGGTGCGCATCGGCAGCGAGGCGAAGTCGCCGCGCTCGTTGATCCCGGAGAACTCGATGATCTCCGGGGCGATCCGCTTGACCTCCTCCGGCGGCATGCCCATGGCCAGGCAGCCGAGCACCACGTTGCGCTCGCCGGACAGGTCGTTCAGCAGCGCGGCGTTCACGCCGAGCAGCGACGGCTGGCCCTTCGTGTAGACCGCGCCGCGGGCCGGCGGGAGCAGCCCGGCGATGGCCCGCAGCAGCGTGGACTTGCCGGAGCCGTTGCTGCCGATCAGGCCGATCGCCTCACCCTCGTACGCGGTGAAGCTCACGCCCTTGACCGCGTGCACCTCGCGGATGTTCGGCGCCTTGGTGCGGGAGACGATCCGCTTGAGCGCGGAGACCGGGGTGGTGCCGCCGCTCGCGCCCTTGTGGATCCGGTAGATCACGTGCACGTCGTCCACCACCACAGTGGGGACGCGGCCCGAGTCGGTCACCGGGCCGGCGTTCAGCGGCAGGGTCTGCTCAGCCACGGCCGTACTCCTTCTCTCCGCGCCAGAAGTAGACGAATCCGCCGGCGCCCATCACGACCGCCCAGAACAGGCCGAGCGCCCACAGCTTCAGCGGCGAGCTGATCAGGTTCGCCTGGTGCGAGTCGAGCAGCGCGTAACGGGCCAGCTCGATGAAGACCAGCGGCGGGTTCCACTCCAGGACGTTCGCCGCCCAGCCCGGCAGGTGCTGGCGGATGAGCGACACCGGGTAGAGCACGCCGGAGGCGTACAGCCAGGTGCGCATCACGAACGGCATGATCTGCTTGAGGTCGGTGGCCTTGGAGCCGAGGCGGGCCATGACCATGCTCAGCCCGACGTTGAAGATCGTCTGGAGCAGCAGCATCGGCGCGATCAGCACCCAGCGCAGGGTGATCGGCTCGCCGGTGATCAGCACGATGACGGCGAGCACCACCATCGACATGAGCAGCTGCTGGAGCTGCACCAGGGTCACCGTGATCGGCAGCGCCGCCCGGGGGAACTGCAGCGCCCGGATCAGGCCCAGGTTGCCGGTGATCGCGCTGACGCCGTTCGTCGCCGCCGTCTGGGTGAAGATGAAGATGAAGATGCCCGTGCACAGGTACGCGATGAAGTTCGGCACGTTCCGGTGCTGGGCCAGGATCACGCCGAAGATCAGGAAGTAGACGGCCGCGTTGGTGAGCGGTGTCAGCACCTGCCAGAGCTGGCCGAGCTGGGTGTTGCTCAGCGAGGAGGCGACCTTCGCCCGCGAGTACGCGGTCATGAAGTGCCGGTACGCCCACAGCCGCCGGGCGTACTCGCCCAGGGCTGGTCGTTCCCCGGCCACCCGTAGTCCGTACCGCTGGGCCAGTTGGGCCCGGGTCAGTCCGGATTCGGGGTCGGCCACCGCGGTGTTGGCCATGTTCAGGCGCTCCGATCTTTCGTGCTGATGGGGAGCAGTGCGGTGAAAGAGATCCAGCGTGGCCGGGCGGGAGCCGCCTCGCTGCTGCATGGAAGGTAGTCCACCGAACGTCGGGACGCAACCGTACCGTCGTTGCGCTACATTGTTCCACGTGACGACCGAGAAGAGGCGTGCCCCGGCCGGCGCGGCGGTGCTGCGTGGCGAGATCACCAGCGCCATCCGCGCGGCGGTGATGCAGGAGTTGGCCGAGGTCGGCTACGGTCGCCTCTCCATCGAGGCGGTGGCCCGCCGCGCCGGTGTGAGCAAGACCGCCATCTACCGCCGCTGGCGTTCCAAGCTCGATCTGGTGCTGGACATGGTCTCGGCGGTGGCGGGCCGGAACATCCCGCTGCTGGACACCGGCAGTCTCCTCGGTGACCTGGAGATCCTGCTGCACGTGATGGCGCGCGCGTTGCGCCACCGGCTGGCCGCGCAGATCATCCCGGACCTGCTGGCCGAGGCCGCCCGCAACCCGCAGATCGCGGAGAAGTTGCAGGCCGCCCTGGACGACTACCAGCAGGCGGTGGGCCGGATCCTGATCGGCCGGGCGGTCGAGCGCGGCGAGCTGTCCCCGGCCACCGACCGGCGCGCCGCTGTCGATCTGATCGTCGGTCCGGTCTACTGGCGGATGGCGATCTCCCGGGCCCCGCTGGAGCCGGTCGAGGTGCCCCGGATGGCGGCCGCGATCGTCGCCGCCCTGCGGGTAGCATGCGTGGAGCCTGCGCGCGACGAGGTGGAAGTGTGAGCCCCGGGCCGCCCCCGGAGGTCCGTCGCCGATCATGAACAGAAGGTCACAACCAGTCGGACAATCAGTGCGAACGGCTGGTTTCCCCGACAGAGCGGTACCATCCCCCGAAATGTCTCCCATGAACCACGCGTCGACAGGAGGAAGCCCCATGGCCGGGCCGCATCCAGAGTTCATTCCCCCCGCACGGCCGATCATCGGCGAAGCCGAGATCGAGGCGGCCGTCCGGGTGCTGCGGAGCGGCCGGGTCGTGCAGGGGCCCGAGGTCGCGGCGTTCGAGGAGGAGTTCGGCGACCTGGTCGGCGGCCGGCACTGCATCGCCGTCAACTCCGGCACCTCCGCGCTCCAGCTCACGCTGATGGCACTCGGCTTCGGCCCGGGCGACGAGATCATCGTCCCCTCGTTCTCGTTCGCCGCCAGCGGCAACGCGGTCCGGCTGGTCGGCGCCGAGCCGGTCTTCGTGGACATCGAGCCGGGCAGCTTCTGTGTGGACCCGGAGGCGGTCGCCGCCGCGGTCACGCCGAAGACCGTCGCGATCATGCCGGTGCACCTCTACGGCCACCCGGCCGCGATGGACCGGATCATGGCGATCGCGCAGCAGCACGGCCTCGCAGTGGTCGAGGACGCCGCCCAGGCGCACGGCGCCGAGCTCAACGGCACCCCGGTCGGCGCGTTCGGCACCGCCGGCTGCTTCAGCTTCTACCCGACGAAGAACATGCACTCCCTCGAGGGCGGCATGATCAGCACCGCCGACGCCGAGCTGGCCCGTACCCTGCGGCTGCTGCGCAACCAGGGCATGGAGCAGCGGTACGCAAACGAGATCGTCGGCGCCAACATGCGCATGACGGACGTGGCCGCCGCCATCGGCCGGGTGCAGCTCACCCAGCTCGCCGAGTGGACCGAGCAGCGCCGCGCCAACGCCAAGTTCCTCGACTCGGCGATCACCGGCATGATCACCCCGCCGGTCGCCGACGGCGCCAAGCACGTCTACCACCAGTACACGGTGCGGGTGCGGGGCAACCGCGACGCCGCCCAGGCCCGCCTCACCGAGCTGGGCATCGGCAACGCGGTCTACTACCCGACCCCGATCCACCGGCTCAAGCCGTACCTCGGCACCGACGGCAAGCCCGGCCCGTGGGACCTGCCGGAGACCGAGCGGGCCGCCGCCGAGGTGGTCTCGCTGCCGGTGCACCCGTCGCTGAGCCAGGCCGACCTGGAGCGGATCGCCGAGGGCGCGAACCTGGCCGGCGGTGCCCGATGAGTGAAGGTGAAGGTCGCAAGCTGCGGGCCGGCCTGATCGGCCTCGGCGCGATGGGCCGCAACCACGCCCGCGTGCTGTCCAACCTGGACGGTGTCGAGCTGGTCGGCGTGGTCGACCCGGCCGGCGACGTCACCGGCACGCTGCGCGCTCCGGTCGTACCCGAGCTGAGCGACCTGCTCGCCCTCGGTGTCGACTACGCCGTGGTGGCCTGCCCGACGGCGCTGCACGAGCCGATCGGCATGGAGCTGGCCGCCAACGGCGTCTGCGCGCTGATCGAGAAGCCGCTGGCCCAGTCCGTCGAGGCCGCCACCCGGCTGGTCGAGGCGTTCGAGAACGCCGGCCTGGTCGCGGGCGTCGGGCACATCGAGCGCTACAACCCGGCGCTGCAGAGCCTGCGCACCCGCCTGGAGGCCGGTGAGCTGGGCGAGGTGTTCCAGGTCGTGACCCGGCGCCAGGGCCCGTTCCCGCACCGGATCGCCGACGTCGGCGTGGTGATGGACCTGGCCACCCACGACATCGACCTGACCGCCTGGGTGACCGGCCAGCAGTACAGCTCGGTCGCCGCCCGCACCGTCTCGCGCAGCGGCCGGCTGCACGAGGACATGGTCGCCGTGGTCGGCCAGCTCGCCGACGGCACGATGGTCAACCACCTGGTGAACTGGCTCAGCCCGCTCAAGGAGCGGTCCACTGTGGTCACCGGTGACAAGGGCTGCTTCGTGGCCGACACGCTCACCGCCGACCTGACGTTCTACGCCAACGCCGCCATCGACACCGAGTGGGAGGCGCTGCGCGCCTTCCGCGGTGTGGCAGAGGGCGACATGGTCCGCTTCGCCATCCCGAAGCGGGAGCCGCTGCTGGTCGAGCACGAGCGCTTCCGGGACGCGGTGGAGGGCAAGCAGAGCGACATCGTCACGCTGCGGCAGGGCCTGCGTACCGTGCAGGTCGCCGCCGCCCTGCTGGAGTCCTCCGCCGACGGCAAGGTCGTGTCCGTCGCGGCCAGCGGCAGCGACGCGGAGCCGGCACTGCGATGAGCCCGGCGCCGGTGCGGCGGACGGTCTCGGCGGTACGGCGGCGGATCCCCCGGCGGTGGCGCATCGCGCTCCGCCGGGCCGCCGCCGGCACGCGGCCCTGGCAGACCCCTTCGGTACGCGAACTGTGTGAGCTTCCCGCCGGCACGCCGCTGCTGGTGCACGCCGGCGGGATCACACGCGACCGGGCGCTGGACGGCGTGCTGCGCGCCCTGGCCCGGTTGCCCGAGGTCCACCTGGCGCTGGCCTGTGACGGGGCGGAGCGGGCGGCGGCACAGGACCTGATCAGCCGGGCCGGCAAGGCCCGGCGCCGGGTCCACGTGGTGCCGCGTCCGCGCACCGTGACGGCCGCGTTCCTCGCCTCCGCGGACGTGGCGGTGTTCGGGTTCGACCCGGACGCCGGCCTCGGCCTGCTGGACACCTTCCGCACCGCCGGGCTACCAGTGGTAGCGGCCGACAGCCGGGCGGTCCGCGAGCACCTGGCCCGGCACGGCATCGGCGATCTCTTCGCCCCCGGCTCGCTGCCCTCCTTCACCAAGGCGGTGGAACGGGCCCGGCAGCGCGGCGGCGATGAGCCGCCGGAGCCGCCGGTCGCGCCGATCGAGGCCGGCACGCCCGGCCCGTGGCGTCCGCTCGGCGCCGGGCCGATCCGGTTGGGGCTGGGCACGGCGAACTATGCCGGGCAGCTCTCCGCCCTGGCGGTGGCGATCACCACCGCGCGCGCCGACGTCGGCGTCGAACTGGTGATGGCCAAGCCGCCGGCCACCTACCGCTACCCGGCCGACCGCTACCTGAACTACCCCGGCGAGCACCGGCTCGACGTACAGGCCGCGCAGGCCGAGCGGGTGCTCGGCTGGTACACCCACCTGATCGTGGACGCGTTCCGCCCGGTGCTCGGCCGGGCCAACGGCGACGACATCTCGGCGGACCTGCCCGCGCTGCGCCGGGCCCGGCTCAAGGTCGCGCTGCTGGCGCACGGCAGTGAGATCCGCCACCCCGGCGCGCACCTGGAACGGCACCCCGAGTCCGCGTTCCGGGACGCGCCGGAGGACCTGATCGGGCAGCTCACCACGGTGACCGAACGGAACCGGCGCACCGCCGAGGAGAGCGGCCTGCCGTTCTTCGTGACCACCCCCGACCTGCTGGACGACGTGCCGTTCGCCACCTGGGCGCCGCTGATCGTCGACGTGGACGCCTGGGCCTGCGACCGCCCGGTGCTGGAACGCGCCCGGCCGGTGGTGCTGCACGCGCCGTCGAAACGGTGGACAAAGGGCACCGACCGGCTCCTGCCCCGGTTGCGGGAGCTGCACGACCGACGGATCATCGAACTGCGCCTGGTGGAAGGGCTACCGCACCACGAGATGCGTCGCCAGGTGCAGGAGTGCGACATCGTGGTCGACCAGCTGGTGATGGGCAGCTACGGCACCTTCTCCTGTGAGGGGATGGCTGCCGGCAAGGTAGTGGTGGCGTACCTCAGCGAGGGTCCGCACCGGGCCGCGGGAGTCGCGCCGCCGATCGCCAACGCCACGCCCGCCACGCTCGTCAAGACCATCGAGTCGCTGCTCGACGACAGGCCCGCCGCGGTCGCCCTGGCCGCGGAGGGCGCACGTTACGTCCGTGACCACCACGACGGGCGACGCACCGCCGAGGTCTTCGACGCGTTCCTGCGGTGACCGCCCACCCACCACCCCACGCCCGCCCCGTCAACGAGGAGAAACACCCGATGCAAGCTGGCGCTCACAGCGATGCCCGACCGACCCGGGGCCGGGTGGTGATGCTGGTCGACAACGGCGTCCACGGCGACTCCCGGGTGCAGAAGGCGGCGCGGTCGGCCGCCGACGCCGGCTGGGAGGTCTTCCTCCTCGGCATCCGTAACGCCCGCTCCGACGTCGACACCTGGCGCATCGGCGACGCCGAGGTGCGGCTGCTGCGCGTGCCCAAGCCGCTGCACCGGCTGCCCCGCGAGTACAGCCGGTCGCTGCGCCGGCCGCTGGCGTACGCGAACACCACCAAGGCCGCCTACCGGGTCCAGGAGATCAAGGCCTGGCAGGCCGACCTGTACGAGCGCCGCGTCCGGGCCCAGGCGCTGGGCGGCGGGCTGCCGGCCACCGTGGGCCGGGCGGCCCAGCTGCCGGCCCGCGCCGCCGCCACCGCGCTCGCCCGCTGGGTGCGGTTCCGCAGCGGCGAGACCCGCCGGCTGCGCAAGTCGCAGGCCGATCCGGAGGCGCTGTTCAGCCGCCTGCCCGTGCGGTTCTGGCAGGGGCTGATGGGCGACCGGTCCTGGCGCCGGCTGGACCCGGGCCTGTGGGACTTCGAGATCGCCTTCCGCAAGACGCTCGACGAGCTCAAGCCGGACATCATCCACGCCAACGACTTCCGGATGCTCGGCATCGGCGCGCGCGCGACCCTGCGGGCCCGGGCCGCCGGGCGGCGGACCAAGCTGGTCTGGGACGCCCACGAGTTCGTCGGCGGCATCACCGGCCGGGCCGACAACCCGCGCTGGCTGCCGGCCCAGATCGCCTACACGGCCGAGTACGCCGCCTACCCGGACGCGGTGGTGACCGTCTCCGACACGCTCGCCGACCTGCTCCAGGAGACCCACGGCCTGTCCGACCGGCCGGCCGTGGTGCTCAACGCGCCGATGGCGCCGCCGGCCGAGGCCGACGGCGACGTGCCGGACCTGCGGGCCCTGTGCGGCGTGGACGCCCGTACGCCGGTGCTCGTCTACTCCGGTGCGGTGAACCCGAGCCGGGGCTGCCAGATCATGGTGGAGGCGCTGCCGGAGCTGCCCGGCGTGCACGTCGCGTTCGTGACCATGAACCCGAACGGCGACAACCAGTTCTCCGAGGCGCTGCGGGAGCGTGCCGCCGAACTCGGCGTCGCGGACCGCGTGCACCTGCTGCCGTACGTGGCGCACTGGCAGGTGGTGCCGTTCCTGTCCGGCGCGGACGCCGGTGTCATCCCGATCCACCACAAGCCCAACCACGAGCTGGCGCTGATCACCAAGTTCCTGGAGTACTCGCACGCCCGGCTGCCGATCGTGGTCAGTGACGTGAAGACCATGGCGCAGACCGCGCGGGCCACCGGGCAGGGTGAGGTGTTCACCGCCGAGGACCGGGCCGACTACGTCCGCGCGGTCCGGGCCGTGCTCGACGACCCGGAGCGCTACCGGGCCGCCTACGACAAGCCCGGCCTGCTGGAGGGCTGGACGTGGGAGGCGCAGGCCCGGATCCTCGACGAGGTGTACGCCTCGCTGCTGGGCGCGTCGACGGGCGGGACGCGTCCGCCGTCGTCCCGGCGCCCCGAGGACGAGCGGGAGTACGCCGCCACGACGCGCTGACCCCCGGCACAAACGGTTCGGCCGGCCCCCCACAGGGGGAGCCGGCCGATCTCCGTCGTAAGCCGGTTCAGCCGGCGGTGGCCGGCGGCTCCAGCAGCAGCCGGTCGAAGTCCTTCTGCGTCACCGACCAGTCCCAGGTGCTCAGCACGTGCGACGCCGCGGCCCGGCCCGCCTCCCGCCAGACCTCCTCGGTGGCGGTGAGGGCCAGGATCCGCTCGGCGGCCTCCTGCGGCGTGCCCACCACCCAGTCGCTGGGGAACAGGCTCCGGGCGCTGTGCGGACGGCCGGCGAAGAACGGCCAGTCCCGCACCACCGGCACCGCGCCGCTGGCCGCGCCCTCGACGAGCGCACAGTGGAAACTCTCCCGCAGCGAGGTGCTGAGGATGACCCCGACGTCGGTGAGCGCGCCCGGCACGTCCGAGGTGCGGCCGGTCCGCACCACCGCGCCGGACGGCTCCAGCTCGGCCAGTTCGGCGTCGAGTTCCCGCACGTAGTCGGAGATCGCCGGGCTGAGTTCCGGGTTGAGGTCGTCGCCGACCAGCTTGAGGCGGTACCGCTCGTCGCGGCGGCGCAGCTCGCGCAGCACCGCCAGGGCCCAGCGCGGGTCCTTCGCCAGCGAGCTGAGCCCGACCAGCCCGAGGGTGAACCGGCTGTCCGCGGAGACCTTCGGCGCCACGTACCGGTGCAGGTCCATCGCGTTGCTGATCATGTGCGTCCGGGGCCCCTGCGGGGCGCGCAGCCGAGGCACGGCGGCCAGTGCCAGGTCGCGCAGGTGCTCGGAGACGAACACCACGTCGTCCACACGCGACCAGTCGGTCAGGTGCGGCCACCAGCTGAACGCCTCGAAGCTGTGCAGCCGGACGATCACCCGGGTGGTGCCCGGGTCGATCATCGTCAGCATGGCGGCGCCGAGGTTGCACCAGTCCACGAAGACCGTGTCCGCCCACTCCAGGTGAGGGCCCCACGCCTCCTGGACCTCGCCGGCCCGCTTCGAGGCCCCGGCGAGCATGTGGAGCGTCACGTTGGTGCGGCCGTTGCTGAGCACCGGGAGGATGGACTCCTCCATCAGGTTCAGCCGGCGGACCTCCACCCCGGGCATCGCCTCGTAGCGCTCCAGGATCGGCCCGAGGAAGTTGTCGTTCAGCCCGGTGAAGAAGAGCATCCGGTGCGGCCGGCCGGCCGGCGGGAACGCCGCCGGGCTCTGCCGCCCGCGCGGCGTCGCCATCGCCTTCCCGGCCTCGCTGTTGTGCAGCGGCGCGAGGAACTTCTCCGGATCCTCGGCCAGCGGCGAGGTGGTGCCGTCGAACTGCACGATCCGGTGGAACATCAGGTTGAACGCGCGCAGCACGTGCGGTGCGGCCTTGCCCGGGTTGCGCTTCTTGAGGAAGCCGTCGGCCAGCTTGAGCTGCCCCCGCACCACTGTCATCAGGTGCTCGGGCACCTTGCCCTGGCTCAGTTCCGCGTCCACGATCGGGCCGAGGAGCTGGCCCTTCGTCGCCGGGCTCGTGAGCCGGCCCTGCGCCGCCAGCGCCAGCCGCTTCGCGCTGGCGCCGTGCCCGGTCTTGAGCATGGTGCCGGTGACCCGACGGGCGATCTTGCCGCGGTGCCGTTCCGGCAGGCCAGGCGCGGTGACGGCGCCCTGCCAGAACCAGCGCACCGGGCCGAGCTTCATGGCCCGCTTGCCGGTGCTGATCTCGAACACCCGCTTCGCCAGGTCGACGGTCTGGCTGCGGGTGGCGCTCGCCAGCACGCTCGGGGCCGGGCCGACGGTGTTCAGCCGAGGACGGCGGTAGCGGGCCGGGTCGGCGGACCGCTTCTCCACCGCGCGCAGCGCCGGCGCGATGCCGTAGACGGCGTCGGCCCGCCGGTACCGCTGCGCGAGCTGCCAGACGGTGTGCAGTGCCTGCGCGTCCAGCGCGACCAGGACGTCGGCCCGCTTGGCGTGCCGGCGTACCCACGGGTCGCGCTGGGCGCGCAGCCACGGGCGCCGGGCCGGGGCCGCCCGCTTGACCATCCGGCCGAACCGGGGGCCCAGCTCCTTGGCGGTGGGCAGCAGGTGCACCTCGGCCAGCTCGGTGGCCGCCGGGATCTTCTCCACCGGGTCGAAGGTGGTGGCCACCCGTACGGTGACGCCCTTGTCGCGGAACTGCTGGAGCGCGTCGGTCAGGACCGCCACCCGTCCGGGGACGGTGCCCATAACCATCAGGACCTCGATCATGACCTACCTTCTCGGGCCAGGACGCGCGCGCCGGCGGGGGCGGGCTGTGCGGTGCCGGCCGGACCGCCGGCGCCCAGCACCAGGTCGGTCACCTCCCGGACGGCGGGGATGAGCTGCTCCTCGCGGGCGTACTGCCGCGCCTCGGCGCGGGCCTTCTCCCGTTCGGGCGCGTCGGCGGTACGTGCCATCGCGGCGGCCCGCCGGAAGGCGCCGGCCAGCTCGGCCGGGTCCAGCCCGACCGCGCCGGTCCAGAGCGGGTAGGTGGAGAGCACGGTGGAGGCGTCGTGGTCGGCCTCGTGGGCGGAGACCACCGGCAGGCCGGTGGCCATGTACTCGTACACCTTGCCGGACGTCATGTACCGGCCGCCGGTCACCATCAGCACCACCGCGTCCCAGCGGGAGTAGAGGTCGACCACCTCGGCCTTGGGCACCGAGCCGCCGACCAGCACGCCGTCGACGGCGGCGGCCCTGAGCAGCTCCGCGTGCGCGTTGTCGCCGCGCGCCCAGGCGGCGCCGATGTGGCCCCGTACCTCGAAGCGGGCGTCGGCCAGCGCCGGGTCCTCCGCGCGCGCCGTGCGCCAGCCCTCCAGCACGGCGCTCAGCAGCGGTACGGGAAGGTTCAGCGCGCCGAGGTAGCCGAAGGTCAGCGGCCGGTCCGGCGGGGCGGGGCGGACCTGGGCCGGGATGCTCGCCGCGTCGTAGCCGTTGCGCACGACGCGCATCTTGTGCGCCAGCTCCGGATAGCGCTCGCGGTACCAGCGGGAGATCGGCTCGTTGACGTTCCAGATGGCGACGGCGTTGGTGAGCAGCTTGATCTCCCACTGCCCGGAGACCGACTCGCGGGTGAACGCCTCACCGTTGTTGATCACGTCGACCGACCAGCCGTCGCGGAAGTCCACGACGTACGGCACCCGGTGCGTCTCCCACAGCTTCCAGGTCGCGGAGAGGTTGACGTACGGCGCGCAGGTGGTCACCAGCAGGTCGACGTGCCGCTCCTTGTGGATGCGGAGCAGGGCCTTCTCCAGCGCCGGACGCCAGCCGCCGAAGACCGGCTCGGGGAAGATCTTCAGGTTCTGCTTGCGCAGCTCGGCCAGGTAGTCCAGGTGCGCCAGGGCACGCTGCTCGGTGAACGAGCGGATGTCGGTCTCGAGGTCGTCGCGGAACAGCGGCAGCTTCACCACGCGCACGTTGGGGTCCACGCCCTGGGAGAGGGTGTGGTCGAGTCCGTACTCCCGTTCCCAGGCCTCGTCGGCGATGGTGACCGCGGTCACGTCCCAGCCCGCGGCGGCGAACTGGTTGGCGGTCTCCCGCATCCGGTAGGCGCAGCTCTTGGCCGCCGGTGGGAAGCCGATCGCGAGGTAGACCATGTGCGGCCGGGACCCGGACCGTCGCGGCCGGGGGAGTTTCAACGAGTCCCAGAGAGTTCGCCCGTTGTTCATCGATTCCGATCCTGGGGAGGTGGGGAGATGCCGTGTCACGGCCTGGACGGCTCGGCCGGACGCGGCGCCTGCTGTGCCCGGTGGCCGGTAACGACCGCCGGAGCGCCTGCGGACACTACAATAACGCCGTCGCGTGCGCCGGGCCCGCCGCCGCTCGGCCGCCACCCCGGGCGCCGTGCCCCGGATCACCGCACCTCCGCCGGGTGGCCCGGCCGGCCGGACACGCCGTCTCGGCCGGTCCTCGACCGCGGCCTCCGCTTTCGTAGACTCCTCAGCCATGACCGCGCCTGCGCCCGACACCCGCGACCGTGAGCCCGCCCCCACCGGCGGCGACGGGTCCGCGGCCGACGACTCGTCCGATCCGGGGTCGTCCACCCCGCGCCCGACGACGACCACGGCCCCGGAGCAGCCGGAGCCGGACACGGCGGCCGAAAAGCGGCGCGGCGGCCGGTGGCGGCGGGCCGACGCGCTCGTGGCGCTGGTCTACCTCGCCGGGGCGTTCTGGGTCACCGCCCGGGGCTGGCGCGACTACGACGGCCGGCTGCTCGGCAGCCGCCCGAACGACCAGGGCTTCAACGAGTGGATGCTGGCGTACGCGGCGCACGCTGTCACCAACCTGGAGAACCCGTTCTTCACCACGCTGCAGAACGCCCCGGCCGGCGTGAACCTGATGACGAACGTCGGGATGCAACTGCCCGGCCTGGTGCTCACCCCGTTCACCCTGCTGTTCGGCGCGTCCTTCTCCTATCTGCTGTTCATCACGCTGAACCTGGCCGGCACCGGGTACGCCTGGTACCACGTGTTGTCCCGGCACGTCGTCGGCTCCCGGGCGGCCGCGTTCGTCGGCGGGCTGTTCTGCGCCTTCGCGCCCGCGCTGATCTCGCACAGCAACGGCCACCCGCACATCACCGCGCAGTGGCTGGTGCCGTTCATCGTCTGGCGGGTGGTCGCGCTGTCGCGGGGCGAGCGGGTGATCCGCGACGGCCTGATCCTGGGCGGGCTGGTGGTCGCCCAGTTCTTCATCAGCCTGGAGATCCTCTTCCTGACCGCGCTCGGCTGCCTGATGCTGGTCCTGGCCTACCTCGCGTTCCGGCCCCGCGACGCGGTGCGCCGGCTGCGCCCGCTGCTGTCCGGCCTGGCGATCACCGGCGTGCTGGTGTCGGCCGCGGCGGCGTACCCGCTGTGGATGCAGTTCGCCGGTCCGCAGCACCGGGTCGGCCACCCCGGCACCCCGGACATCTACGCCCTGAAGCTCGGCTCGTTCGTCCAGTTCGCCACCAAGTCGCTCGCCGGTGGCCCGACCAGCGCGATCGGCTGGGCGCCGAACACCACCGAGCAGGCCAGCTTCTACGGCTGGTCCCTGGTGGTGCTCGCGGCCGGTGTGCTCTGGTGGCTGCGCCGGGAGACCACGGGCCGGGTGCTCGGCGCCGTCGCAGTGGTCTCGGCGCTGTTCTCCGTCGGCACCACCTGGACCGTCGGCACCCGCCGCACCGACGTCCCCGCACCGTTCGCCCTGGTGCAGGACCTGCCCGTGTTCGACTCCGTGGTGGTGTCCCGGTTCGCGCTGATCACCACGGTGGCGCTCGGCGTGCTGCTCGCGGTCGCCGGTGACCGGCTCGCCGCCCGCCGCACCGAACCCGCCGGCCGGCTGGCCGCCCGCGTCGGGGCCGTCGCGGTGGCCGCCGCGCTGCTGCCGATCATGCCGATGCCGCTCGATGCCAAGGGCCGCACTCCGGTGCCGGACTTCGTCACTGCCGGCACCTGGCGGGACCACGTGGCCCCCGGCCGCACGCTGGTCCCCGTGCCGGTGAACGGCATGACGTCGCTGTACTGGAGTTCCGCGGCGGTGGCCGGCTTCGCCGTCCCCGAGGGCTACTTCCTCGCCCCGGTCTCCGCCACCGACAACACCGGCCGCTGGGGCGTGGACCCGCAGCCCACGGCGAAGCTGCTCACCGCCGTCTCGCTCGGCGAGCGGGACACCGCGGTCGGCCCGGCCGACGTCGACCAGGCGCGCGCCGACGTCCGCTACTGGAAGGCCGACGCGGTGGTGCTGCCGGACCGGGGCGCCCGCCGCCACGACAACCTGAAGACCGTGCTGGACGCGCTGTACGGACCGGGGGAGCGGGTCGCGGACGTCTGGGTGTGGGACGTCCGGCCGTTCACCCGCTGACCGGTCAGGGCGACTTCGTCCAGATCATCAGCAGGTAGCCGCCGAAGTAGGCGGAGAACGCGACGAGTGTCGCCAGCACCGTGGCGGCCCGGGCCCATCCGGCCCGGGCCAGGCCCACGGCGGCGGGCAGCAGCAACGGGAACGCCGGCAGCAGGAACCGCGCCTTGGAGTGGTAGTAGCCGGCCGCGCCGAGCGTGGTGACGAGCATCAGGCCGCTGTAGAGCAGCAGCTGCCACGGCTGCCGGTCGATCGCGCTCAGCACGAAGAACATGATCGACAGCAGCGCCACCACGGTGACCACCAGCAGCGGCAGCGCCGCCACCTGGACCAGCGCCTGCTGCCCGCGGTCGACCGTGTAGACGCCGAAGTCGAACGTGGTGCCCCAGCCGGCGGACTGGATGTGGAACCAGCCGTCCAGCCGGCCGGTCCGGTCGCCCACCCAGGCCAGGTAGCCCAGCCAGCCGGCCGGGGCGAGCAGCAGCGCCGCCCACGGCCGCCAGCCGTCGCGCCGCCTGACGATCGCCAGCAGCGCGGCCAGCCCCACCACCGGGATCAGCGACGAGGCGGTGGGCCGGGTCAGGCCGGCGAACAGGCACACCACCCCGGCGGTGACCCAGTGCCGGCGCAGCAGCGCGTACAGCGTCCACGCGGCCAGCGCGGTGAACAGGCTCTCGCTGTAGCCCATCGACTCCACGACGGCGTGCGGCACGGCGCCCCAGAGCGCGGCGAGCAGGATGCCGGTACGCCGGTCGTGCAGGTGCGCGCCGATCGCGTACAGCCCCCAGGCGGCGGCCAGCGCGGCCAGCCACGCCACGATCAGGGCCGACTCGCGCGGGCTGAACGGGGAGACCCGCTCCAGGGCCGCGGTCAGGCCCGGGTAGAGCGGGAAGAACGCCATGTTGCTCTGGGTCTTCTCGTACGCGTCGTAGCCGTGCTGGACGATCCCCGCGTACCAGTTGCCGTCGGCCCGGGTGAGCCGCTCGACCGGGGACTCGCCCAGGTTGCGGGCCCACAGGTAGACGACGAGCAGGCCGATCAGCCGGATCACCGCGAACACCGCCAGCGCGGGTGCCGCGTCCCGGGCGGCGTCGCGCAGCCGCCGGACGGGGCCGGGCCGGACGCGTTCGGCTGTGGCCGGCCCGGTCGGCGGGGCTGGCGCGGGCCGGCTGGGTTCCTCGGTGGTCACCACGTCCATTGTGCGGTCCCGTTCGCGCTGAGCTGGGGTTGTCCGAGGGCCCGCGTGGCGCGGCCGGCGACCCGGCGAACGACCCGCAGCGGGCGCCGGCCGTTGAACAGGATGGAGGGTAGCAACCGGTCCGGCAGATCGTGGGGTACCGGCGGCGGTGGGCGTTCGCGTCGCGACCGCTGTCGTAGACTCGCTCGGGTCCGCGGGCGCGGTGCTGGCGACGACGAAACGAGCAGGAATGGGATCTGACGGCACGACCGCAGCGGCGGGCACCCGGGGACGGGTCGTGATGCTGGTGGACAACGGGGTCATCGGGGACTCCCGGGTGCAGAAGGCGGCCCGCTCCGCCGCCGACGCGGGCTGGGACGTCGTGCTGCTCGGCCGGGCGCCGGCCGGTCAGCCGCAGAGCTGGCGGCTCGGCGCCGCCGAGGTACGCCTCGTGCCGATGCCCGAGCCGCTGGCCCGCCGCCGGCACGAGTTCCGCCGGGCCTGGCTGCGGCACCCGCTTGCCTATCCGCCCAGCGGCATCGCGGCGCACCGTACCCAGGCGGTCAAGGCCTGGCGCGCGGACCTGACGGTACGCCGGGCGGCGCTCACCGTCGCGGCCCGCGAGTCCGGTGTGGGCCGGCCCGGCGGGCTGCCCTGGGCCGCGTTGCGCGCCGAGGAGAAGCTGTCCGGGCTGACCCGCAAGTGGGTCGGGTTCCGCAACCGTCAGCTCACCCGGGCCCGCAAGGGCCGCAAGCTGGACGGTCCCTGGGACCGCGCGTACACGCTGTTCTGGCGGAGGCTGCGCGGCGACGGCGCGTGGCGGCGCCTGGAGCCGGGCCTGTGGGACTACGAGCTGGCCTACGGCCCGGTCGTCGACGAGCTGGCGCCGGACCTGATCCACGCCAACGACTTCCGGATGCTCGGCGTCGGCGCCCGCGCGAAGGTCCGGGCCGCCGCGAAGGGCCGGCGGATCGCGCTGCTCTGGGACGCCCACGAATATCTGCCCGGCGTGCAGCCGTGGCGCGACAACGCCCGCTGGCTGCCCGGCAACGTGGCGCACGAGCGGGAGTACGTGCCGTACGCCGACGCCACCATGACCGTCTCCGGCGGCCTGGCCGACCTGCTGCGCACCGAGCACGGGCTGGCCGAACGGCCGGCGGTCGTGCTGAACGCCCCGGCGGTGGACGAGCTGCCCGCCGACGCGGCCGAGCCGGCGCCGGACATCCGCGCCCGCTGCGGGCTCGGCCCGGACACCCCGCTACTGGTCTACAGCGGGGTGGCCGCCGCCAAGCGCGGCCTCGGGGTGATGGTCGAGGCGCTGCCCCGGCTGCCCGGAGCGCACGTCGCGCTCGTGGTGAACAAGCCCGACTCGGCGTACGTCCGGGGCCTGGTCACCCGGGCCGGCGAGCTGGACGCGGCGGACCGGCTGCACGTGCTGCCCTACGTGCCGCACCACCAGGTGGTCCGCTACCTCAGCGGCGCCCAGGTCGGCGTCATCCCGATCCAGCACTGGCCGAACCACGAGATCGCGCTGATCACCAAGTTCTTCGAGTATTCACACGCCCGCCTGCCGCTTGTCGTCTCCGACGTGCGCACCATGGCCGAGACTGTCCGGGAGACCGGTCAGGGCGAGGTGTTCCGCGCCGAGGACGTGGCCGACTTCGTCCGCGCGGTCACCGCGGTGCTCGCCGACCCGCAGCGCTACCGTGCCGCGTACGACCGGCCGGGCCTGCTGGCCGGCTGGACCTGGGAGGCGCAGGCGCGGGTGCTCGACGAGGTCTACGCCCGGCTGCTGCCCGGCGCGCCGCCCCGTCCGGCGTCGCCGTCGCCCGCCCCGGTGCGACCGGCACAGGTGGAGGTGGGGGCGTGAGCGGGCCGGACGTGACAGTGGTGGTGGCGGTCTACAACACCATGCCCTACCTGACCGCCTGCCTCGACTCGCTCGTCGGGCAGACCATCGGCCTGGACCGGCTGGAGGTCGTCGCCGTCGACGACGGCTCCACCGACGGCAGCGGCGCGGAACTGGACCGCTACGCCGAGCGGTACCCGGGCACGGTCCGGGTGCTGCACCAGGCCAACTCCGGCGGCCCGGCGGCGCCGAGCAACCTGGCGCTCGACCACGCCCGCGGCCGGTACGTCTTCTTCATCGGCTCGGACGACCACCTCGGCCCGGAGGCGCTGGAGCGCCTCGTCGACGCCGCCGACCGGTGGGACTCCGACGTGGTGCTGGGCCGGATGGTCGGCACCAACAAGCGGTACGTGCACCAGGCCGTCTACGCCACCACCCAGGAGCGGCTCGACCTGTTCGACAGCGACCTGCCGTGGTCGCTGTCGAACACCAAGCTGTTCCGGCGGGAGCTGGTCGAGCGGTACGGCCTGCGGTTCCGCACGGACATGCCGATGGGCAGCGACCAGCCGTTCACGCTGGAGGCGTGCTTCCGGGCGAAGAAGGTGTCGGTTCTCGGCGACTACGAGTACTACTACGCGGTCAAGCGGGACAACGCCCAGAACATCACCTACGCCAGCCGGTTCTCCGAGCGGCTGCGCTGCGCCGAGGAGCTCGTCGGTTTCGTCGCCGGCCTGATCGAGCCCGGCGCGCGGCGCGACGCGGTGCTGGTGCGCCACTTCACCTGGGAGGTGGCGAAGCTGCTGCGCGAGGAGTTCCTCACCCTCGACCCGCAGGAGCAGCGGCACGTCCACGACCGGGTCCGCAAGCTCGCCGAGGCGTACCTGACCGACGGCGTGACCGCCCGGATGGCGCCGGAGGAGCGGCTGCGGGTGGCGGTGGCGCGCGACGGCGACCTCGACGCCCTGCGCACGTTGATCGAGCAGCAGTCGGACCGGTCCCTGCCCGATGTCGTCGTCGAGGGTGACAGCTGGTACGCCGACCACGTCGGCTTCCGCGACCCGGCGTTCGGCTATCCGGACGACTGGTACGACGTGACCGGCCGGGTCGCCGCGCTGCTGGCCAGGCTGACCGCGACCGGGCTGGCCTGGGGGCGCGACGCCGCCGGTGCCCGCGCCCTGGTGATCACCGCGCGCAGCCGCCGGGCCGAGCTGGCCGAGCTGAGCGCGGACGCGCTGCGCGTCAGTGTGGGCGATCTGACGGGTGTCACGTCGGTGGAGTCCGCCGCGCCCGGTACCGTCGTACGGACGGATTTCGCGGTGGACCGGTTGCTGGCGGTCGTCGCGGCGGCCGGCGAGCGTCGTATCGTACGCGCCGAGGTCTCCGCCCTGGGCGGGACGGGCTCGGCGCCGCTGCGCGCCGACCGCCCGGTCGGCGCACCCCGGCTGGTGGTCCGGCGCGGAGTCCGGTGGCACCTCGTCACGCCCACCACGAACCACAAGGGCCAGGTGATCGTCGCGATCACGCCGGTGACCCCCGGTCGGTTCCTTGCCCGCCTGCGCCGAATCTGGCCCTCTGGAGGAAAGTAGTTCATGAACATCTGCGTCGTCGCGCTCGGCAAGATCGGTCTTCCCCTGGCCGTGCAGTTCGCGTCGAAGGGGCACCGGGTGATCGGCGCCGACGTCTCCGAGCGGGTCGTCCAGCTGGTCAACGACGGTGCCGTGCCCTTCCCGGGTGAGGCCGACCTGGACGTCAAGCTCAAGGAGGCGGTGGCCGCCGGCCTGCTGTCGGCCACCACCGACACCGCCACCGCGGTCGCCGAGTCGGAGGCGGTCGTCGTGGTCGTGCCGCTGTTCGTGGACGCCGAGGGCGTGCCGGACTTCGGCTGGATGGACGACGCCACCCGGGCCATCGCCCGTGGGCTGAAGCCGGGCACGCTGGTCAGCTACGAGACCACGCTGCCGGTCGGCACCACCCGTAACCGGTGGGCGTCGATGCTCGCCGAGGGCTCCGGCCTGACCCCCGGCGCCGACTTCCACCTGGTGTTCAGCCCGGAGCGGGTGCTCACCGGCCGGGTCTTCGCCGACCTGCGCCGCTACCCGAAGCTGGTCGGCGGCATCGACGAGGCGTCGGCCGCGCACGGCGTCCGGTTCTACGAGGCGGTGCTCGACTTCGACGAGCGCCCCGACCTGGACCGCCCCAACGGCGTCTGGGACCTCGGCTCGGCCGAGGCGTCCGAGCTGGCCAAGCTCGCCGAGACGACCTACCGGGACGTGAACATCGGCCTGGCGAACCAGTTCGCCCGCTTCGCCGACACCGTCGGCGTGGACGTCACCAAGGTCATCGAGGCGTGCAACACGCAGCCGTACAGCCACATCCACTCGCCCGGCATCGCGGTCGGTGGCCACTGCATCCCGATCTACCCGCGGATGTACCTGTGGAACGACCCGGCCGCGACAGTGGTCCGCTCGGCCCGCGAGGCAAACGCGGCCATGCCGGAGTACGCGGTCGACCTGCTCGCCGCCGCGTACGGCGACCTGACCGGGGTGGGCGTGCTGGTGCTGGGCGCCGCCTACCGGGGTGGCGTGAAGGAGACCGCGTTCTCCGGTGTCTTCCCGACCGTGGAGGCGCTGCGCCGCCGGGGTGCGGTGCCGTACGTCTCCGACCCGATGTACACGAACGAGGAACTGGTCGCGCACGGCCTGCCCGGCTACGACGGCGAGCCGCTCGGCGCCGCCGTCATCCAGGCCGACCACGCGGAGTACCGCACCCTCGCCCCGGCCGACCTGCCGGGCGTGACGGTGCTCGTCGACGGCCGCCGGGTCACCGACCCGGCGCGCTGGACCGGCGTGCGCCGGGTGGTCATCGGGGGCTGACCCCAGAGGCTCCACGGGCCCCGGCCGTCGCGGACGGCCGGGGCCCGTCGCGTGCCGCCGTCGCAATCACGCCGTGCGGAGTTCATCTGCCGGACACCCCGGCAATACTTGTGTCATGTGATCCGTTTAGGGTCGCAGCCGTCGGAAATCGACCCGGACCGACATCGGTGGGGCAGACAGGGAGCGTGTCGTTGTTCAGCAGAGTACGCAGCCAGCAGGGTCTCGCCGCGGTCGGCGCGACGCTTCTCGGCTACGCGGTCATGGTCCTCGCCGGAGTCCTCGGCCTGGTGGTCCCGTACGCGGTGGCCGCGGTGGTCGCCGTCGCCGGTGAGCTGGCCCTGGCCGGGCGGCACACCGGGACCGCCACGCTGCTCGACAAGGCCGGTCTCGGCACCACCTTCCGGCGGCTGGTCCGGGATCTGTCGGTGGTCCTGCTGGTGGTCGCCACGGTGCGCCCCGGCGTGGCCGGCACCGTCGCCGTCCTGCTGCTGCCCGCCGCGCTGTGGACGGTCGCGGTCGCCACCGGCGCGGTGACCAAGGTGATCGACGGCCGGGTCGACCCGCCGGCGTACACCCGCAACATCGACCTCGGCGCGCTGCGGCGGGTCCCGGTGCCGCCGGCCTGGGCGCGGCGGCTGGCCGGGTTGCGGATGCCGCTGCTGAACGTGCTGCTGGTGCCGGCCGCGGTGCTCGCCGCCGCGCTGGACCGGGTCGCCCCGGTCGTGGTCACCGGCCTGGTCACGCTCGCCGCCGGCCTGGTCACCGCCGCGGTGCTGGCGCTCACCGCGCTGCGCGGCCGGGGCAAGGCCCCGGGTGTGCTGCCCGCCGTGCACGACTGGATGGCCCGGGAACGGCCCGAGGTGGCGCTCTACTTCGCCGGCCCGGCCAAGGACGTCTACCAGGCCAACATGTGGCTCGCGCCGGTGGAGGCGACCGGCCGCCGCGCGGTCGTGCTGCTGCGCGCCGCGGACGCGTTCGGGCAGCTCGCCGACACCCGGCTGCCGGTGATCTGCGTGCCGGCCGGCGTCGACTTCATGAACCTGGACCTGAGCTCGCTGCGCGTGGCGCTGTACGCCGCGAACGTCGGCGCCAACATCCACCTGCTGCGGGAGCCGGGCGTGAAGCACGTCTTCGTCGGCCACGGCGACAGCGACAAGCAGGCCAGCGTGAACCCGTACAGCAAGGTGTACGACGAGGTCTGGGTGGCCGGTCCGGCCGGGCGGGAACGGTACGCGCGGGCCGACGTCGGCGTGCTGGACCGCGACATCGTGGAGATCGGCCGGCCGCAGCTGGCCGGGGTGCACACGTTCGGCTCCGGCGCCGCCGACCACCGTTTCACGGTGCTGTACGCGCCGACCTGGGAGGGCTGGCTCGACGACGACCCGTACCACACCTCGCTGGTGCTGATGGGGGAGCGGATCGTGTCCGGCCTGCTCGCCGCCGGGGACGTGCGGGTGATCTACAAGCCGCACCCGCTGACCGGGACGCGCTCGCCGAAGGCCCGCGCCGCGCACGAGCGGATCGTGTCCCGGATCAGCGCGGCCGGCGGCGAGACCGAGCCGTCCGCACTGGACGGCGCCGCGCACCTGGTGGTCACCGGCCGCACGCCGGGGCTGTTCGACTGCTTCAACGTCACCGACCTGCTGGTCAGTGACGTGTCCAGCGTGGTCTCCGACTTCGTGCAGAGCGAGCGGCCGTACGTGGTGGCCAACCCGGCCGGCCTGCCCGAGGACGAGTTCCGGCGGCAGTTCCCGACCGCGCGGGCGGCGTACCTGCTCTCGGCGGACTGCGGCGAGCTGACGAAGATCCTCGACGTGACCCGGGCCGGCGACGACCCGATGACCGGGGCGCGGCGGGAGCTGAAGGAGTACCTGCTCGGCCCGGCCGGGTCGAACCCGATGGACCGGTTCCGGGACGAGATCGGCCGGCTCTGCGGCTGAGGCGTACCGGCTACGGGGCGACGACCGGCGCGGTCGCCGCCCCGTACCGCGTTCAGCCCTGGTGCGGCGGGTTGTCGACGTCGCGGGAGACGACCTCGCCCTTGGCGTCGACCCAGCCCTTCGGGCGGGCCGGGTTGCCGGCCACCAGCTGGTACGGCTTGACGTCGCGGGTCACCACCGAGCCGGCGGCGATCATCGCGTACTCGCCGACCTCGATGCCGCACACGAGCGTGGCGTTCGCGCCGATCGACGCGCCCCGGCGGACCAGCGTCGGGGTGATCGTCCAGTCCGGGTTCTGCGCGCGGGGGCGGAAGTCGTTCGTGAACACCGCGCACGGGCCCACGAACACCTCGTCCTCGATGGTCACGCCCTGGTAGACCGAGACGTTGTTCTGGATCTTCACCAGGTCGCCGACGGTGACGCCCGCGTCGACGTAGACGTTGCGGCCGATCACGCAGCCGGCGCCGACCTGGGCGCTGGACCGGATGTGCGCCAGGTGCCAGACCTTCGTGCCGTCGCCGACCTGGGCGCCGTCCTCCACGTCGGCCGTCGGGTGGACGAAGACGGAGGCGGACCGGTCGTTGCTGTCAGTCATCTCAACTCGCATCATGCAGGGCGCGTCGCGCCGACGGGCGGGCTCGACGCAGCATAACGAGCGCTCACCCGAGCAGTTCGGCCACCGCGTCGGCGGCCGGCCGGTCGGCCGGCAGCGGGTGCGCGGCGACCACCGCGTCCACCGGCAGCGCGGCGTACAGGTGCGGGAACCGCGCGCCGCCTCGGGACACCTCCCAGCGCAGCGCGTCGCCGAGCCGGGACTCGTCCACCGCGAGCACGGTCAGGCCGGTGACCCCGGCGAAGAACCTCCGCGCGGTCTCCACCACCTGGTCGGCGGCGGACAGGTGCACGTAGCCGTCCTGCCGGTCCATCGCGGTGCCGGCGAACCGCCCGTCGGCCCGTGCCCGCGCCCACTCGTCGTCGGTGAGAATCTTGTAGATCACCACCGCAGCCTAGAGCGGCCTCGCGTCCCGGCGGCGCGTCTGCCACCATTCGCAGGGCAACACGTCGAGCGGAGGGAGGCACGGGTGCGGATCCTCCTGGTCGAGGACGACCGCCGGGTCGCCGCGGCGTTGTCGTCGGCGCTGACCCGGCGCGGCTACCAGGTGGAACACGCCGCCACGGTGGCCGCCGCGCTCTCCGCCGCCCCCTGCGACCTGGTGCTGCTCGACCTGGGTCTGCCCGACGGCGACGGCACCGAACTGTGCCGCGAGCTGCGGCGGCGCAGCAGCCGGCTCGGCATCATCGCGGTGACCGCGCGCGGCGAGGAACGCGACCGGGTGCTGGGGCTGCGACTGGGCGCCGACGACTACGTGGTGAAGCCGTTCTCCATGGTGGAGTTGCAGGCGCGGATCGAGGCGGTGCTGCGGCGGGCCGCCCACACCGCGCCGCAGCGCAACCTGATCGAGGCCGGGGCGGTCCGCATCGACGTGGGCGGCCGGACGGTGAACGTGGCCGGCCGGGACGTCACGCTGACCCGCAAGGAGTTCGACATCCTGCTGTCCCTGGCCCGCCAGCCCGGGGTGGCGGTGCCGCGCGAGCGGATCCTGCTCGACGTGTGGGGCACCACCTGGGCCGACCGGCACACCGTCGAGGTGCACGTCGGGTCCTTGCGCGGCAAGCTCGGCGACCCGACGCTGGTGGAGACCGTACGCGGGGTCGGCTACCGGCTCCGCGACGCGTGAGGAGGGGCCCGTGCGCCGCCGGCTGGTGATCAGCTACCTGCTGTTGATGGTGCTGGTCCTGCTCGCCCTGGAGACGCCGCTGGCGGCCACCCTCGCGACCCGGGAGACCGACCGGGTACGCGCCGACCGCCTCGCCGACGCCACCCGCTTCGCCTCGCTGGCCGGACCGGCGTTGCGCGGTGGCGGTTCCGGCCCGCTGGACGGGGAACTGGCCGCCTACGACGCGCTGTACGGCATCGGTGCGGCGGTGGTGGACCGGGAACGGCGCACCGTTGTCGCCTCGACCGGCTGGAAGCCGGACGAGGGCGCCGGCCCGGCGCTCGACACCGCGCTCTCCGGACAGCAGTTCAGCGGCCCGGAGTCGGTGTGGCCCTGGGACAGCGGGCCGGTGGTGACGGCCGTACCGATCAACGACGGCGGCGAGGTGCTCGGCGCCGTGGTCACGACCAGCCCGGCGGACGGCGTGCGCCGCTCCGTCACCGTGTGGTGGCTGCTGCTGGCCGGCATCGGGCTGCTGGCGGTGCTGGCCTGCGTCTCGACCGCGTTCGGGCTGGCCGGCTGGGTGCTGCGCCCGGTCACCGAGCTGGACGCGGTCACCCACGAGATCGCCGAGGGCCGCCGCGCCGCGCGGGTCCGCCCCCGGGTCGGCCCGCCCGAACTGCGCCGGCTGGCGACCAGCTTCAACCACATGGCCGACGCGGTGTCCGACGTGATGGACCGGCAGCGCGCCTTCGTCGCGCACGCCAGCCACCAGCTGCGCAACCCGCTCACCGCGCTGCGCCTGCGGGTGGAGGAACTGGGTCCCAGCCTCACCGACCCGGACGGACGCGCCGAGCACCAGCTGGCGCTGGAGGAGACCGACCGGCTCGCCACCGTGCTCGACGCGCTGCTCACCCTGGCGCGTGCGGAGCGGGAGGAGAACCAGCGGGTCACTGTGGACGCCACCGCCACGGCCGCCTCCCGGGTGGCGGCCTGGCTGCCGCTGGCCCGGCACCGCGAGGTCGCACTGCGCCTCGACGCGACAGACGCGCCGGTGTACGCCTGGACCGTGCCGACCGCGATCGACCAGGCGCTGGACGCCCTGATCGACAACGCGGTGAAGTTCAGCGGCGCCGGGGGAGAGGTGACGGTGACCGTACGCGCCGACGGCGGCGGGACGGTGCTGACCGTCGGCGACACCGGCCCGGGCATGACGGCGAGCCAGCTCGACCAGGCCACCGAGCGGTTCTGGCGGGCGCCGGACGCGCAGAACGTGGACGGCGTGGGTCTCGGCCTGACCATCGCGGCGGTGCTCGTGGACGCCTCCGACGGCCGGCTCACCATGCGTCAGGGCGAGCCTCGGGGCCTCGTCGCCGAGCTGTGGTTCCCGGCGCCCGCCCCCGGCCCGCCCGAGGTCGTCGCCCCGCCCGAGGTCGCCGGCCCGCCCGAGGCCGTCGGGCCGCCGGAGGCCGTCGGGCCGGTCTGGCGCTGACCCGTCGTCAGGGCTTCGCGTCGCGATACCACTGCGCCGCGCCCGGGTGCAGTGGCAGCGGGGTGGTGACGATGGCCGACCGGGGGCTCATCCGTCCGGCCGCCGGGTGGGCTGCGGCCAGCTCCTGCCGGCGGTCCATCAGCAGCCGGGTCACCTCCCGCACCAGCGCGGCGGGCAGGCCGGCGCGGACGATCAGGTAGTTCGGGTTCGCCACGGTGCTGACCGGGTCGGCCCGGTACACCGAACGCGGCACGTCCCGGGTCACGTAGACCTGCCCGTACGCACGGCGCAGCGGCTCGGTCCAGGCGCCCAGGTCGACGATCCGCAGCGAGGTCCGCTGGGCCAGGTCGGCGACGCCGCGCACGGGTAGCCCGCCGGAGAAGAAGAACGCGTCGATCCGTCCCTCGCGCAGGGCCGCCACCGAGTCGTCCAGCCCCAGGTGCTCCTGGCGTATCCGGTCGCCGTCGAGCTGGGCCACCGCCAGCAGGCGGGTCGCGGTGATCTCCGTGCCGGAGCCGTCGGCGCCCACCGACACCCGCCGGCCGCGCAGGTCGCCGAGCGTGCGGATCGGCCCGCCGGCGCGGGTGACCAGGTGCAGCAGGTCGTCGTAGACCCGGGCCACAGCCAGCACCGACGGGTGCTCGGGCTCGCGCGGCGGCAGCACGTCGGCCTGGGTGAAGCCCAGTTCCGCCTCCCCGCCGCCGACCAGCCGGACGTTCTGCGCCGAGGCGGCGGTTACCACCACCTCGGCCCGCACGCCTGGTAGCTCCCGGTTGAGCAGCGCCGCGAGCGACTGGCCGAAGGCGTGGTAGACGGCGGTGGGGCTGCCGGTCGCGATCCGGATGCGGGTCGGCTCGGACGGCTCGTCCCGGCACGCGGTGAGCCCGGTGACGAGCAGGAGCACCAGCACGAGCGGGGCGGCGGCGCGCACAGGCCAGTGTCGGCTCACGGGCTGCACTCTGCGCCGTGCACCCGTCGCCGCGCAAGCCCGGACCGTGCACCTGCCGCCCGGGAGCCCGGACCGGGCCGGTCAGTTCGCCGGGGCCAGCTCCGCGCTCTCGGTGATCCGGTCCCGGTGCTCGCCGTTCGCCACCACCACGAGGAAGCAGCCCGAGCCGGGCCGCAGCGCCGCCGGCACGTCCAGCAGCGCCGCCCCGCGTACCAGCACCGCCGCCAGGTCGCGGTCGGCGAGCCGGATGCCGAGGCAGTGCCGGCGTACGTGCCGGCCGCCGGCGAGCAGTGCCGCCCGCCAGGCCGCCGCGGCCAGCCGGGGCCGCCACAGCCGCCGCGCCGCCGAGGCGCCGGGGAACGGCCCGCCGAGCAGCTCCCGGCGGCCCTGCCGCCAGCCCGTGGCCAGCAGATTCGCGTACGCCGCCCGGTGCTGCTGCGGCACCGAGAGCCGGTGCAGCTCGTAACGGCGGCGCAGGCCACCGGTGGTCAGCTCGTGCTCCACCGGCACGTCGAGGCGGCCCAGGAGCTGCCGCATCCGCTGTGCCGCGTCCTCGCGGTTGAACTCGGCGATCCCGGCCCGGTGCGATCCGGAGTCGAGCCGGCGCACGCCGGCGGCCGGTGGCGGGGTGCAGCGCACCATGCAGGCGATCTCGAAGGCGTCGGTCAGGGTCAGCCAGTCCAGCGGCGGTGGCGACGGGCTCGGGCGGTCGAGCAGCGTGGTGAGCATCGGCGCGGCTCCTCGGTCAGATTCGGGGTGCCTCTACCGTGGCCCCCCAGCGCCGGACCGGGAACCGCTGCGCCCGAGCCTTGAGCAAAATTTGCGGGAAGCGCGCGCCTCAGAGTTCGGTGACCACGAGGTCGACCTGCCGGGGGCGGCCGGCCGCCCGGGGCGCCTCCTCGACCGTGTACTTCAGCTCCCGCAGCGCCCCCACCAGCGCGTCGGCGGTGCGCGGCCGGGCGTCGGCCAGCAGCAGATCCCGCACCAGCCGGCCCTTCGTGGCCTTGTTGAAGTGGCTCACCACCGACCGGGTGGGCGTGGCGTCCACGGTGCGTTCGTGCAGCACCCGCACCGTCACCGTGCGTTCGGCGAGCGCGCCGCGCGGCGTCCAGGTGGCCGCGTACGCGCCGGAGCGCAGGTCCAGCACCGGGCCGCGTCCGGCGGCGGGCTCCAGCACCGGGCCGAGCGCCTCCCGCCAGTACGCCGACAGCGCACCGAGCCCCGGCAGCCGCGCCCCGATCGGGCAGCGGTACGGCGGGATCCGGTCGGCGAGCCGCACCGCGCCCCAGAGCCCGGAGCTGATCAGCACCTGGCGGCGGGCCGCCCGTTGCGCGTCGGGGGGCAGCGTGTCCAGGCCGAGCGCCTCGTAGAGCACCCCGGTGTAGAGCCGTCCGGCCGGTGCGGTGGCCGCCTTCCGCAGCCGGGCGTTGCGCCGCAGCTCGCCGCGCTGCCCCTCGGTCAGGCCCAGCGCGGTCCGGGCCGCCGCCTCGTCCGGCCCGGCGCACAGGTCGACGAGCGCGGTCAGGACCGCCTCCCGGGCCGGGTTCAGCTCGGTCAGGGACAGCCGGGACAGGTCCAGCCGGCGGCCCGTGCCGGCCTCGGCCTTCCCCTCCGACGGGGGCAGCAGGATGAGCACCGGCACAGCGTACGGGCCGGGTTCAGCGCCACGGCCGCACGGCACGGTCGGGGTGGTACACGCGACTGCCGCCCACCTCGGCGACCACCGCCGCGTCGGCCCGGTCGCCCAGCAGCCGCCGCAGCGTGCGCTCGGCCGGGGAGCCGGCCGTCACCACGTACCCGGGCCGCTGGGCGCGCGCCACCCGCCGCCAGTACGCCGGATAGCGGTTCTGCCCCGGCGTGAGCGCGCCGTCGAGCACCCCGCACGCGACAGTCTCCCCGGTGTTGAAGATCAGCCGGTTGCAGGTCCAGTAGTCGCCGTACACCTCGCGCAGCCCGGCCCTCTCCACCGTGTCGGCGAGGCGGCGGGCGGTGCGCTCCTCGTCCCGCACCGCCGGCACACCGGCCAGGAACGCCACGGTGCCGGCCAGCGTGGCGGCGGTCAGCCCGGCCAGCACCACAGTCGCCGTGACGCCGCCGATCCGGGCGGCCCGTCCGGCGGTGGCCCGCAGCGCGTGCGCGGCGGCCAGCCAGAGCGGCCACAGCACGGCCGGCAGCGAGATCTGGAGCACCGACAGGTAGCGGGCGTTGCCGAGCGGGTCGGTCGCGGCGAGCGGGCTGCGCACGTACGCCAGGAGCGTCAGCGCCGCGCCCGCGACGAGGCCGAGGATCGCCGCGGCCCGGACCCGCGCGGCATGGTCGGCGGCCCGGCGGTACGCGCGCAGGCCGAGCGCGGCGGCGGCCACCAGCAGCACCGGGTAGAGCAGGCCGAACCACTGCGCCCAGCGTGCGCAGCCGTCCATCGGGCACATGCCGGACGCCAGCGGCACCCCCTCCAGCAGCCCGCCGCGCAGCCGTTCGGCCAGCGGCGGCGCGACCCCCTCCTTGGTGCTGATCTCGCGGAACACCGACAGCGAGTCCTGTCCGGGCGGCGCGACGAGGTTGTCCTTGATCACCGGGGCGATCCCGGCCAGGAAGCCCACGACCAGCAGCACGCCCGGCCAGCCGATCAGGTCCCGGGGCACCGCCACCGCCAGCACCACCGCCGCCACCAGCAGGTACGGCGCGATCAGCCAGTCCGACCAGAGCGCCAGCCCGGCGAGCAGCCCGAACGCGCCGGTGGCCAGCCAGTGGTGCCGGATCCGCCGGTCACCGAGCGCGACCGCGATCAGCAGCATCGCCAGCACGGCCGGCTTGACCTCGGGACGGCCGCCGACCGCCGTGAGCTGGTCGCGGACCACGCGTTCCGAGCCGAGCGCCAGCAGACCCACCACGGCGACGGCGAGCCAGGGGGAGAACAGGCGGCGGGTCAGCCGGTACGCCAGCCACAGGAAGACCGCGAAGAGCGCGAGCAGCGGCAGCCGCAGCAGCGGCCAGGCCGGCCCGCCCCAGCCCACGAGCGGCGCGGCCAGGTACGACTCCAGCATGCCCATGTAGCGCTGGCCGTAGAGGAAGACCGGCCGTTCACCGCGCCCGGCGATGTGCAGCGCGGCCAGGCCGAACGTGGCCTCGTCGCTGTTGGACGCGGGCACCGTGAGCAGCGTCAGCACCAGCCGGTAGCCGACCCCCGCGGCGCCGAGCAGCAGCGCCACCAGCGCCGGCGCGTCCGGACGCGGTCGCACCGGGTCCCGCTTCGTCGTCGACACGACAAACGCCCCCGTCGTCGTCCCGACCGCAGTCTGTCACGGCGGCGGCCGGCGCCGGGCCGGATCGGCGTGGATCACTCGCGTGGCCCGGCCGGGCCGGTTGTGGCACTGTTGCCGTGTGCCGCCCACACCACCGGACCAGTTGGCCGTTCCGCAACTGCACCGCGCCGCGCGCTTCGAGGACGCCGTGCACGGCCTGGTGGAGCGCCGGTTGCGGCGCACTGGGTGGCAGCCCAACATCATCGCGTACGCGGGCTACGGCGCCCCGGGCTGGGCGCGCGTGCTCTGCCGGGTGCTGCTCGGGCGTCCGGACACCCGGCGGCGGGGCCGGCTGGACAAGGTGCGGGGCTGGCGCAGCTTCGCCACGCTGCCCGCCAAGCACATCACTGTGACGATCGAGGCCGACGGCGTGCGCCAGGAGGTGACAGCCGACCGCAGCGGCTTCGTCGACACCGTGATCGAGGGCGACTTCACCCCCGGCTGGGGCTGCGTACGCCTCAGCGTCGCCGACGCCGAGCCGGTGGAGGCGCTGGTCCGCATCCTCGACCCGGCCGTCCGCTTCGGCATCCTCTCCGACATCGACGACACGGTCATGGTGACCGCGCTGCCCCGGCCGCTGCTCGCCGCGTGGAACACGTTCGTGCTGGACGAGCACGCCCGCACCGCGGTGCCGGGCATGGCGGTGCTGTACGAGCGGCTGGCCACCGCCCACCCGGGCGCGCCGGTCTTCTACCTGTCCACCGGCGCCTGGAACGTCGCGCCGACGCTCACCCGGTTCCTGTCCCGGCACCTCTACCCGGCCGGGCCGCTGCTGCTCACCGACTGGGGTCCGACGGCGGACAGGTGGTTCCGCAGCGGCCGGGAGCACAAGCGGGCCACACTGGCCCGGCTGTCCCGGGAGTTTCCCGAGGTGCGCTGGCTGCTGATCGGCGACGACGGGCAGCACGACCCGGAGATCTACCGGGAGTTCGCCGCCGCCCACCCGGACAACGTGGCGGGGGTGGCGATCCGGCGGCTGTCGCCGACCCAGTCGGTGCTGGCCGGCAGCCTGCCCGCCCCGGCCGGACGGTCGTCGTCGGGCCCGATCGGCCAGAAGTGGCTCAGCGCCCCCGACGGCGCCGGCCTGTGGAAGCTGCTGCGCGAAGCCGACCTGGTCTGACCGCTCACAGCGTCGATCATGAGGTTGACGACCTTGTGGAGATCCACAACTGCGTCAACCTCATGATCAACTCGGGCGGAGCCAGAGCACGCCGAGCGGGGGGACGCGCAGGGAGACCGAGGCGGGCAGGCCGTGCCAGGGGATGTTCTCGGCGTGCACCTCGCCCAGGTTGCCGACACCCGATCCGCCGTAGTGGTGGGCGTCGGTGTTCAGCGCCTCGGCCCACGTACCGGCGGCGGGCAGGCCGATCCGGTAGTCCTCAAGCGGCAGCGCGGAGAAGTTCGTCACGCACACCAGCGTCTGCCCGTCCGGGGCGATCCGGATGAACGACACCGTGTTGTTGGCGACGTCGTCTCCGGCGATCCAGCGGAAACCGGCCGGGTCGGTGTCCTGCGCCCAGAGCGCCGGACTCGCCCGGTAGACCCGGTTCAGGTCGGCCACCAGGCGCTGCACGCCGGCGCGGGCCGGGTCGTGGGTGAGGTACCAGTCGAGGCCGCGCTCCTCGCTCCACTCCCTGTCGTCGGCCAGCTCGCAGCCCATGAAGAGCAACTGCTTGCCCGGGTGCGCCCACATGTACGCCAGCAGCGCCCGTACCGTCGCCAGCCGCTGCCAGGTGTCGCCGGGCATCTTGCCGGTCAGCGAGCCCTTGCCGTGCACCACCTCGTCGTGGCTGATCGGCAGCACGTAGTTCTCGCTCCACGCGTACGCCAGGGAGAACGTGAGCTGATGGTGGTGGTGCTGCCGGTAGATCGGGTCCTTCGAGGTGTAGAGCAGGGTGTCGTGCATCCAGCCCATGTTCCACTTGAACCCGAACCCGAGCCCGCCCTCGGAGGTCGGCTTCGTGACCCCGGGCCAGGCGGTGGACTCCTCGGCGATCATCAGCACGCCCGGGTGGTGCCGGTAGACGGTGGCGTTCACCTCCTGGAGGAACGCGATGGCCTCCAGGTTCTCCCGGCCGCCGTGCACGTTCGGCGCCCACTGCCCGTCGGAGCGGGAGTAGTCCAGGTAGAGCATCGAGGCGACCGCGTCCACGCGCAGCCCGTCGATGTGGAACTCGTCGAGCCAGTAGAGCGCGTTGGCGACCAGGAAGTTGCGCACCTCGTTGCGGCCGAAGTCGAAGACGTACGTGCCCCAGTCGGGGTGCTCGCCGCGACGCGGGTCGGGGTGCTCGTACAGCGGGGTGCCGTCGAAACGCGCGAGGGCCCACTCGTCCTTGGGGAAGTGCGCCGGCACCCAGTCCAGGAGCACCCCGATGCCGGCGGCGTGCAGCCGGTCCACCAGGTGGCGGAAGTCGTCCGGGTCGCCGAACCGGGCGGTCGGCGCGTAGTAGCCGGTGACCTGGTAGCCCCACGAGCCGCCGAACGGGTGCTCCATCACCGGCAGGAACTCCACATGGGTGAAGCCCATCTCCAGCACGTACGCGGTGAGCTGCTCGGCCAGCTCCCGGTAGCCGAGGCCGGGCCGCCAGGAGCCCAGGTGCACCTCGTACACGCTCATCGGCTCCTGGTGCGGGGCCTGCCGGGACCGGCGCGCGAGCCAGTCCGCGTCGCCCCACTCGTACCGTGACCGGTGCACCACCGACGCGGTGGCCGGCGGCACCTCGGTGCGCGCGGCCATCGGGTCGGCCTTGTCCCGCCACCGGCCGTCGGCGCCCAGGACGCGGTACTTGTAGCGCGCGCCCACCGGCATGCCCGGCACGAAGATCTCCCACACACCGCTGGAGCCGAGCGACCGCATCGGCCAGCCGTCGTCCGGCGCCCAGCCGGTCACGTCGCCGACGAGCCGCACGGCACGCGCGTTCGGCGCCCAGACGGTGAACGCGACGCCCTCGTCGAAGACCCGGGCGCCGAGCGCCGCCCAGAGCCGCTCGTGCCGGCCCTCGCCGATCAGGTGCAGGTCGAGGTCGCCGAGGGTGGGCGGATAACGGTACGGGTCGTCGTGCGTCGTGCCGTCCACCTCGACCCGGTAGTCGAGCACCTCGCCGGGGACCACCGCCTCGAAGACACCGGCGTCGTGCACCCGCTTCATCGGGTGCCGGTCGCCGTCGACGAGCACCGTCACCTCGCCCGCGCCCCGGCGCAGCGTCCGGATCGTGGTGCTCCCGTCGGCGGGATGCGCGCCGAGCACGGCGTGCGGGTCGTGTACCTCGCCGGCGATCAACTGGTCCATCGGGTGTCGTCCTTGTCGGCCGGTGCGGTCGGGGCGGTGCCGCCGGAGAGGTCGGCGGGTACGTCTTCGACTGTGAGGTCGGGCGCGGCCGGGTGCTCCGGCTCGGCGGGGGCCGGTGCGGCCGGGCGGCGCACGGTGAGCACGTGCGCCGGTTGCAGGTACGGGTCCAGGCGCACGGCGTTGCGCTGCCCCCAGTCGTACTCGGCACCGGTCAGCTCGTCGCGCACCGTGAACCGCTCGTGCCAGTCCAGCCCGAGCGCCGGCATGTCGAGCGTGGTGTTGCCCCACTGCACCTCGTGCGAGTCGAACGAGCACACCACGATCACCGTGTTGCCGGTGGCCGGGTCGTGCTTCGACCAGCACAGCAGCGCCGGGTTGTCGATGTCGTGGAACCGCAGGTTGCGCAGCTGGTGCAGGGCGGGGTTGTCCCGGCGTACCCGGTTCAGCGTGGTGATGAACGGCGCCAGCGACCGGCCCTGCGCCAGCGCGGCGTCCCAGTCCCGGGGCCGCAGCTCGTACTTCTCGTTGTCCAGGTACTCCTCGGCGCCCGGCCGGGCCACGTGCTCGAACAGCTCGAACCCCGCGTACATGCCCCACGAGGGGGAGAGCAGCGCGGCCAGCACCGCCCGGATCTTGAACATCGGCGGGCCGCCGTGCTGCAACGACGAGTGCAGGATGTCCGGCGTGTTCGGCCAGAAGTTCGGCCGCATCCAGTCGACCGAGGCGACCAGCTCCTCGCAGTACTCCCGCATCTCGGCCGCCGTCGTGCGCCAGGTGAAATAGGTGTACGACTGGGTGAAACCGATCTTGCCGAGCCCGTGCATGATCGCCGGCCGGGTGAACGCCTCGGCCAGGAACAGCACGTCCGGGTCGACCTTCTTGACCTCGGCGATCAGCCAGTGCCAGAAGTCGAACGGCTTGGTGTGCGGGTTGTCCACCCGGAAGATCCGGATGCCCTCGCCGACCCAGTGCAGCACCACCCGCAGCACCTCGGCCCGGATGCCCTCGGGGTCGTTGTCGAAGTTCAGCGGATAGATGTCCTGGTATTTCTTCGGCGGGTTCTCCGCGTACGCGATGCTGCCGTCGGCGCGGGTGGTGAACCACTCCGGGTGCTCGGTGACCCACGGGTGGTCCGGCGCGCACTGCAACGCCAGGTCCATCGCCACCTCGAGACCCTGCTCGGCGGCGGCCGCGACGAAGTCGCGGAAGTCCTCAGGCGTACCCAGATCGGGGTGGATGGCGTCGTGGCCGCCCTCGGCCGCGCCGATCGCCCACGGCGAGCCCACGTCGTCCGGCCCGGCGGTGAGCGCGTTGTTGCGGCCCTTGCGGTTGACCCGGCCGATCGGGTGGATCGGCGGCAGGTAGAGCACGTCGAAACCCATCGCCGCGACACCCGGCAGCCGCTCCATGGCGGTGGCGAACGTGCCGGAACGGGCGGGCGCGTCGACGGTGGCCGGGACCGCGCCCTCGGAGCGGGGGAAGAACTCGTACCAGGCGGAGAAGAGCGCCCGGGGCCGGTCCACCCAGAGCGTGCGCTCCTCGCCGGTGGTGACCAGCTCACGGACCGGGTGCTCCCAGAGCAGGTCGGCCAGGTCCAGCGCCGCGCTCACCCGCCGCGGCAGCTCCAGCCCGTCGTCGGTCAGCGCCCGCGCGGCCTCGCGTACGCGCTCACGGTCGCCCTTCGGCACCAGGTCGAGCGCGGCGGTCAGCACGCGTGCGCCCTCGGCCAGGTCGTTCGCCAGCTCGGCCGCGCCCTGACCGGCGGCGAGCTTCTTGGTGACCGCGTTCTGCCAGGTGAGGTACGGGTCCTGAAACGCCTCGACGGCGAAGCGCCACAGGCCCACCGCGTCCGGGCGGATGGTGGCGTGCCAGCGGTCCTGGCCGGGCTCGCCCGGGCGCATCCGGGTGAACGGGCGGGCCGCGCCGTCCGGGCCGAGCCAGACCACGTTGCACCCGAGCGCGTCGTGGCCCTCGCGGTAGGCCCGCGCCGACACCGGCACGACCTCGCCGACCACTGCCTTGGCCGGGTAGCGACCGCAGGAGACGACGGGGGAGACGTCTTCGATCGGGAACCGTCCAGTCACCCGCTCAACCTACTGCGCGAGATCCTTTCGCGCTCGGTTGCGCGCTGCTTCCACGGCGACGCGCCCACCCGGGTGGGCGGGCCTGCCGGGTCAGCGCCGGGCCCGCCACGCCTTGGCACGCCGCATGTAGCGCAGCACCCCGCCCGGCCCGGTGGAGACGGGCCAGTCGTCGGTGCGGAAGTAGGCGTCCGAGCCGCCGTCCAGGAAGATCACCGAACCGCAGAGGAAGTCGGCGGCCGGCGACAGCATGAACGCCACCCACTCGCCGACGTCCGCCGGCCTGCCGCGCCCGCCGATCGGCACCGGCAGCCCCTCGACCGCCTCCTTCTCGCCCCGGGCCATCTGCTCCTCCAGCAGCGGGGTGGCGATGATGCCGGGGGCCAGGACGTTCACCCGGATGCCGGCGCCGGCCCACTCCGGCGAGATCGCGGCGCGGCGTGCCCACCGCGTCACCGCCAGCTTCGAGCTCGCGTACGCGAACGGCGCCGAGCGCTTGCCGAAGCGCCCCACCACGCGCAGCGCCCGGCCGGCGTCTCGGTCGAGCAGGGCCCGCACGGCGCGCTCCGGCACCATCGGGGTGAGCGTGACGGAGTTCGAGCCGAACACCACGACCTTGCTGTTGCCGGCGGCGGCCAGCGTCGGTCGCCACGCCTCGAGCAGCTCCACCACGCCGAAGAAGTTGACCTGCTGCACGAGCCGGTCCCGGCCGGGGATGCCGCCGAGCCCGGCGGCGCAGACCGCCCCGTCGAGCCGCCCTCCGGCGCGCTCCAGCACCTCGGTGGCCGCCGCCGCGCGTCCGGCCGGCGTGGAGAGGTCGGCGACGACCTCCACGTCCCGCAGGTCCACGCCGACGACTGTGTGCCCGTCGCGCCGCAGCCGCTCGGCGGACGCCCGGCCCATGCCCGAGGCCGCGCCGGTCACCGCATACGTACCCATGTCGGTTCCTCTCCGCTTCGCCGACGGCCGGTCCGGGTCGGCCCCGTGCGTCCTGCCGGATGCTGGCACGCCGGGCGGCCCCGGGTGCGGCGATCGCGGCAAACCGTGCCTATTTCGCCGTCCGGCGACCCTCGGCCTGGTCGGCGGGGAGCTTGCCCGCCGCGTGCCGCCCGACGATGTAGCCGTAGACCAGGCCCTGGCCGATGGTCGCCCCGGCCCCCGGGTAGGTGCGGCCGAAGGCGTTGGCGGCGGCGTTGCCGATCGCGTACAGCCCGGGGACCGGGGTCCCCTCGTCGGACAGCGCCCGGCCGAGGCCGTCAGCCCGGATCCCACCGCAGGTCCCGAGGTCGGACAGGACGACCCGGACGGCGTACAGGGTGCCGGCCAGGGGCCGCAGGTTCGGGTTCGGCGTCATCGTCGGGTCGCCGTAGTAGCGGTCGTACGCGCTGGCGCCACGCGCGAAGTCCTCGTCGACGCCGGCGGCGGCGAGCTGGTTGAACCGCGCCAGGGTGGCGCTCAACGCGTCGGCGTCCACGTCCATCGACCGGGCGAGGTCACCCGGGGTGCCCGCGCGGTGCGCGACGCCCGCCGCGTACCAGGACTTCGGCAGCGGGGCGCGGGGGAACTGCGTGCCGGCGAAGACGTAGCTGTTGCGGTACCGCTGGTCGAAGACCAGCCACATGGCCGGCAGCGCCGCGCGCTCGCGGGCGAGGCCGAGCACCCGCTGCCCGAACGTCATGTAGTCGCAGGACTCGTTGACGAACCGGCGGCCCGTGCCGTCCACCATGAGCGACCCGGGCAGGGAACGCTCGGCGAGGAGCACCGACGGCGCGGCGTCGCCGACCGGCGCGACGGCGGGGAACCACCACGCCTGCTCCATCAGGTCGGTGCCGGCGCCCGCCTCCTGCGCGGCGCGGATCCCGTCGCCGGTGTTGCTGTCCGCGCCGAGGCTCCAGTCGCCCAGGTCGCGGTGGTGGTGGGCGTGCCGCAGCGGCAGGTTGTGGTCGAAGCCGCCGGTGGCGAGCACGACACCCCGCTCGGCCCGTACGGCGAACGTCGTCTCCCCGTGGCGCAGCTCGGCCCCGACGACCCGGTTCCCCTCGACCAGGAGCCGCTCCAGCGACGTCTCGGTCCAGACCGGGATGCCGGCGCGGCGGACGCCGGCGAAGAGGCCGGCGGCGATGGCCTGGCCGCCGGCGGCGTACTCGCGCCCGAGCGCGAGGCCGCCGAGGCCCTGGGCGAGGCGGGTCACGATGCGGGGCAGCGCGCGAACCGGGGTCTTCGCCATCAGGTTGAGCCACTTGTAGTCCGCACCGGTGACCGGCATGGGCACTGGTGCGGAGAGGACGGCGGGACGCAGCCGCGCGCGGTCGGCGCCGAGGACCTTCAGGTCGAGCGGGCGGCACTCGCAGCTCCGGCCGGCGGCGGTGCCGCCGGGCAGCTCCGGGTGGTAGTCGGAGTAGCCGCGGGCCCAGAGGAACCGCATCGGGGTGGTCCGCGTGAGCATCTCGATCGTGGCGGTGCCGTGCTGGAGGAAGCTGCGCCAGCGCTGTTCGGGCGCGGAGCCGTCCACGACGGCCTCCAGGTACGCCGCGCCGCGCTCGGGCGTGTCCCCGGAGCCCTCGGCGGCCAGCACGGGATTGGCGGGGATCCAGAAGGCGCCGCCGGAGCGCGCCGTGGAGCCGCCGACCCAGCGCGACTTCTCCACGACCACGACGGAGAGGCCGGCCTCGTGGGCGCTGAGCGCGGCGGCGAGGCCGGTGCCGGAGCCGATCACGACGAGGTCGACGGAGGTCGGCCGGGGCTGCCGGGGTACGGACATCGGGGAACTCCTTGCTACGGGGCGACGACGGGCCGGGTACCGGCGGCGACGAGCGCCGTCGTCCCCTCGGCGTCCAGGGGGCAGTGGGTGCCGGTGAAGATGCTGGCGGCGCAGAGGTTGCAGTGGGTGCAGCGCGACCGGGTGGCGGCGTCGCGGCTGATCTTGTTGATCAGATCCGGCTCCCGGAGCAGGGCGCGGGCCATCGCGACGTACTCGAAGCCGTCGCTCATGGCCGTGCGCATCCCGTCGAGGTCGGTGACGCCGCCGAGCAGGATCAGCGGCATGGACAGCTCCCGGCGGAACTGGAGCGCGAGGTCGCGGAAGTAGAGCGGCTGGTAGGGGTAGTCGCGGAACAGGAACCGGCCGAACATCTTCATGCCGAGCCGTAGCAGCGGCGGCTGGGGCGCGGCCATCGCCGCGAGCGGGATGTCGCCCCGGAACAGGAACATCGGGTTGAGCAGCGAGGACCCGCCGGTGAGCTCCAGGGCGTCCAGGTGCCCGTCGGTCTGCAGCATCCGGGCGAACGGGATCGACTCGTCGAGATCGAAACCGCCGCGTACGCCGTCGCTCATGTTCATCTTGGCGATGACGGCCACGTCGTCGCCGACGGCCTCCTTGACGGCGGCCAGGATCCGGCGCGGGAACTCGGCGCGGTTGGCCAGCGCACCGCCGAATTCGTCCCGGCGTCGGTTGAGCTTCGGCGACAGGAACGATCCGGCGAGGTAGGTGTGGCCCAGGTGCACCTCGACGGCGTCGAAGCCCACCTCGCGCGCCGCCGCGGCGGCGCTGCCGTGTGCGGCCACGATGCGGCGGATGTCGTCGTGCGTCGCGGCGCGGTCGAAGCCCATCGCCAGGGGGTTGAACCGCGCCGACGAGGCGAGCGAGGGCAGCCCGTTCGAGCGGGAGTTCGCCACCGGCCCGGCGTGCCCGATCTGGGCGCTGACCTTGGCGCCGGTGGCGTGCACCGCCTCGGTCAGCCGCCGCAGCCCGGGCAACGCCTCGGGCCGCCAGTAGACCTGCCCCCGTTCGGTGCGCCCCTCGGGCGCGACGGCGAGGTAGGCGACAGTCGTCATGCCGACGCCGCCGCGGCCCACAGCGGTGTGGTACTCGATCAGGCGGTCGGTGACCAGGGCGTCCGGGGTCGCCCCCTCGAAGGTGGCGGACTTGATGACCCGGTTACGCAGGCGAACCGGACCGAGGGTGGCGGGGGCGAGCGGGTCGGGAGTCGGGCGCGTGGCGGTCACGGGGCTTCCTCGGGTGGGGTGATGCGGATGTCCAGCCGACGCAGCAGGGCGTCGACGGCGTGGGCGGGCGAGCCGTCGGGGCCGCCGTGGGCCCAGTCGTACAGCGCGGCCTGGGCCGCCTCGCGGTACGCGGCGGCGACGGCGTGGCAGATCGCCCTCGGCGCTCCCGGTTGACGCCGGGCGATCTCCCGGGCGAGGGCCTCGGTCCAGGGCGCGTAGGCGCGGCCGGAGGCTTCCGCCAGCTCGGGTTCCTCGGCGACGACCCGCATCCAGTACCCGCCCGCGCTGAGCACGAGCGCGTCGTCGGAGACGGAGGCCACCACGGCGGCGCGCAGCGCGTCCGACAGCGGGATGTCGAGGGGCAGCGTGTGGAACGTCTCGGTCAGCCGCCGGGTGGCGGCGGGCACCCCCACCCAGGCGAGGGCGGCCTTGGACGGGAAGTGCCGCATCAGGGTGCGGGCGCTGACCCCGGTGGCCGCGGAGATGTCGTCCCAGCCGGTGGCGCCGTAGCCCTTCTCCGCCCAGAGCCGCAGGGCCGCGGTGCCGACCGCTTCGGGATCGAGCACCGTGGGCCGGCCACGTCGGCGCCGCGCGGGCGAGTTGTCCGAGGCCATGGGGCCAGTGAAGCATTTTTGGCAGGAAGCGTCAATAATCGGCGACCGGCCGGTGACGAGCTCCGCGTCTAGCTCGTCCGCCGCGCGACGAACACGAACTCCCGGCCGGGGCGATCAGGCGCCTCCCGCACGTCGAGCACCCGGTATCCGGCGGCGGTCAGGCTCGACTCGACCTCGTCGCGGTCGCGGAACCGCAGCGTCGAGTCCGACGTGACCACTGCCCCGTCGGCCAGGAACCGGTAGGTGAAGCGGAAGGAGACGAACGGCAGGTCGATCGCGGTGACCCGGAAGCGCCGTTCCACCCGTCCGACGCCCGGGACGGATCGGATGACCGGGCCGGCATCCGTCGCCCACTCCTGCCAGGCGCGATGGTCGGGACGCCGGGTCTCGAAGACGAGATGCCCCTCCGGTCGGAGTGCGGCGTGGATGCTCTGGAGCGTCCGTCCCACGTCGTAGCGCTCGCCCTCCAAGCAGTGCATCTGTGCCGGGCGCGGCGGGCCGGCACCCGTTAAGAAGGGGCCCTTCCTCTACCGGAGGCGTTAAGAAGGGGCCCTTCCTTACACCCCCACCGAGCGGTAGACCTCCAGCGTCTGCCGGGCGATCGCGTCCCAGGAGAAGTGCTCCACCGCGCGCCGCCGCCCCGCCGCCCCGAACGCCGCGATCCGGTCCGGGTCGGCCAGCAGCTCGTTGATCCGCGCGGCCAGGTCGGCCACGAAACGCTCCGGGTCCAGCGGGGTGCCGGAGCCGTCGCCGGCCTGCTCGATCGGCACCAGCAGCCCGGTCTCGCCGTCGGCCACCACCTCGGGGATGCCGCCGGTGGCGGTCGCCACCACAGCCGTCTCGCAGGCCATCGCCTCCAGGTTGACGATGCCCATCGGCTCGTACACGGACGGGCAGGCGAAGACCGTGGCGTGGGTGAGCACCTGGATCACCTCGTGCTTGGGCAGCATCGCCGCCACCCAGATCACCCCGGACCGGGTGGCCCGCAGCTCCGCCACGAGACCCTCCACCTCGGCGGCGATCTCCGGGGTGTCCGGCGCGCCGGCCAGCAGCACGAGCTGGGTGTCGGCGGGCAGCTCCCGGGCCGCGCGCAGCAGGTACGGCAGGCCCTTCTGCCGGGTGATCCGCCCGACGTAGACCACGCTGGGCCTCGCCGGGTCGATGCCGAGCCGGTCGAGCACGTCGGTGCCCGGGTCCGGGGCGTACTGCGCGGTGTCGATGCCGTTGTAGACCACGCGTACCCGGTCGGGGTTCACCGCCGGGTAGGCGGTGAGCACGTCGCGGCGCATGCCCGCGCTCACCGCGATGATCGCGTCGGCCGCCTCGAACGCGGTCCGCTCGCACCAGGAGGAGAGCGCGTACCCGCCGCCGAGCTGCTCGGCCTTCCACGGGCGCAGCGGCTCCAGGCTGTGCGCGGTCACCACGTGCGGCACCCCGTGCAGCAGCTTCGCGGTGTGCCCGGCCAGGTTGGCGTACCAGGTGTGGCTGTGCACCACGTCGGTGCCGGCGGTCCCGGCGGCCATCTCCAGGTCGACGCCCATGACCCGCAGCGCGGCGTTCGCGCCGGCGAGCGGGGCCGGCTCGGCGTACGCGGTGACGCCCTTCTCGTCGCGGGGCGCGCCGAAGCAGTGCACCCGCACGTCGGTGAGCCGGCGCAGCTCACGGGCGAGGTATTCCACGTGCACCCCGGCGCCGCCGTAGACCTCCGGCGGGTACTCGCGGGTGAGCAGGTCGACGCGCATCGGTGCCATGCCCGCACCCTAGTGCAGAGCGCCACGTCGCACCGGGTGCGCAAGTGTGGGCGTCCGAGTGGTGAAGTCGGTTCGGGGTGGTTAGCGTCTGGGCATGGCTGCCAAGGTGCTCGCGATCGTCCTGGCCGGCGGGGAGGGCAAGCGCCTGATGCCCCTGACCACCGACCGGGCGAAGCCCGCCGTCCCCTTCGGCGGGATGTACCGCATGGTCGACTTCGTCCTGTCGAATCTGGCGAACGCCGGCTTCCTCAAGATCGTCGTGCTGACCCAGTACAAGTCCCACTCGCTGGACCGCCACATCACCAAGACCTGGCGGATGTCGACGCTGCTGGGCAACTACGTCACGCCGGTGCCCGCGCAGCAGCGCCGCGGCCCGTGGTGGTTCGCCGGCTCGGCCGACGCGATCTACCAGAGCTTCAACCTGATCAACGACGAGCAGCCCGACTACGTGATCGTCTTCGGTGCCGACCACATCTACCGGATGGACCCCCGGCAGATGGTCGAGGACCACATCGCCTCCGGCGCCGGGGTCACGGTGGCCGGCATCCGGCAGCCGCTGTCGACCGCCGACCAGTTCGGCGTGATCGAGGTCGGCGAGGACGGCAAGCGCATCCGCGCGTTCCGGGAGAAGCCCACCGACGCGGTCGGGCTGCCCGACGCGCCGGACGAGATCTACGCCTCGATGGGCAACTACGTGTTCACCACCCGGGCGCTGTGCGAGGCGGTCGAGCGCGACGCGGCGGACAAGACGAGCAAGCACGACATGGGCGGCAGCATCATCCCGATGCTCGTCGAGCGCGGTGAGGCGAACGTCTACGACTTCAAGGACAACGAGGTGCCCGGCAGCACCGACCGCGACCGCGGCTACTGGCGGGACGTGGGAACGCTCGACTCGTTCTACGACGCGCACATGGACCTGATCAACGTGCACCCGGTGTTCAACCTCTACAACTTCGAGTGGCCCATCTACACCGAGCAGCCGCCGTACCCGCCGGCCAAGTTCGTGCACGCCTGGGGCGAGCGGGTGGGCCGCGCGGTCAGCTCGATGGTCTCGCCCGGCTCGGTGATCTCCGGCTCGCTGGTGGAGAACTCGATCGTGGCGCCGAAGGTGAAGGTGCACTCCTGGGCGCACGTCGACGGCGCCGTGCTGATGGAGGGTGTCCAGATCGGCCGGCACGCGGTCGTCCGGCGCGCGATCCTGGACAAGAACGTCCACGTCCCGGAGGGCGCCGAGATCGGCGTCGACCTGGAGAAGGACCGCCAGCGCTACACCGTGTCCGACAACGGCATCGTCGTCATCGGCAAGGGCCAGCGCGTCGAGCCCTGAGCATTCCCGCCGCATCCCGAGGAGGATCCCGCAGTGGCCCACCCCCGTGCCGGCCAGCCCGCACAGCCCGACGACCTGGTCGACGTGCCCCGGCTGGTCACCGCCTACTACGCCGAGCACCCGGACCCGGACGACCCGGCGCAGCAGGTCTCCTTCGGCACCTCCGGGCACCGCGGATCCAGCCTGCGCAACGCCTTCAACTCCGACCACATCCTCGCCGTCACCCAGGCGCTCTGCGACTACCGGCGCGAGCAGGGCCTTTCCGGGCCGCTGTTCCTCGGCCGGGACACCCACGCGCTCTCCGCGCCCGCCGAGGCCGACGCGCTGGAGGTGCTCGCCGCCAACGACGTGACGGTGCTGCGCGACAGCCGCGACGGCTACACCCCGACGCCCGCGGTCTCGCACGCCATCCTCACCCACAACCGGGGGCGCACCAGCGGCCTCGCCGACGGCATCGTCATCACCCCGTCGCACAACCCGCCGTCCGACGGCGGGTTCAAGTACAACCCCACCCACGGCGGGCCCGCCGACACCGACGCCACGAAGTGGATCCAGGACCGCGCGAACGCGATCCTCGCCGCCGGGCTCAAGGAGGTGAAACGCATCCCGTACGCGCGGGCGCGCGCCGCCGCGACCACCGGGGAGTACGACTTCCTCGCCCGGTACGTCGACGATCTGCCCGCCGCGCTGGACATCGACGCCATCCGCGACGCCGGGGTGCGCATCGGCGCGGACCCGATGGGCGGGGCGAGCGTGGCGTACTGGGGCGAGATCGCCGAACGGCACCGCCTCGACCTCACCGTGATCAACCCGCTCGTGGACCCGACCTGGCGGTTCATGACGCTCGACGGCGACGGCAAGATCCGGATGGACTGCTCCTCGCCGAATGCGATGGCCTCACTGATCGCCGCCCGGGACGACTACGCGGTCTCCACCGGCAACGACGCCGACGCCGACCGGCACGGCATCGTCACGCCCGACGGCGGCCTGATGAACCCCAACCACTACCTGGCCGTGGCGATCGGCCACCTGTTCCGTACCCGGGAGCAGTGGGGCCCGGCCGCGGCGGTGGGCAAGACGCTCGTCTCCTCCTCGATGATCGACCGGGTCGCGGCCGACCTCGGCCGCCCGCTGCTGGAGGTGCCGGTCGGGTTCAAGTGGTTCGTGCCCGGCCTGCTCGACGGCACCGTCGGCTTCGGCGGCGAGGAGAGCGCCGGGGCGTCGTTCCTGCGCCGCGACGGCGGCACCTGGACCACCGACAAGGACGGCATCCTGCTCTGCCTGCTCGCCGCCGAGATCATCGCCACCACCGGCCGTACGCCGAGTGAGCACTGGGCCGAGCTGGCCGACCGCTTCGGCGCGCCCGCGTACGCCCGCATCGACGCCCCGGCCGACCGGACGCAGAAGGCCGTCCTGGCGAAGCTGTCGCCGGAGCAGGTCACCGCCACCGAGCTGGCCGGTGAGCCGATCACCGCGATCCTCACCACCGCGCCCGGCAACGGCGCGGCGATCGGCGGCCTCAAGGTGACCACCGAGTCGGGCTGGTTCGCCGCCCGCCCGTCCGGCACCGAGGACGTCTACAAGATCTACGCCGAGTCGTTCCAGGGCCCGGAGCACCTGGCCCGGATCCAGGAGGAGGCCAAGGCGCTGGTCGACGGCGTGCTCGCCACCACCTGACCCGGCTCAGCGGGGCGGGGGCAGCTCCCGGCGGTTGAGCTGCTCCCGCAGCCCGTCCGGCAACAGCTCCCGCAACTGGTCCGGCAGCAGCGGCAGGTCCAGCAGGCTCAGCTTGAGCTGGTTGCGCTCCTGGTAGCGGCGCGGGTCGAGGCGGACCACCCGGCCGGCGTCCTTGACGTACCGGATGTGCACCGAACCCTCCGTCGCCGCCTGCCGGATCAGCAGCCCGTCCATCTCCACCGCCACCGGCGCCGAGTCCGCGCGCAGCTCCAGGTGCACCGTCTCGTGCGCGGAGAGCAGCACCGAGCGGGAGATCCCGGCCATCGGCGCGGACGGTGTCACCACCATCGCCTCGGTGGCCGGTGAGATCAGCGGCCCGCCCGCGGCGTAGCTGTACGCGGTCGAGCCGGTCGGCGTGCTCACCACCAGCGCGTCGCACCGGTAGTAGCCGTATCGCTGGCCGTCCACCGCCAGGGTGGCCGTGACGAAGCCGGCGCCGGGCTGCCGGACCAGGGCGATGTCGTTGAACGCCACCACGTCGTCGCCGCAGACGTCGCAGGCCAGGCAGGCGTGCGACTCGATGGTGAAGTCGTGTTCCACCAGCCGTTCCAGCGCCCGGGGCAGGTCCGGCGGCTCCACCTCGACCAGGAAGCCGAGCCGGCCCAGGTGCACGCCGAGCACCGGCTTCGGGTCGCGGACGGCCATCCGCAGCGCGCCCAGCATGGTCCCGTCGCCGCCGATGCTGATCAGCGCGGCGCAGCGGTCGGCCAGTTCGTCCGCGGCGACCGCCTCTACCGAGGCGGGTAGGCGCGCCCGGTCCTCGGCGCGTACCGCCAGGGTGATCCGGTGCCGGGCGGCCCAGTCCGCGATGGTCCCGACCACCTCGGAGACGTCCCGGGTGGGGTGCAGCACCAGCCCCAGCACATCGCCCGCCACCGCTACAGCTCACCACAGTGGCGTGCCGCCCGCCGGGCTTACCAGGAGCCGTGAAGCCGGGACAGTGCCCCGAACAGGTGATTTCCGTACCCCCGTGCCGGTCCGGCTCGTTGGACGCGAGGTAGGGCGGGGGGACGAGTGGAGAGTCGATGCATGTCGTGATCATGGCGGGCGGCGCGGGCGTGCGGCTGCGTCCATACACCTCCACGCTGCCCAAGCCGCTCGTGCCCATCGGTGAGAGCTACGCGATCCTCGAGATCGTCCTGCGGCAGCTCGCCGACCGCGGCTTCACCCACGTCACACTGGCGATCAATCACCTGGGCGCCCTGATCCGGGCGTTCGTCGGCGACGGCTCCCGGTTCGGGCTGACCGTCGACTACGTCGAGGAGGAGCGGCCGCTGTCGACGATCGGCCCGCTCTTCGGCATCCGGGACCGCCTGCCCGAGCACTTCCTGGTGATGAACGGCGACGTGCTCACCGACCTCGACTACGCGGACCTGCTGGGCACCCACGCGCGCTCGGGCGCGCCGCTGACGGTGGCCACCTACCGGCGTACCGTCAAGATCGATTTCGGTGTCCTGGAGCTGGCCGGCGACAAGATCACGTCGTTCTCCGAGAAGCCGGTCCTGCACTATCGGGTGAGCATGGGCGTCTACGGGCTCTCCCGCAGCACCATCGCCCACTACCAAGTGGGGCAGCCGTTCGGGTTCGACCAACTGGTGCTGGACCTGCTGGGCCGGGGCGCACCACCGGCCGGCTACGAGTTCGACGGCTACTGGCTGGACATCGGCCGCCCCGAGGACTACGACGAGGCCAATCGGTGCTTCGGCGAGCTCCGGGACCTGCTGCTGCCCGCCGGCACCCCGGCCGGGGCATGATGCGTGTCCTCCTCTTCGGCGCCTCCGGCTTCATCGGCGCTCACGTACGCCGGGAACTGAACGCCACGGCGGACCTGGTGTGCCCGTCACGCGATGAGTGCGACCTGGTCGCCGCGACGCCGGAGGCGCTGCGGGCGTTGCTCGGCACGCTGCGGCCGGACGCTGTGGTCAGTTGCGCCGGAGCGGTGAGCGGCTCGGCCGAGGATCTGATCCGGGCGAACACGCTGACAACCGCCAAGCTCGTGGACGCGGTCGCCGACACCGTGCCCGGCGCGCGGCTGGTCCGTCTCGGCTCCGCCGCCGAGTACGGTCCGGTCCCGTCCGGCGCCCCGGCTGCCGAGGACCGTCCCGTGACGCCGGTCAGTGCCTACGGCGTGAGCCAGGCGGCGGCGACCCGGCTCATGGAGCTGGCGGCAGCGGCCGGCCGGGTGGACGCGGTAGCGCTCCGTGTGTTCAACCCCGTCGGTCCCGGCATGCCCCGCACGACACTGCTCGGCCGGGTGGCCGCCCTGCTGTCCCACCTCACGGCCGGCGAGGACCTGCGTACCGGCCCGCTGGACGCGTACCGGGACTTCGTTGACGTGCGGGACGTGGCCGCCGCGGTCGGGCGGGCGGTGACTGTCACCGCGCCGCGGGCCCGTGTCCTCAACGTGGGGAGCGGCCGGGCGGTGCCGGTACGCGATGCGGTCCAGCTGCTGGTGTCGGTGTCCGGCCGCTCGGTCCGCATCCGGGAGGACCGCCCACCGTCTCCCCGCTCCGGCGACGTGAGCTGGACATGCGCCGACGTCGGCCGGGCGGCCTCGGTCCTGGGGTGGGCCCCCGAACACGACCTGTCCGACTCGGTCGGTGCGCTGTGGAGCCAGACGGCTTTAGCGGCGACACCGGCTCGTTGACCCGACCGGTGCCGGTTCTGCCCGGACCGGTGAAGAGGAGGAGCGAACCATGACGGCAGACTCGACCGGCGGCCCGGTGGTGGTGACCGGAGCCGGTGGCTTCATCGGATCCCACCTGGTCGAGGCGCTCGCCGCCGCAGGCCACCGGGTACGTGCCCTGGTGCACTACAACGGCGCCGGGTCGCACGGCTGGCTGGACACGTTCGGCCCGGACCAACTGGCCGGCGTCAAGGTCGTCGCGGGCGACATCCGCGACCGGGGGATGGTGCAGCGGCTCGTCGACGGCGCCTCCACCGTCTACCACCTCGCCGCGCTTGGCGGCATCCCGTACTCGTACCTCGCTCCCCAGTCCTACGTGGACACGAACATCACCGGCACGCTCAACGTGCTGGAGAGCGCGCGGACGGCCGGAGTGGGCCGGGTGGTGGTCACATCCACGAGCGAGGTGTACGGGACCGCCACCACCGTCCCGATGACCGAGCAGCACCGGCTGCGCGGTCAGTCGCCGTACTCGGCCTCGAAGATCGGCGCGGACAAGCTGGCCGAGAGCTACCACCTCAGTTTCGGCCTCCCGGTGGTCACGCTCCGCCCGTTCAACACGTACGGCCCCCGCCAGTCCACCAGGGCGGTCATCCCCACCATCATCAGCCAGCTGGCGAAGGGTGGCGGGGCGGTCCGGCTCGGCGCGCTGCGTACCACCCGCGACCTGCTCTACGTGACGGACACCGTAGCGGCCTTCCAAGCCGTGGGCACGGCGCCGGACGACGCGGTCGTGGGCGGTGTGTTCCAGGCAGCGACCGGCCGGGAGACCTCGGTCGGTGACCTGGTCCGCAAGATCGCTGCGATGTTCGGCGTCCAGCCGGAGGTGGTGGTCACCGAGTCCCGGCTCCGTCCCGCGGAATCCGAGGTGGAACGCCTGCTCGGCGACGCCGGCCTGCTCCGATCGCGGACCGGATGGCAGCCGGCCACCAGCATCGACGAGGGTCTGAAGGCGACGGTCGAGTGGTTCCTCGATCCGGCCAACCTCGTGCGCTACCGCTCCGATCGAGCGGTGTGACGGTTTCCGCACGCTTGTGGGGCGGCCCTTCGTCGCCCACTTCTCCACCTCGCCGGCCGGACGGCCGGTGCCGCAGGAGGCTTGAACGTGATGGTGATGCAGGACAGCCGCCGGTCGTCGGCGATCGGCACGGTCCGCGGCCCCGGCAGCCCCGGTGGGCTCGTCGGGGTGGAGACGCCGGCGTGGCGCACGAATGGTCTCGTCTCGGCGGTGCTGCGCGCCACCGCCGTGGTGCTGCTGCTCAACTTCGACCAGTTCCCGCGTCTGGTCGGCCGCGGGTTCCTGATCGCCGCAGTGGTGCTCGCGGTGCCGTTGCTCCTGCACGAGATCCTCCGTCCGGCCACGCGTGCCCGGACCATGATCTTCTGGACCCTCGTGATCTTCGGCGTCCTCGCGGCGCCGGGGATCCTGCACCCCCCTGAGACGGACTACGGCCGGCAGAAGTTCCTGCTGCTCGTGACGTTGACCGTGTTCGCCACGCTGGCGGTGGCGGTGCTGCGCGGGCGACGCGATGTCGAGATGTTCGCCGCCGTGTTCGTGTTGTCGGGGGTCGTGCTCGCGATCGCCACGCTCAACGGCGATCCGCAGGACGGCCGGGCCGACGGCTTCGGCTCCAATCCGATCTGGCTGGCCCGGGCCATCGGCGGCGCGTTCGTCGCGCTCACCTGGCTCTACCTGCAGAAGCGGGTGGCGGCCTGGTGGGCGGCGGGCCTGGCCGTGCTCCTCGGCCTCGGTCTCCTGGCGACCGGCTCCCGGGGACCGCTCCTGGCCACCGTGGTAGCCCTCTTCGTCCTGGTGCTGGCCGGGTTCCGTCTGAAGATCCGGCGGGGCCAGCGCGAGTGGGTCGGCGTGGGTCTGATGGGCGCTCTGGTGGCCGCCGTCGTCGCGCTGCCGTCGATCCTGCCGCCCCGGGTCTACGCGCTCCTGACCGACCCGAGCGAGGAGCTGTTCGACACCGCCCGCGCGGAGATGCGCGAGGTCAGCGTGCCGATGATCGCCGAGCATCCCGGTGGTGTCGGCTACGGCAACTGGGGCGACTACTCCGGCATGTTGATCCACAACTATCCGCACAACCTGTGGCTGGAACTGCCGGCCGAGGCGGGCTGGCTGGTGGGCGGAGCCTTCATCCTGGCCACGGTGGTCGTGGCGGCGGGGCTGTGGCGCGCGTCCAGACGCGACCCGGTCGCCGGGTTCGTGCTGGCCGTACTGGCGTTCAACGTGGTCGCGGTGTCGACCTCCGGAGACGTGAACGCCGGCCGTCCGCTCTTCGCCGCGCTGGCGCTCGGCGTGCTCGTGCTGGCCGGCGCGACGCTGCCCGCCGGCGTACGGGCCCGCGCCAGGCGAGTCCGTACGCCGTCCGGCCGGGGGGTCGCTGGGTGAGGTGGCGGGCGCGGCTAGCCATGTCCAGCGGCCGACGCGGAGTGCTCGGCATCGCCGCCGGATCGGCCGGCGGCCAGCTGCTGGCGCTGGCGGCGGTTCCGCTGCTGACGAGGCTCTATCGCCCAGCCGACTTCGGCGTCCTCGCAGTGGTCGCCGCGCTCGTGGTCACGGTGGGCACGGTTGCCGCGCTCCGGTTCGAGATGGCCGTTCCGCTGCCCGAGCGCGAGGAGGACGCCCGTGCGCTGGTGCGGCTCGGTCTCGTCGCGGCCGCCGGCACGGCGGTACTGGGTTCGCTCGTCGTCCTGCTGGCGGGGGACCGGGTGGCCCGCTGGTTCGGTCAGCCCGAGCTGGCTCACTGGCTCTGGGTGGTGCCGCCCTCCGCCGCCGCGATGGGTGTCGTCCTCGTGCTCAACCAGTTCGCGGTGCGGCATCGGCGGTACGGGGCGATCGGCCGGCGCAACCTCTTCCAGCCTCTGTCGGTGGTGGTCACCCAGATCGTGACCGGTGGGGCAGGGCTTCGTCCCGGCGGTCTGGCGCTCGGCTTCGGGTTCGGTCAGGTCGCGGCCGCCGCGGTCCTGCTCCGGGACGCCCGCCGGCGCGGCGCGGTCGCCGGGGCCGGCCGGCGGACGTCACGCCTGCCGGCGGTGGCACGTCGGTACCGGCGCTTCCCGCTTCTCCTGGCTCCGTCCGGTCTGCTCAACGTTCTCGGCACGCAGTTACCGGTGCTGCTCATCGCCTACTACTACGGTTCCACGGTGGCGGGCTGGTTGGGACTTACCCAGCGGGTGATCGCCATGCCCGCCGCCCTGGTGGCGTCCGCGGTGGCCCAGGTCTACCTGGGGGAGATCGCCCGGATCGCCAGGGAACAGCCCCGGCGCGGTCGGCGCGTGTTCCTCGACGCCAGCCGGAGACTGGCCCTGATCGCGGGTCCCGGCGCACTGCTCGTGCTGGTCGGCGCGCCGGCGGCCTTCAGCCTGGTCTTCGGTCCGCAGTGGCACAGCAGCGGCGCCTACGCCCAGGCCCTGGCCGTCTTCATGGCGGCTCAGCTCGTCGTCTCGCCGCTGTCGCAGACGCTCGTCGTGTTCGAACGCCAAGCTCTGCAACTCGCCTGGGACGCGGGCCGTGTCGCGGTGGTGGCGGGAGCCGTCTCGGTGGTGGCGCTCGCGGGCGGGTCACCGCTGACCGCGGTCTGGGTGTTCGGGGTGTCTGGCGCGCTGGCATACGGCGTCGGGTGGCTGATGTCGCTGCGGGTCGTGACGGCGGCCGGCCGGGACGTCGGCCGTGCTCGTCCCGCGCCGGAACTCGTGCCGCAGAGCTGAGGCATTCACGTTCTCCGTCACGTCCTGTACGGAAAGAAATCGTTTATCCCTTCATGAGGAACGCTTATCCGGAGCCGGCACCGCGCCTGCTGATCGTCTCTTATCACTTCCCGCCGGCGGAGACAGTCGGCGCACGGCGGCCCGCGGCCCTCGCGGCGTTCGCGAAGCAGCACGGGTGGGACGTCCGGGTGTTGACCGCAGTCGGGGCGGACCAGGGCGGCGCGCCCGTCCCGGTGCCCGAGGAGCACCTGATCCGGATCGCGCCGTCGCCGCGGCTCCGCCGGCCCGGCCGGAGTGCGGGAGAGCCGGTGCCGGACGGCGCCGCCCCACCGCCGTCCCGGCTCGGCTGGATCCGCTCCGGTGCCGATCGACTCCTGGTCAAGGCCGGCATGGAACTGTTGCTGCCGGATCCACAGCTCAACTGGATCCGGCCACCGGTACAGAACTTCGACCGGGGCGCCGCCGGATGGCGCCCGGACGTCATCCTGGTGTCCGGCCCGCCCTTCTCCGGATTCGTCGTGGCTGCCGCACTCGCCCGGCGGTTCCGGGTGCCATGGGTCGCTGACTACCGGGACCTGTGGTCTGTCGGCAACGAGTACTGGGTGCGCTCCGCACTGCGTCGAGCGGTCGACAAGAGGCTGGAGCGGCGCGTGCTGCGGAGCGTGGCGGCGTGCGTGACGGTCTCGGAGCCGCTGGCCGAGACGATCCACCGCACCTTCGGGGTGCAGACGCACGTGGTGATGAACGGCATCGACCGCCGGCCCGTACCGATGGAGTCCTTCGCGACCTCGGTCGGCGTCGAGGCGTCGGCTACCACACTGACGCTCGCACACACCGGCTACATCTATCCGGGAAAGCGTGATCCGAGCCCGCTGATCGACGCGATCGCCCTGCTCGGAGCGGACGCAGCGAAGGTGCACCTGATCTTCGCGGGGGAGGACCACGGCATCACCCGCGCCGCCGCTGAACGGGCCGGCGTGACCGACTCCGTCACCCTTCTCGGCCAGGTCTCGCCGGAGAAGTCGTGGCGGATCCAGGCGGACGCGGACGCGCTCGTCCTGCTCATGTGGAACGATCCGCGAGACGCCGGCACGGTGACCGGCAAGATCTTCGACTACCTCCAGGCCCGCCGCCCCGTCCTCCTGCTCGGTTACGAGCACGGCGTGGCCGCACGCCTGCTGCGCGAACGGAGCGCGGGGGTCGTGGCGAACGACCCGGCCGCGATCGCAGCCCGGTTGCGGGAGTGGCTCGCCGTGAAGGAACGTACCGGACGGGTGCCGGCAGTCCCGGCCGCTGCGCTCGACGGGCTGTTCCGTGAGGATCAGCTCGGCCGCTACCTCGACATCCTCCGGGACGCCGCGCGAGGGGGCGTCCGGCGTCCCGTCACCTGAGCGGTCCCGACGGACGGCGCCCGCAGCGGTTGATGCGTGTGCCGTCCGGTGCGCGGCATGTCAGCGTGCGGCGGGATGTCAGCGTGCGGACGGAAGGGAAACCGGTGCTCGGCCCACCCGGCCGGCGGCGGTCTCGGCGACGGCCCGGTAGAACGACGCCCGGCGGGCGTCGAGCGTCTCGGCGGAGAAGTCACGGGACCGGCGGAGGTTGCGGGCCGAGGCTGCCGCGAGCCGGTCCGGGTCGGCCAGTATCGCGGTCACTGTGGAGGCGAGTGCGGCCGGGTCGTCGGGCGGCACCAGGCAGTCCGGTTCGAGCAGCTCCGGAATGCCGCCGGCGGTCGAACCGACCGCCGGCAGTGCCCTGGCCATCGCCTCGATGAGCGCCCGGGGCAGGCCCTCGGTACGCGACGGCATCACGAACAGGTCCGCCGAGTCCAGTTGGCGGCGGACCGCGTCGGCGTCGGGTAGCGGGCCGGTGAAGCTCACCCGGTCGGCCACTCCCGATCGGGCGGCCAACTGCTCCAGATGGGGACGGTAGGTGCCCACGCCGACATGCACGAGCCGGGCCCGGGGCCCGTCGGCGGGCATCAGCGTCAGCGCGGAGATGAGCGTGTCGATTCCCTTGTAGAGCTGTTCGAGCGAGCCGACCGACACCAGTGTCGCTACTGGCGGAAGCTGCCGGACCGGCCGGGCCTGCGGCACGAACGCCGCCGGTGGCAGGTCGACGCTGGAGATGCCGGCCGTGGGCGTGGTCGGCAACGCGGGGTAGCGGAGTTGCAGGCGCCGTTCCGTCTCGTACGCCACGGCGGCGGCCTCGCGGCACTGCCGGCGCAGCGTCCGGGTGGACAGCGTGCGCAGCAGCGGCCGCAGCGGATGCCGGACCACCCCCGGGGCTAGCACGTCGTACGGATCCCCGATCACTTCGAGCGCGTACGGAAGGCGGGCCCGGTCGCGTGCCCGAGCCAGCAGTGAGCCGATCGGCGAGGGCACCCGGAGCACCACGGCGTCCCGGGGTTCCGCCGCCGCCGACACCGCTGCGGCGATCGCCCGCCGTCCCAGCAGGTAACCCCGAGGCCCGACGTAGTACGGCAACGCCCAGACGTCGACGCCGTCCCCGTCGGCCCGGGCCGCGGCCGCCGGTCGCTGCGCGACGTCCCGCACCCGGGCGGCGACGCGTACGTTGTCGAAGGCGACCAGGTACCGTCGCCAGATCGCGTTGTCCGGGCCTGCTTCGACCCAGACCGCGCCGTCCGGAGTCCGGCTGAAGCGCGACTCCGATGTCACCACGACCCGCATCAGGCTCTCCCGCCGGTCCGGCAGGCGGCCTCCACCACGTCGGCGACATCGCCGGCGGCAAGCGTGTTGTCGAAGTGCCGCAGCGCGAACCGCTGGGCCCGCTCACCCCGCAGCCGGAGCCGGCCGTCGGTGAACTCGTCGTAGGCCTGCCGCAGTCCGGCGACCAGCGCTGCCACGTCGTTGCGTGGCACCACCCAGCCGGTCGTCTCGTCGACGGTCTCGGGCAGACCGCCGGCGTCGCTGACGATGCTGGGCACCCCGGTGGCGCCCGCCTCACAGGCGGCGCCGTGTCCCTCGGACAGGGAGGGACTGACGCTCACGTCGGCGGCGCGGTAGCAGTCGCGCACGTCCGACACCGACGTCAGCCACGTCACGCTCGGGTCGCGATCGACCTCGAAGCGCTGGATCAACTCGCGCCGGTGCGCCTCTCCGGCCGCCGAGAAACCGGCGCCCACCAGGAGCAGCCGGGCGTCCGGGTGGTCGGCGCGGAACTCCCGCCAGGCCGCCAGCAGCACGTCGTGACCCTTGATGCCTCGGCCCTGGTGAACCAGCCTCCGGGGCGGATAGACGTAGGCGACCATGATGGCGACGAACGCGTCCTCCTCGATGCCGAGTTCGGCGCGCGCCTTGGCCCGCACCTCCCGCCGGTCGGCTGAGCCGGCCAGGTCGGCGAAGTGCGCGGCCCGGGCGCCGTAGGTGACGACCGGTCGCCGGGGCGCGGGACACCCGAGCGCGCCGTAGAGGCCCGAGGTGTGGCCGGTGCCGCAGATGGTGACGTCGTCGAGCCGCCACAACACCCGCTCGACGATTTTGATCAGCGGAGACTCCAGGTACAGCGGCCCGGCCACCATGTGCACCCGGCGCAGCGGCAGGCGCAGGCTCGCGAAGCGGGCGGCGAGCGCGGACGCGTAGAGGTGGTACTTCAGCACGTCCGGACGGAGCCGGCTGATCAGGCGGCGGAGCCGCCACAGGTCCCGCAGCGTCGACGGGCGCGGCCGGAAGCGGAAGTCGAACGGCGAGTCGTGCACCTCGACACCTCGCCGCCGCAGCTCCTCGGTCAGTCGCCCGGTCCGGCGCGGCAGGACCGCCACGACCTCGTGGCCACGGCGGCGGAGTTCCTCCACCTGCGGGACGATCCAGAGTCCGCCCTGGTCGGTCTTCAGCAGGACTACGACCCGCAGTGGGCGCATGTCCGCGCCGGCCGTCACCGGGCGTCCAGGAACTGCTCGACCGCGCCGACGACCCGCGCCAGGCGGTCGTCGTCCAGGGCGGAGCCGCTGGGCAGGGTGAGCCCTTGGGCGAACAGGCGGTCCGAGGCGCCCGTTACGACCGCCCGGCACCCGGCGAACACCGGCTGGCGGTGCATCGGCTTCCACACGTGCCGGGTCTCGATGTCCCGCGCGGCCAGGTGCGCCCCGAGTTCCGCAGCCGACCACCCGGTCCGCTCGGGGTCGACCACGATGCTGGTCAGCCAGCAGTTCGAGCCCTCGTCCCCGTCGCCGAGCAGACGTACCCCGGGCACGCCGGAGAACAGCTTGGCGTAGCGCTCGCGCAGCAGCCGGCGGCGGCGCATCATCCCGTCCAGCCGGTGCAGCTGCGCCCGGCCCAGGGCCGCGAGCAGGTTGCTGAGCCGGTAGTTGTAGCCCACGTCGACGTGCTCGTAGTGCGGCACGGGCTCGCGCGCCTGAGTGGCCAGGTGCCGGCAGCGGGCGAGCAACGCCTCGTCGTCGGAGAGCAGCATCCCTCCGCCGGACGTGGTGATGATCTTGTTGCCGTTGAACGACAGCGCGTTGAGCCGTCCGAAGGTGGCGGCCGGGCGTCCGCGGTAGGTGGCACCCAGCGCCTGCGCGGCGTCCTCGACCACCGGCGCGCCTGCCGCCTCGCACACCGGCAGCAGCTCGTCGTAGTCGGCGCACGTGCCGAACATGTCCGCGACCAGGACCGCAGCGACCTTCTCGCCGGCCCGGGTCAGCATGTCGAGCATCTCGGCGAGCGCGCTCACGTCCATGTTCCCGGTCGCCGGGTCGCAGTCGACGAAGACCGGCTCGGCGCCGGTGTAGACAGCGGCGTTGGCGGTGGCCGCGAACGTCATCGTCGGTGCCACCACCACGCTTCCCGGCCCGGCCCCCAGGACGAGGAGGGCGAGGTGCAGCGCGGACGTGCCGGAGTTGAGGGCCAGCGCGTGCTTCGCCCCGACACGTTCCGCCACCTCCCGCTCGAACGCCTCCACCTCGGGCCCGAGCGGCGCCACCCAGCCCGAGCGGATCGCGCGGAGGACGTAGGACTCTTCCAGGGGCCCGACATCGGGCGGGGACAGGTAGATCCGGCCGGTCATCGAGCCTCCGTCCCCGCAGCGGGATCACGGTCGTGGCAGCGAAGGGTCACGGACGGTAAAACGGTCGACCAGTCGAGGAGTGATGGCGTACGCCGGGTTCATGCCGAAAAGCACACGATCGTGCCGCGCGGCGGCGTCGGGTCGCAACACGTGCCCCTGGTACCGAGTAGAGTTCGGCGGCCCTGCCAGGAATCGACGATCCAGGAGCCCCGAGTGCTGCACCTGAGGGTGATCGCGCCGAGCGAACAGTCGTCAGCGGTCGTGGAACTGCTGGCCGCCGATCCCGGCGTCACCCACCTCGTGGTGCTGCCCGGCGCTGCCCGCCAGCCCGCCGGTGACTACGTCACCTGCGACGTCGTCCGGGAGAGCGCCGACGGTGTGCTGAGCCGGCTCCAGGAACTCGGCGTCGAGGCGCACGGCGCGATCGCCGCCGACGACGTGGAGCTGACCCTGTCCGAGGCGGCCGACCGGGCCGCCGAGGAGGCGCCCGGGCACGGCGAGGACGCCGTGGTCTGGGACGAGATCGCCGCGAAGACCGGCGAGCAGACGGTGCTCACCGGCACGTTCCTCGCCCTGATCGTGGTGGCCACCATGATCGCCGGAATCGGTGTGCTGCTCGACCAGCCCATCCTGATCGTCGGCGCGATGGTGGTCGGCCCCGAGTTCGGGCCGCTCGCCGCGCTCTGCGTGGCGCTGCTACGGCGGCAGCCGCGCGTGGTCGGCCGCTCGGTGCAGGCGCTGACCGTCGGCTTCGTCGTCGCCATGGCGGCCACGGTGCTGAGCACCTGGGCGCTCACCGCGGCCGGCCTGGTCGGCCGGGACATGCTGTTGGCGGAACGGCCGATGACCGACTTCATCTGGCGCCCGGACGCGTTGTCATGGGTGGTGGGCCTGCTCGCAGGCGTTGCCGGCATGTTGTCGCTGACCTCGAAGAAGTCCGGGTCGCTCGTTGGCGTGCTGATCTCGGTGACCACCGTGCCGGCGGCGGCAAACGTGGCTGTCGCGTCCGCGTACGGCGTGTGGCACGAGGCGGCCGGCTCCGCCCTCCAACTGGTGATCAACCTGGCCGCTATCGTGCTCGCCGGACTACTCACGCTGGTGGTCCAGTTGTGCTGGTGGCGGCACGTCGCCCGGCGGGCCGCGCACGCCGTGCCGCGGCAGCGGGCCGATCAGCGACCCGGCCCGGTCAGCGCCAGTCGTCGCCCGCGTCGAGACGGCGGCTGAGCAACGCCGCCAGCGGCACCGACTCGCCGTCGCGGCCGCCCCGGCCGACCACGAGCGGCGGCGCGCTGGGCCGCGGGTCGGCCCCGAGCAGCCGTGCTCGCAGACCCGGCGGCACGGTGAGCAGGTAGAAGCGCCCCTCGGTGTCCACAGCGCGGCTGTGCGCCCGGTCCACGTACCAGCCGGTGATCCGCGTACGGTAGCGCCCGCGCCCGTCATGGCCGGTAGCGGTCAGCCGGTCCGCACGCAACCCTCGCCGCAGCGCCTCGGCGGCGAACCGGGCCACGAGATCCGCGGCCTCCGCCTGCTCCGCCGCGCGTTCCCGGTCAGCGGCCGCCGCGTGCGCCCGCACCGCGTGGCGTCGCCGCTCCCGCCACCGCTCGTCCTCCTCGGCCCCCACGACGGCGAGGGTACGCGGAACCCGGGCTGCCCGGCGACGACGGCGGCCTCCAGGCCGGCGCGGACCGAGACACCCCTGGCCGCTCCCTCGCGCCAGTCGTCCCGCCCTGCCGCGTGTCAGCTTCGCGAACCGGCGCGTCGCGGTTGCCGAAGGGCACTGCCGGGCTGAGTCTTTCGTGACCTCAGCCCGGCAGGGCAGCCGAACGTGTCAGGCCAGCCCGGCGCGGCGCAGCGCCTCCGCCATGGCGTCGTTGACCGGAGCGGGACCGCCGCCACCGCGGCCCGACCGTTGCTGCTGGGCGCCGCGCGCCGCGCCGCCCTTCCCGCCGCCGGAGCCGCCGCGCTGACCGCCGCCGCGTTGCCCGCCCTGCT
>NZ_JBEZMS010000033.1:0-60265 GCF_040652815.1 Micromonospora sp. NPDC048169
GCCGGATCGACGAAGAGTCACCCAAGTGATCATCGATGCCGAACCCTAACGGCAACCAGCCGAACCGATCACCACACACATAGAAGCGTCTTGCAGTTTCGGCCCCTCGGGTGCCCGTTTCGCGGCTTCTGCGGGGGCGACAACTGCAAGATCGGCGCGCGTTGGCGTGGGACGAACGTTACGGAGGGCTTCCGTACGGGCGGGAGGCGTCGTACGGTAGGCCGCAAGTGACCCACGGGAGCCCGGTGCGGACCGGGCTGAGAGGGGGGCTGGGAGCCCCCGACCGTCGAACCTGATCCGGGTAATGCCGGCGCAGGGAGGAGCGTTGCCGTGCTGTCCCTGGGACGACTGCATCTCATCACCGACACCCGGCCGGGGCGTGACCCGCTCGCCGTGCTGCGTGCCGCCCTGCCCGTAGCGGGCGCCGACCTCGTCGTACAGGTGCGTGTGGAGGACGACGCCACCGACCGGGAGGCGTACGAGCTGGCCCGGCTGGTGGTCGACGCCTGCCGGCCGTACGGGGCGCGGTGCCTGGTGAACGACCGGCTGCACGTGGCGCTCGCGGTGGACGCCGCCGGGGGCCACGTCGGCGCGGACGACCTGCCGGTCGCAGCCGCGCGCCGGGTGCTCGGCCCGGACGCCGTGCTCGGCGCGACCGCCCGCGAGCCGGCCGGCGCCCGCGTGGCGGTGGACGCGGGCGCGACCTACCTGGGCGTGGGCCCGTGCCACGTCACCACCACCAAGGCCGGCCTGCCGGATCCGATCGGCCCCGAGGGGATACGCGCGGTCGCCGAGGCGGTGAGCGTGCCGGTGATCGCGATCGGTGGGGTCACCGCCGGGACCGTGCCGACGTTGCGGGCCGCCGGGGCGTACGGGGTGGCGGTGGTCGGCGCGCTCAGCCTGGCCGCCGATCCCGCACACGCCACCGCCGAGCTGATGCGGGCGCTGACGTGTTAAAAGGGGGCCCTTCCTCTACCGGAGGCGTTAAAAGGGGGCCCTTCCTTACCGACGTGGCGGTGGTGGGGGGCGGGCCGATCGGGTGGGCGATCGCGTGGCGGTGCGCGCAGCGCGGACTGCGCGTGGTGGTGCACGACGACCGGCCCGGGTCGGGCGCCTCGTCGGTGGCCGCCGGGATGCTGTCGCCGGTCGCCGAGGCGTACTTCGGTGAGCACGAGCTGACCGCGCTGCTCGTCGAGTCCGCCGCCCGCTGGCCCGGTTTCGCAGCCGAGCTGGCCGGGGCGAGCGGCGTCGACATCGGGTACCGCACCGAGGGCACGCTCGTCGTCGGGCTCACCGCCGACGACCTGGCCGAGGCGGGGCGGCTGTGGTCGTACCAACAGGGTCTGGAACTGCCGATCACGCCGCTGCGGCCGTCGGAGCTGCGCGACCGCGAACCGGCGCTGGCGCCGCGCGTGCGCGGCGGCGCGGTGGCCCCCGGCGACCACCAGGTCGACCCGCGGCGGCTGGTCGCCGCGCTGCGCACTGCCGCCGAACGCGCCGGTGCGGAGCTGCGCCCCGCCCGCGTCGGCGCGCTGTCCGACGTGGACGCCCGCGTCACGGTGGTCGCGGCCGGCTGCGGCGCGGCGGCGCTGACCAGCCTGCCGGTCCGTCCGGTGAAGGGCCAGGTGCTGCGGCTGCGCGCGCCGGGCGGCGGCCCGCCGGGCTTCCGGCACGTGATCCGGGGGTACGCGGACAGCGAGTCGGTCTACCTGGTGCCCCGGGACAGCGGTGAGGTCGTCGTCGGGGCGACAGTCGAGGAGCGCGCCGACACCGCTGTCACCGCCGGTGGGGTGCTGACGCTGCTGCGCGCCGCCGCCGAGCTGGTGCCGGAACTCGTCGAGTACGAGCTGGCGGAGGCCGTGGCCGGGTTGCGTCCCGGTACGCCGGACAACGCGCCGATCATCGGGCCGCTGCCCGGGCGGCCGGGCGTGCTCGCGGCCACCGGGCACCACCGGCACGGCATCGTGCTCACCCCGGTCACCGCCGACCTGGTCACCGAACTGATCGTCACCGGCGAGCCGGATCCCGCGCTCGCCCCCTTCACCCCGGATCGCTTCGGGAAGGAGCGCACGTGGAACTGATCGTCAACGGCACCGGCCGGACGCTGCCCGACGGTGTCACAGTCGCGGAGGTGGTCCGCGCGGTCACCGACCGGGAGCGCGGGCTCGCGGTGGCGGTGAACGGTGAGGTGGTGCCGCGCGGCGGCTGGTCGGCGAGCGTGCTGCGCGACGGCGACCGGGTCGAGGTGCTCAGCGCCACCCAGGGCGGGTGAGCGGATGTCCACGCTTGAGATCGGTGGGGTCACGTTCGGCTCCCGGCTCGTCCTCGGCACCGGCGGCGCGGCCAACCTGCACGTGCTGGAGCAGGCGATCCGGGCCTCCGGCACCGAGCTGGTGACGTTGGCGCTGCGCCGGGTGGACACCACGCCCGGTGGGTCGGGCGGCCTGCTCGACCTGGTGGAGCGGTGCGGCGTACGGCTGCTGCCGAACACGGCCGGCTGCCGTACCGCCGTGGAGGCGGTGAAGACGGCGCACCTGGCGCGGGAGGCGTTCGACACCGACTGGGTGAAGCTTGAGGTGATCGGCGACGAGCGCACGCTCCTGCCCGACGGGGTGGAGCTGCTGCGCGCCGCCGAGGAACTGGTGGCGGACGGGTTCACGGTGCTGCCGTACACGTCGGACGATCCGGTGCTCGCGCGGCGGCTGGCCGACGTGGGCTGCGCGGCGGTGATGCCGGCCGGGTCGCCGATCGGTTCCGGACTGGGCATCGGCAACCCGCACCACATCCGGCTGATCCGGCAGTCGGTCGACGTGCCGGTGGTGCTCGACGCGGGCATCGGCACCGCGTCCGACGCGGCGCTCGCGATGGAGCTGGGCTGCGACGCGGTGCTGCTGGCGAGCGCCGTGACCCGGGCCGCCGACCCGGTGGCGATGGCCACGGCGATGCGGTACGCGGTCGAGGCCGGGCGCCTGGCGTACGGCGCGGGCCGCATCGCCCGCCGCTTCCACGCCCAGGCGTCCACCCCCGACGAGGGACGGCCCGACCTGTGACCGCCCTACGCGTCGCGGATCTTGGTACGGACACGCCCCCGCAGGGGCGGCCGCGTACCAAGAACTACACCGGCTCGACCGGGGTCGTGCTGTTGACCGATCGTCGGGTGGCGCGGAGGCGGCTCGTTGACGTGGTGGCGGGGGCCGTGGGTGGGGGAGTGCGGTGGGTGGTGCTGCGGGAGAAGGACCTGCCCCGCGCCGAACGCCTCGCGCTCGCCGTCGACCTGCGCGCGATCCTCGCCGAGGCGGGCGGCACGCTGATCGTCGCCGGACCCGACCCGCTCGACGGGGACGCGGTGCACCTGCCCGCCGCCGGCCCGTACCCGCCGCCCGCCGTCGGACTCGTCGGCCGCTCCTGCCACGACGCCGCCGAGTTGGCCCGGCTCACCACCGAGCACTACGCGACGCTGTCCCCGGTCTACGAGACAAAGACCAAACCCGGCTACGGCCCGCCGCTACGGGCGGCCGGACTCGCCGCGCTGGTGAAAGCCAGCCCGCTCCCGGTGCTGGCACTAGGCGGCATCGAAACCCCGGACCAGGTCCACGCATGCGTAGCGGCAGGGGCAACAGGAGTAGCAGTGCTCGGCGCGATCATGCGTGCCCAGGACCCCACCGAAACCGCCACCACGCTGGGCAGAGCCTTCCAGGAGGCGGCCACCCGTGTGGCGCGCACCCACCCCGCGCGATCCGACGAAGGCCCACACGAGAAGGGCTGCGGCCGACCGTGACCACGGAGGGATCAAGCCTGACCGCCCGGAGTGGGCACGGTCGGCCGCAGCCCTGAACCGCAACCACCGGAGAAGACAAGTGACGCCGAAAACAGTTCTCAGCATCGCCGGCTCCGACTCCGGAGCGGGAGCGGGCATCCAGGCCGACCTCAAGACGTTCGCCGCGCTCGGGGCGTACGGCACGAGCGTGCTCACCGCCGTCACCGCGCAGAGCACCAGGGGTGTTGACGCCGTCCTGCCGCTGCCACCGCAGACAGTGCGCGACCAGATGGACAGCGTGCTCGGCGACTTCGACGTGCGGGCCGTGAAGACGGGAATGCTCGGCACCCCGGCGGTCGCCGACGCGGTGGCCGAGGCGGCCCGGGCCGGGCGGCTGCCGCACCTGGTCGTCGACCCGGTACTCGTCGCCACGAGCGGGCACCGGCTCGGCGTGGTGGAGGCGGTCGAGCGGCTGCTGCCGTACGCGGAGGTGGCGACACCCAATTGCGCGGAGGCCGCGGCCCTCACCGGAGGCCCGGTGGGCACCGTGGAGGAGATGGTCGCGGCGGCCGAGGCGCTCGCCGCGCGCGGACCGGCCTTCGTGGTGGTGACCGGCGGCGACGTGGACGCCGACGGCGAGTCGGTGGACGTGCTCGCTGGTGGCGGGACCACCCGGCTGCTGCGCGCGCCCCGGGTGGACACCCGGCACAACCACGGCACCGGCTGTTCGTTCTCGGCCGCCGTCGCGGTCCGGCTCGCCGCGGGCGACGCGGTGCCGGTCGCGGTGGAGGCCGCCAAGGAGTACGTCACCCGCGCGCTGACCGGCGCGCGGACCTGGGAGCTGGGCGCGGGACGCGGCCCGCTGGACCACTTCGGCTGGTCCGCATGAGCGACAGGGAGGCTGTCATGCAGGCACGTCGCAAGGTGTACGTGGAAGGATCACGCCCGGACATCCGGGTGCCGTTCGCCGAGGTGACGCTGACCGGGGACAACCCACCGGTACGGCTCTACGACACCTCCGGTCCCGGCTCCGACCCGGAGGCGGGGCTGCCCGCGCTGCGTGGGCCGTGGATCGCCGAGCGGGGCGACGTCGCCCCGGTACGCGGCGCCGGCACGCCGCTGGCGGGCACCCGTCCGACTCAGCTCGCCTACGCCCGGGCCGGGATCGTCACGCCGGATATGGAGTTCGTGGCGATCCGGGAGTCGGTGACGCCGGAGTTCGTCCGGGACGAGATCGCGGCCGGCCGGGCGGTGCTGCCGCTGAACGTCAACCACCCGGAGTGCGAGCCGGCAATCATCGGCAAGGCGTTCCTGGTGAAGGTCAACGCCAACATCGGCACCTCGGCTGTCACCTCGTCGGTGGCCGAGGAGGTGGAGAAGCTGACCTGGGCCACCCGGTGGGGCGCGGACACCGTGATGGACCTGTCCACCGGCAGGCGCATCCACGAGACCCGCGAGGCGATCGTGCGGAACGCGCCGGTGCCGATCGGCACGGTGCCGATCTACCAGGCGCTGGAGAAGGTCGGCGGTGACCCGGTGAAGCTGAGCTGGGAGGTGTTCCGCGAGACGGTCATCGAGCAGGCGGAGCAGGGCGTCGACTACATGACTGTGCACGCGGGTGTGCTGCTGCCGTACGTGCCGCTGGCGGTGGACCGGGTCACCGGGATCGTGTCCCGGGGCGGCTCGATCATGGCGGCCTGGTGCCTGGCGCACCACGAGGAGAACTTCCTCTACACCAACTTCCGGGAGCTGTGTTCGCTGCTCGCGAAGTACGACGTGACGTTCTCCCTGGGCGACGGCCTGCGTCCCGGCTCCATCGCGGACGCCAACGACGAGGCGCAGTTCGCCGAGCTGCGCACGCTCGGTGAGCTGACGAAGATCGCCTGGGAGTACGACGTCCAGGTGATGATCGAGGGCCCCGGGCACGTGCCGATGCACAAGATCAAGGAGAACGTGGACCTCCAGCAGGAGTGGTGCCACGAGGCGCCGTTCTACACGCTCGGGCCGCTGACCACCGACGTCGCACCCGCGTACGACCACATCACCTCGGCGATCGGCGCGGCGATGATCGGCATGTTCGGCACCGCGATGCTCTGCTACGTCACCCCGAAGGAGCACCTCGGGCTGCCCGACCGCGACGACGTGAAGGCGGGCGTGATCGCGTACAAGATCGCCGCGCACGCGGCCGACCTGGCCAAGGGGCACCCGGGCGCGCAGGCGTGGGACGACGCGCTGTCGAAGGCCCGGTTCGAGTTCCGGTGGTCCGACCAGTTCAACCTGGCGCTCGACCCGGAGACCGCGAGGGCGTACCACGACGCGACGCTGCCCGCCGAGCCGGCGAAGACCGCGCACTTCTGCTCGATGTGCGGGCCGAAGTTCTGCTCCATGAAGATCACGCAGGAGCTGAAGGACTATGCCGCGCGGGGTATGCGCGGCAAGTCGGAGGAGTTCGTCGCCTCCGGCTCACGGGTGTACCTGCCGCTGGCGTGAGCGAGGCCGGGGCGGGCGTGTCGATCCGGCCCGCCCCGGGTCGCCGTTCAGTCGCGGTGGTGCCGCCCGGTACGCAGCGAGCGGGCGTCGGCGGCGTTGTCGTCCGAGGCGAGACCGGCGACCCAGTCGACGTACTCGTCGTCGGTAGCGGCGTCCGGCTCGGCCGCACGGTCGGGCGGCTCCGGGTCGGCCTTGGGCCGGTTACGCCGGAACAGGCCGCGCCGGGTCTTCGTCTTCCCGGCGGGCGTGTCGGCGTCCGCCGGGCCGGCGTGCCGCCCGCGCCGGAGGTCCGGCTCGCCCGTCTCCGGCGCGGTGGCCTCGGGCAGCGCGGTGCCGGCACCGGCCTCGGCCGGTACGGCGGTCGTCGGCTCCGGTCGGGCGACAGGCAGTGCGGCCTTCTCCTCCGGCCGGGAAACCGGCCCGGCGGGACGGGCGTTCGTGGTGAGCGCGTCCCAGCCGGCGCTCGCGCCCGGCTCGGGCAGACCCCGACGGCGGGGACGCGGTGCCGGCTCGGCCGGGGTGACCGCCTCCACGCTGTCCCCTGCCGGCGCGTCCGGTTCGGCGGTGGCGCGCTGCGGGCGGCTCGCCGGGGTGATCGGCCAGGCCGGGCGTACCTCGCCGGGCGCGCCGGCGACCTCCTCGAACATCGGGAACCGGGGCCGGGGCGACGGGGCCGGCACCGGGCCGTCGTCGAAGAAGAAACTACGTCGGGTACGACCGGGCGGTGCGTCCTCGCCGGCCGGGGAGCCCGTGCGGGGAGCCGGGCCGTCGAGGGAACCGCCGGGCGTGCCGGGGTCCACACTGCCGGGCGTCGAGGCCGCGCTCGCGTCGTCCCGGGCCGGGTTCGCGGCCGGTGGGATCGGGTCGGCGTTCGCCGCCGGGCCGCCCTGCCCGACCGGCGTCGTCGGCGTGGCGTCGGCCGGGGCGGAGTCGGGTGCGGCCGGGCCGGTGGCGCGTGGTCCGGCCTTCGGGGTGCGGCCACGCCGCGAGCGGGTGGGGCGGCCGGTCCCGGCAGTGGGCTCGGCCGGTGGCGCGGCGGCGCTGTCCGCGTCGGCCCGGTCCGGTCCGGTCAGGTCGCCGCCGTCCGTCCGGGGGCCGGGGACGTGGTTCTCGGGGGTGCCGCCGGTGAGCGGCGAGGCGTCCTCGGCGGCGGTGCCCGGGGAGGTGGCATCCGCGGCGCGGGGTGCGGTGGGACCGTCGGCGGGTGACCCTGGTCCGCCGGTGGACCGGCCGGCGCGGGTACGGCGGGGCCGGGTGACCCGTGGCGTGGCCGCCGTCGTTTCCTGAGCCGGTGCCGCATCGTCCGACCCGGCGGCCGGGGCAGCGGGGGCGGCGCTCTCGCCGCCGGCGGATGCGGAGGCGGCGGCCGGGGTGACGCTCGACTCTGGACCCGTGCCCGGACCCGTGCCCGGACCCGTGCCCGGACCCGTGCCCGGGGCCGGGATCGGGTCGGGGCGGCCCGCGGCGAGCACGTCGATGGCCGAGGTCCGGCGCCCCGGGGGCAGCAGGCCCGGCATGGGCTGGCCGTGGGTCGTCGTGTCAACGGTGGCCGGACGGTCGCCCGCCGGCTGATCAGCGGTGGGCAGACCGGGGACGGCAGGCGGGTCGGCGGCGGGAAGGTCGGCACCGGTGGGCGCCGACGTCGTGGTCGAGCCGCCGGGCTCGGGCCAGCTCCAGTGAGCGGGTGCGGCGGCGCCGCTCGTCACCGGAGGCGTGGGCGGGACGGTGGCGGCGGCCGGGGCGGACGAGTGCGGCAGCGGCGCGAGGATGTCGGTGGCCTCGACCGCGTCGGGGTCACCGCTGGCGGTGACCGGCCGGGGCAGCATCGTGGTGGCGGTCGAGCCGAGCGCACCGGCGATCACGGCGATCAGCGCGCCGTAGTAGGGCGCGACCTGGTAGCGGTCGGTGGCCGAGCCGGGACCGGCGGTCAGGTAGGCGAACGCGACGAGCACGGGACCGGCCGCCCCGGCCGCCCCGCCGACCAGCGGCGGCCATTCGGCCCGGCGGGCGAGCACGCCGACCGCCCCGCCGGCCAGCAGGGCGAGCACCGGCAGCAGCAGCATGGACAGGCGTTGCGCCGCCTCCGCATCCAGCCAGGAGGGTTCGAGCACGCCGAGCCGTACGGTGGCCAGCGGGCGGCTGGAGAGGATCGTGGGCGCGACGGAGAGCAGCGCGAACAGCCAGACGATCCCGGCGGTGATCGCCACTCCCCAGCCGAACGGCGGCTTGAGCAGCACGGCGATCGCGGCACCCGCCCCGACCACGGCCCCGAGCGCGGCGCAGATGCCGGCGGCCCAGGCCGCGTCGACGGATCCGCCCAGCTCGGCAGCGCGGGCCGGCTGCATGCACAGCGGGGCGACCACCATCGCGCCGAGCGCGCTGACGCCGGCGACGGAGAGCAGTTCGGTGGTGCCGCCGGGACCGTCGTCGCGGCGGGCGATGCGCTCGGTGAGGACGGCTCCGGCGACCGTGGCGACAGCGGCGAACCAGCCCACCCAGACGAGCTGGGCGGGCCACCGGTTGACCGAGACGTCGACGAACGCGCCGTCGAGGCGTACGACTCCGAAGCCGTACGCGATGCCCAACTGGCCGGCCCCGGCCAGCACGCTCACGCCGAGCGCCGTGAGCAGCAGCCTGCCCCACGTCCGAAAGGCCATGTCCGGCACGTTACGGCCCGGTGACCCCGATCGCCACCTTGCCGCCGCGCGGCGCGGCGAACCTCCCGGCGTGGCTACTTCAGCTCGACCAGGCGCGCGAGGTAGGTGGTGTCGCCGACGTTTGTGAGCATGTGCACCGCGCCCGGATCCCGGTAGACCACGCCGCCGGTCGGCTCGTCGGCGTCGATGGTGGCGCCGTCGATGGTCTGCACCACGTTCTTCGCGCCCTGGATCGCCACCACCAGATAGGGGTGGTCGTGTCGGTGCAGCGGCTGCCGCTCACCCGGCTCGAGCCGGATGTGCCAGACGCGTACCCGGTCGTTCTCGTACACGATCTCCTGGCCCACCGGGCCGAGTTCGAGGTCGGCGGAGAGTTCGGTCATCGTGGTCCGTCCAGTCGGGGGAGCACCTCGGCGGCGATGAGCTCCACGTGGTCGAGGTCGTCGAAGTCGATCAGGCGCAGGTGCACCCGGCTGGCCCCGATCGCGGCGAACTCGCCGATCCGGTCGACCAGCTGGGCGGGGGAGCCGACCACCGGGTCCTCCGGCGGCAGCGCGCTGGTGACGTGCAGCGGCGCGGCCCGGCGCTGCGCCTCGGCGTCGGTGCGCCCGATCGCCACCACGATGCCGGCCGAGAGCGTCAGCGGCGCGCGGCCGGAGTCGGCCCGCCCGGCGCGGTCACACGCCTCCCGCACCCGGTCGTACGCGGCGGCGGTCTCGGCGACGCTCTTGAACGGCATGTTGAACTCGTCGGCGTAGCGGGCGGCCAGCTCGGGTGTGCGCTTCGGTCCCCGGCCGCCGACGATCACCGGCGGGCCGGGCCGCTGCACCGGCTTGGGCAGCGCGGGCGCGTCGACCAGCCGGTAGTGCTCACCGGTGAAGCTGTACGTCTCGTCGGACGGGGTGCGCCACAGCCCGGTGACGATCTCCAGCTGCTCGGCGAGCCGGTCGAAGCGTTCGGCGACGGGCGGGAACGGGATGCCGTACGCGGTGTGCTCGCGCTCGTACCATCCGGCACCAATGCCCAGCTCGACCCGGCCGCCGCTCATCCGGTCGACCTGGGCGACCATGACGGCGAGCGGCCCGGGGAGCCGGAACGTGGCGGACGTGACGAGCGTGCCGAGCCGGATCCGGGAGGTCTCCCGGGCCAGCGCGGCGAGCGTCAGCCAGGCGTCGGTGGGGCCGGGCGGCGCCGGCTCGTCCCCCATGGCCCGGTAGTGGTCGGCCCGGAAGAAGCCCTCGAAGCCGGTCTCCTCGACCAGCCGGGCGAACCGGAGCTGGTCGTCGTAGTCCGCACCGCGGTGGGGTTCGGTGAACACCGAGACCCGCATGGTCACCGGCCTCCGACGGGTACGCCGGGGGCGTCCCGCTCCATCAGCAGTTCGTGCAGCTCGGCGCTGATCCGCGCGACGTCTTCCAGGTGTTCGTGGCGGCCCAGCGTGCGGGGCCGGGGCACGTTCACCTCGACCACCTCGCGGATGCGCCCGGGGCGCGGGCTGAGCACGACGACCCGGTCGGCGAGCAGCACCGCCTCGTCGATCGAGTGGGTGACGAAGACGATCGTCGCCCTGGTCTCCATGTGCACCCGCTGGAGTTCGCCGGAGAGCTCCTCGCGGGTGAGCGCGTCGAGCGCGGAGAACGGCTCGTCCATGAGCATCACCCGGGGCGAGCCGATCAGCGACCGGCACAGTGACACGCGCTGCTGCATGCCGCCGGACAGCTCGTGCGGGAGGCGCTTCTCGAAGCCGCCCAGCCCTGCCATCTCCAGCAACTGGCGGGCCCGGTCGCGGTGCTCGGCCCGGCGCCAGCCGAAGATCTCCACCGGCAGCAGCACGTTGTCCAGCACCGAGCGCCAGGGCAGCAGCGCCGGTCGCTGGAACAGCATGGCCACGTCGCGGCGGGGCTTCGTGATCGGCGTACCGGCCACGGTGATCTCGCCGCCGGTGACCGGCAGCAGGCCGGCGATCATGCGCAGCAGCGTGGACTTGCCGCAGCCGGACCGGCCGAGGACGGCGACGAACTCGCCTTCGGCGACGTCGAGGTCGATGCCGCGCAGCGCCTCCACCCGCCCCGAACGGCCGTCGAAGGTGCGGGACACCCCGGACAGTCGGATCATGTCCTGCCGGCTCCCTTCCACGTCGTCTCGGCCACGTCGTCTCCGACGCGAGCCGGGCTAGCGTAGCGGGGGACTGTGCTTATAGCACCGTCCGGGGTGGACGTCAGTCCGCTTTCCGTCACGCAACTTCGTTTCCGTTCCGCAACCGGGACGGCGGCGGAAGGTCATCTGCCTTCTCGTACGCTGTTGCGCGCGAAGAGTCCCCTCACGACGGTCCAGTCGGCCGAACCACCTGCCGACCCCGTCGGACCCACGACCCGACCGGCGAAGAAGTCCTGGTCGGAAAGGACATGGTGCACTGATGAGAAGGCTGACCCGTACGGTCGCCGCCGCGGCTCTGGCCACCGCCCTCGCCCTGGTGGGCGGCTGCAGCAGCGACTCGGACAAGTCCGAGAGCGGCGGCGGCAACGGCGCGGCGCTGGAGAAGGTGACGTACCTCACCTCGTTCGGCAACTTCGGGCGTGACTCCTACGCCTGGGTGGCGAAGGACAAGGGCTTCTTCAAGGAGGCCGGCTTCGACGTCGACATCAAGCCCGGTCAGGGCACCGGCTCCGTCATCCAGACCATCACCGGCGGTCAGGCCGACTTCGGCCCGATCGACCTGACCGGTGGCATCCTCCAGCTCGGCAACGGCCAGGCCAAGGACTTCGTGGCGGTGGCCGCGATCCAGCAGCGCACCATGGCCGCGATCGTCACGGTCGAGGGCAAGAACATCGCCACCCCGAAGGACCTCGAGGGCAAGAAGCTCGCCGACACCCCGACGTCCGTCGTGCGCAACCTCTTCCCGACGTACGCGCGGCTCGCCGGCATCGACGGCAGCAAGGTGACCTGGGTCAACGGTGAGGCGCAGGGCCTGATCGGCATGCTCGGCTCGGGGTCGGTGGACGGCATCGGCCAGTTCGTCGTCGGCCAGCCGACGGTGGAGACGGTGACCAAGAAGAAGCCGGTCGTCCTGCCGTACAGCAACGTGATGCAGGACCTCTACGGCAACGCGCTGATCACCTCCTCGAAGATTGCCAAGGAGAAGCCGGAGATGGTGAAGAAGTTCACCGCCGCGCTGCTCAAGGGCCTGGAGTACTCGCTGGCGAACCCGGACGAGGCGGCCGAGATCCTGAAAAAGAACGTGCCGGCCGCCGTGCCGGCCGCTGCCTCCGCCGAGCTTCAGCTGATGGCCGCGTACGTCCGGTCGAGCAACTCCGGCACCGCGATCGGCACGCTGGACAGCGGCCGGGTGGCCAAGAGCATCGCGCTGCTCCAGGGCGCAGGTGCGCTCAAGCAGAACCTCACCCCGGACCAGATCATCGACTTCAACCTCGCGCCGAAGGCCTGACCGGTCCGCTCGGGCCAACGGGGGTGCGACCCGCCGGACACCCCGGTGGGGCGCACCCCCTTCGCGTGCCGGTCACGCCGACCGGCGCAGAGAGGAGCACACGTTGACACAGTCGACCGAGGCCCGGCCGGAGACGCCGCCGCGCCCGGCGGTCGTCCGGCGCGGGATCGCCGTACGCCCGGCGGCGGTGGGACTGCCGGCGCTCGGCCTGGTGATCGCGGTGGCGGCCTGGTGGCTGGTCACCTCGGGGCTGAACCTGGTGCACCCGGCCGCGCTGCCCCCGCCGCAGGCGGTGGGGAGGTCCCTCGCCGGCACCACCGAGGTGCTGCTGCCCGCGCTGGGCATCACCACCTGGATGACAGTGCTCGGCTTCCTGCTCTCGTCGGTGGCGGGGGTGCTGATCGGGATGGCGCTGGCCGCCTCCCGCCGGGTGGAGCGGATGTTCGCGCCGCTGCTGGTGGCGGTGAACGCGGTCCCGAAGATCGCGTTCGGGCCGCTGCTGGTGGTGGCCGTGGGCTGGGGGCAGAAGCCCATCCTGACCATGGTGTTCCTGCTCTGCTTCTTCCCGATCGTGCTCTCCACCGCGACCGGGCTGACCACCACCCCGGCGGATCTGGCGGAACTGGGCCGGTCGCTGAACGCGTCGTGGTGGCAGTCGTTCCGCAAGGTGCGCTTCCCGGCGGCGCTGCCGCAGATCTTCGTCGGCCTCAAGGTGGCCATGCCGCTGGCCGCGATCGGCGCCGTGATCGGGGAGTTCTACTCGGACCGTCCGGGCCTGGGCTACCAGATCCTGCAGTACAACGGTGTCGGCGACACCGCGACCGCGTGGGCGGCGATCGTGCTGGTGGCCCTGATGAGCATCGTGCTCTACGCCGCCCTCAGCCTCATCGAGCGCCTGGCCCTGCCCTGGGTCCGCGCCACCACCTCAGCCCGCTAGCCACTGACCCGAGAACCCGACGTCGACCGAGCACCCAGAAGGTAAACCTCAAACCCACGGATGGCGGCCGACCACGACAGGCGTGGCCCCACCGCAACCGGCGCAGGGATCAAGCCTGACCGCCCGGAGCCGGTTGCGGTGGGGCCACGCCCCCAACAGTGACTAGCCGGCGAGCCGCCAACGCCCACCACGAGCAACGAGCGTCGTCAACGCCTGCGGCATCAGCCCGGAGTGGTTGTCCGGCGTCATCCGGATCGGCCCGGACAGCCCGTCGAGCTGGGCGGTCTCCAGCACGTCGCGCAGCGCGTCCCGGTCGACCTTGCCGGGATCGCCGCCGGCCCGCTGCTCGGCGTCGGCGATCAGCTGGACCGCGTCCGCGGCGAACGAGGAGAAGCCGTTGTAGCCGCCGAACCGGGCGGTGTAGTCCTGGAACCACTGCCGCCGCGCGGCCTTGGCCGGGGTGGTGGCGATCACGTCGTCGATCACCATGGTCTGGGTGAAGATCAGCGTCGCCTCCTCGGTGGATCGGGCCGACGGGCCCAGGAAGAGGTCACCGGCGGCCGAGGCGTCGAAGAACAGCGACCCGCGGAACTTGCTCTGCCGGGCGGTGGTGGCGGCGAGCGTCGCCTGCTCCGGCGTGGTCCACAGGACCAGCGCCTGCGGCTTGCCCTCGATCAGCTCGTTGATCTGCGTGGTCACCTCGGTGTCGGTGGACCGCACCGACTCGTTGCCGACCAGCTTCACGCTGGTCTTGCTCAGCTCGCGGCGCAGGGCGGTGAGCCCTTCCTGGCCGTAGCCCTCGGCGCTGTGCAGCAGCGCCACCTTGCGGACGTTGCGCCGGTCCAGTTCGGCGGCGAGCGCGGCGGCGCTGTCCGCGGCGTTCGGGGCGAGCTTGAAGACATATCGCCGCTCGGCCACCGGCTCGGTGACGGCGCTCGACGACGCCAGTGCGATCGTCGGAATGCGCTTCTCGCCGATCGTACGGGCCGCACCGACGGCGCATTCGTTGCAGCCGCCCATGATGACGGCGCTCACCCGCGAGTCACCGCTGAAATCATTGATGTTCCGCAAGGATTCCGCGGCGTCCGAGCGGTTGTCCTTGATCCTCAGATCGATCTTCCGGCCGCCCAGTGCGCCGGAGGCGTTCAACTGCTCGACCTTCAGTTCCAGGGCCCGTTGGTAGACCTTGCCGACGGGCGCCGAGGCGCCGGAGAGCTCCAGATCGGCGGCGATCACGATGGGGCTGGTGTCCTGCGGTTCCCCGCCGATCCCGCAGCCGGTGAGCGTGGTGGCCAGCACGGCCGATGCGAGCGCCGCGATGCTCGCGGAGCGGATGGGGCTCAACTCAGTCCTCCAGGTGCGGCGCGGGCCGACGCCCGATCACCGCCGCTAGTCCGTCCTCAGTGGAGGAACGGGATTGGTGTGCCGTACGGTGTGCGCGAAGCCTGCAAAACCTTGCCAATGCCGGGGCCTGTGGTCAAGCCGGGATCCGGAGTCCTGTTTCGGGACGGCTATCCCACATGCTGGGGACACGGAACATTAACCGACAATTACTGCACAGAAGCGTATGACCACTCTGGAGTGACATCCCCTGTTCAGGGGGTTGGAGAAAAGAAGGTATTAGGTGATCGGATCCCGGGTTGCGCCACCCCCGACCGTTTCCTGCCCCACTGCGGCTTCCCAAACACGATCTCGTCTGATGAAATCGCGGCCGTGCCGCGTGCGGCGCTGGCCGCTGCACCAGGCACGGGTCAGTGGGTCGCGCGTGGAAGAAACGACGGAGGCGATGTCGTGAGCACCGGACCTACGACCCTGCCCGGGAGCCCAAACGCCGAACAGCGGAACCGCCGTCGGCGCCTGCCCAGGCTGCGCGACGCGCGGATCCGCTCCAAGCTCGCCCTCATCCTGGTCGTCCCGGTGGCAGCCGTCATCGCACTGGCAACTATCCGACTCATCTCGGTGGGCCAGGGCGCGTACGAGGCGGACCGGATCCGGTCGCTGAGCGCGGTGTCTGTCGACATCTCGGCGCTCACCCAGGACCTGCACAAGGAGCGAATGGCGGCGGCGGTCTTCCTGGCCGACCCGAACCAGAAGCCGGACGCGTACAACCTGCGCGTGCGTCAGACCGACGAGCGCATCGACGCGTACCAGAAGGGGCGCGCCGACCTCGGTGACCTGCCGGCGGCGATCAGCAACCAGCTCAAGGTGATCGACGCCCACCTGGCCACGTTGAACGGCACCCGGCAGGAGGTGCTGGACCGGCTCCAGATGCCGGTGGCCGAGGCCAGCCTGCGCTACGGGATCGTCCTGGGCGACCTGGTCGCGTACAGCGACGCGCTGGCCCAGCAGCCGGGCGCGGAGAGCCTGGCCGACGCCCGCCGCGCGGTGGCCGCGTTCGCCCACGCCAAGGCCGCGGTGGCCGAGGAACAGGCGGTGGCCTTCACCGCCCTCGGTGGCAGCCGGATCGACGGCGAGCAGTTCTCCTCCTTCGTGGCCACGCTCACCGGCCAGCAGGAGGCGCTGCTGACCTTCTCCCGGACCGCGACGCCGAGCCAGCGGGCCCTGGTGGACCGCACGGTCTCCGGTGACGCCGTCCAGCTCGCCGACCGCGTCGCCGGCGACATCTCCCGCTCCGTCGAACGATCCTCGCTGGTCACCCGCGACGAGGCGTCCGCCGCCATCGGTGCGGTCGACGACCTGATGCGGTGGGCCGAGATCCAGCTGCTGGACGAGATGCTGGCCGACGCCGACGAGGTACGCGCCGACGTGATCCGGCAGGCGATCGTGGAGAGCCTGCTCGTGCTGCTCACGCTCGCCATCGCGGTGACGCTCGCCGTGGTGCTCGCCCGCTCGCTCAACGACTCGCTGCGCCGGCTGCGTGAAGGCGCGCTCGCCGTGGCCAACCACGACCTGCCGGACGCGGTGAGCCGGCTGCAGAACGTCAACGCCATCGGCGACGGCGGCGTGGACGAGATCGTCCAGCAGGTACGGGACCCGATCAAGCTCAGCAACCGCGACGAGGTCGGCCAGGTCGCGGTGGCCTTCAACGTGGTCCACCGCGAGGCGGTCCGGGTCGCGGCCGAGCAGGCCGCGCTGCGGACCAGCGTCTCGGCGATGTTCCTCAACCTGGCCCGCCGTTCGCAGAGCCTGGTCGACCGCATGATCGGCGAACTGGACGCGATCGAGCGTTCCGAGGAGGACCCGAAGCGGCTGGCGCAGCTCTTCGAGCTGGACCACCTGGCCACCCGGATGCGCCGTAACGACGAGAACCTGCTGGTGCTGGCCGGTGCCGACTCGGCCGTGCCGCGTCGCGACGACGCGCTCCTTGTCGACGTGCTGCGCGCCGCCCAGTCCGAGGTGGAGCTCTACAACCGGATCGAGTTCGGCACCGTCGACACCGACATCTCGGTCGCCGCGCACGCCGTCAACGACGTCGTCCGGCTGGTCGCCGAGCTGCTCGACAACGCCACCCGGTTCTCGCCGCCGAACACCTCGGTGGTGGCCGACGGCCGCCGGATCCGCGACTACGTGCTGATCCAGATCGAGGACCGCGGCCTGGGGCTCAGCGACGACCAGCTCGACTCGCTCAACCGGCGCCTGGCCGCGCCGCCGACAGTCGACGTGGCCGCGTTCCGGCTGATGGGTCTGGCCGTGGTGAGCCGGCTCGCCTCCCGCTACGGGATCCGCGTCGAACTGCGCCGCAACGTCGAGGGCGGCACCGTCGCCCAGGTCACGCTGCCGAACTCGACTGTGGTGCTGCCGGCCAACCGGGGTCAGGCCCCGCTGACCCGGCCGCGTCAGCCGCTCGCCGTGGAGCAGTCGCCGCTCAGCCAGGTCGGTGCCGCCGACGCGCTGGCCGGCGCCGGGCGGGGCGCGGCCACCGCCACGCTCGCCGACCAGTGGCGCGGGGCGACCACCGCCCCGCCGTCCCGGTGGCAGACGCCCGCCGAGACCCGCGACACCACACCCGCCGTACAACTGGGTGGAGCGACCGGCGCGCTGCCCACCGTGGCGGCGCCCGCCCCGGTGGCGGCGGCGCCCGCCCCCGCCGCGCCGGCACCGGTCTCCGGCGCGGGCTGGTCGGCCGGCCCGACCGTGGCGTATCCCGCGCTCGACCCGCTGCCCAAGCGGACGCCGGGTGTCGATGCGGCGCAACCCGCTACCCAGGCCGCACCTCCGGCCTACCAGCCGCTCGCCGCGGCGCCGGCGGTGGAGAGCACCCCGGCGACGCCCGTGGTGGCCCGGCCCGAGCAGCGGGCCGAGGCGCCGATATTCCGCGAGATGGAGGCGGTCTGGTTCCGTTCGCACGGAGAGGACGAGACCACCATCTTCACCCGTCCCACGTTCGACGAGCCGCCCGCGCCGGCACAGCCGGCCGTGGCGCCCCCCGCGGCGTCGGCACGTCCGAAGCTGCCCACCCGTACCCCGGGCGCCCAGGCGTCGGGGCTGACCACGCCGCCGGCGTACAGCCCGCCGGAGGTCCCGTCCACGCCTCCGGCAGCCGCGACGCCGCCCCCGGCGCCGCCCGCCGCCGAGCCCGCGTCCGCGCCGTCGATCGACCCGGAGGCCTGGCGTACGGCGGCCGACGAGGGCTGGTCGCGGGCCAGCCGTGCCGCGGAGCCCACCACCGGCGGCACCACCCGTTCCGGCCTGCCCAAGCGGGTGCCGCAGGCCCAGCTCGTGCCCGGCGGCATCGAGCCGAAGAGCGGCCGGGACCGCAGCCGGCGCACGCCGGACGAGGTACGCGGCCTGCTCTCCGCCTACCACCGTGGCGTCCAGCGGGGCCGTACGGCCGGCGCCGACCTGAACAGCACCTCGAACAAGGAGACGAACCGATGAACAGGCCGGCGGCCATGCAGGACATGGGGTGGCTTCTCACCAACTTCGCCGACAGCGTCGCGGGCATCGCGCACGTGGTGGCGGTGTCCGCGGACGGACTTCTGCTCGCCTCCTCGCGGGATCTGCCCGGCGACCGGGCCGACCAGCTCGCCGCCATCACCTCCGGCGTGGTGAGCCTTACCGAGGGCGCGGCGCGGATGTTCAGCGCCGGCGGGGTGCTGCAGACCGTGATCGAGATGGACAGCGGCTACCTGTTCCTGATGTCCATCAGCGACGGCTCGTCGATGGCCGTGCTCGCGGCCCGCAGCTGCGACGTCGGCCAGGTGGGCTACGAGATGGCGCTGCTGGTGGAGCGGGTCGGCCAGGCACTGGTCCCGCTGCCGAGGGACGCGGTCCGGTCCTGATCGGCCCGGGGTGCTGACGACCGGAGCCGGTGCGGCTCCGTACGAGGGGAGGTGATCGCGAATTGGAACCGCGACGTGATCCACGTGGCGCGCTGGTAAGGCCGTACGCGGTCACCCGGGGCCGCACCGAGCCGTTGCAGAACATCGCGCTCGAAGCGGTGCTGTCGAGCACGCCGACGCAGTCGGCCGAGGCGCGCTTCGCCGGGCACGACAAGTACCGCATCTCCTCGGTCTGTGAGGGCCGGGCGCAGTCGCTTGCGGAAATCGCCGCTTACACCCGGATGCCGCTGGGCGTCACCCGGGTGCTGGTCGCCGACATGGTGGCCGAGGGCCTGCTGACGCTACACACTGCCGCTCCCGCGACGGGTTTCGCGGCGCGGATGAACCTGCTTGGAAGGGTGCTAAGTGGACTTCGCGAACTATGACCCCGACGGGGTGAACCGCGGCCGGGAGATCATCTCCGCGAAGATCGTGATCGCGGGTGGCTTCGGCGTGGGAAAGACCACGCTCGTCGGGGCGATCTCCGAGATCCAGCCGCTGACCACCGAGGCGTTGATGACCGCGGCCGGCGTGGGCATCGACGACGCGTCGAAGGTGCCGGGCAAGGAGACCACAACGGTCGCCATGGACTTCGGCCGTATCACAATGGCCGAGGACCTGATCCTCTATCTGTTCGGCACGCCCGGCCAGACGCGCTTCTGGTTCATGTGGGACGAGATCATCAGGGGCGCGGTGGGCGCGGCGGTGCTCGTGGACACCCGCCGGATCACCGACGCGTTCGCGCCGCTGGACTACTTCGAGAACCGCAAGCTGCCGTACGTCGTGGCGTTGAACCGCTTCGAAGACGCGCCGCACTACGAGCTGGAGGAGATCCGGGAGGCGCTCGCCATCTCCCCGGACGTGCCGATGGTGCTGTGCGACGCCCGGCGGCGCGACTCGGTCAAGCAGGTGCTGGTGACTGTGGTCGAGCACGCCATGCTCCGCCTCCAGGCCGAGCACGGCTACCCGGCCTCGGTGGGCTGACCGCCTGCGGGTCAGTCGACCCGCAGGCGGTAGCCCCGCTTGACCACCGTCTGCACCACGCGGGGCGCCTTCAGGCCGGCCCGCAGGCGGGCGACAGCCATCTCCACGGCGTGCTCGTCGGCGCCGCGCGGCAGCGTACGCAGCAGCGCGGTGCGGGAGAGCACCTTCCCGGGCGAGGCGGCGAGCGCCCGCAGCACCGCCATCGGGGCCGGCGCCAGCTGGCGCAGTTCCCCGTCCACCACAGCGGCGTGCCCGCGCAGCGTCAGCACGTGCCCGGCCGCCTTCACCGAGACGGTACGCCGGGGCAGTTCCTCGACGATGGTGCGCACGAGCGCGCCCAGCCGGGCCCGGCTGGGCGCGCTCACCGGCACGCCGCGCCGTACCAGCGGCTCGGCGGTGACAGTGCCGACGCATCCGGCCAGCACGTCGCCGCGCAGCGCCTCCAGCACCGTCTCGGTACGGTCCCCGGCCGCCCGCAGCAGCGCCTCGGCCGCCGGGGCCGAGGTGAACGTGACCGCGTCGACGAGCCGCCCGGCCACCAGGTCGATGAGCCGGTGCAGCGGCGCCGGGTCGGCCGGCGGCGCCCACCGGTAGACCGGCACCTCGATCACCGTGGCCCCGGCCGCCACCAGCGCGTCGGCGCACTCGGGCTGCCGCTCGCCGTGCAGTTGCATCGCCACGACCTGGCCGGCCACACCGCGCCGGACCAGATGCTCGATCACCTCGTCGCAGCTCTCCGACTCCGGGGACCAGTGCTCGCGCAGCCCGGCGGCGCGGATCGCCCCGGTCGCCTTCGGACCCCGGGACACCACGTACGCCCCGGCGAGCGTGGTGCGCAGCGGCTCGGCCAGCCCCCAGCCCTCGGCCGCCTCCAGCCAGCCGCGCATGCCGATGCCGGTGTTCGCCATCAGCACGTCCGGCGGGTGTTCCAGGCAGGCCCGGGTGGCCTCACGCAGGTCGCTGTCGTCGGCCAGCGGGACGATCCGCAGCGCCGGGGCGAGCACCACCCGCGCCCCACGCCGCTGGAACAGCGCGGCGAGTTCGTCGCGCCGCCGGTCGGCGGTGACCCCGATGGTGAAGCCGGCCAGCTCGTCCCGCATCATTCCTCCTGCCGTAACCGCACCTCGACCAGGCCGTCCCGGCAGCGCACCGGATGCCGGCGCAGCGTCACTCCCGGAAGGTCCAGGCACCGCCCCGTGGTGAGGTCGTAGACCTGCTTGTGCAGCGGCGAGGCGAGCGTGGGCACCCCGCCCCGGCTGCCGACCAGCCCCCGGGACATGACGTACGCGCCGCCGACCGGGTCGAGGTTGTCCACCGCGTACAGCCCGTTGGCGGTGCGGAAGACGGCCACCTGGACGCCGTCGACGAGCGCGGCCACACCCCGGTCGGGGTCGAGCCGGTCCAGCGGGCAGACCGGTGTCCAGTCCAGCGTGACGACGGGGCTCATCGGCGTACCTCCGGCAGGCCCAGAACGACGGGCTGGCGGCGGTGTCCGCCGTCCGGGGGCGCGCCCCGGGCCGGCACCGGCTGGCCCCGCTCCTGGGTGAACGTGATGGACGGGTCGGGCACGTCTGGCGCGTTGACGAAGGAGGTGAAGCGGCGCAGCCGGTCCGGGTCCTCCAGGACGTCGCGCCACTCGTCGGAGTAGCTCGTGACGTGCCGGGCCATCGCCGCGTCGAGGTCGGCGCAGAGGCCGAGCGAGTCGTCCACGATCACCGACCGGAGGTGGTCCAGGCCGCCGTCCATCGCCTCGATCCAGGCGGCGGTGCGCTGCAACCGGTCGGCGGTGCGGATGTAGTACATGAGGAACCTGTCGATCAGGGTGACCAGCTCGGCTGTGCTCAGGTCGGTGGCGAACAGGTCGGCGTGCCGGGGCCGGAAACCGCCGTTGCCGCCGACGTACAGGTTCCAGCCGGTCTCGGTGGCGATGATCCCGAAGTCCTTGCTCCGGGCCTCGGCGCACTCCCGGGCGCAGCCCGAGACCGCCGACTTGAGCTTGTGCGGCGCGCGCAGCCCTCGGTAGCGCAGCTCCAGCGCCACCGCGAGCCCGACCGAGTCCTGCACCCCGTAGCGGCACCAGGTGTCGCCCACGCACGACTTGACCGTGCGCAGCGCCTTGCCGTACGCGTGGCCCGACTCGAAGCCCGCGTCGACCAGCCGCCGCCAGATCTGCGGCAGCTGGTCGACCCGCGCGCCGAACAGGTCGATCCGCTGCCCGCCGGTGATCTTCGTGTACAGCCGGAAGTCGCGCGCCACCTCGCCGATCGCGATCAGCTTCTCCGGGGTGATCTCGCCGCCGGGTATCCGGGGCACCACCGAGTAGCTGCCGTCGCGTTGCAGGTTGGCCAGGAAGTGGTCGTTCGTGTCCTGAAGCGACGCCCGCTCACCGTCGAGCACGTGCCCGGTGCCCAGCGACGCCAGGATCGAGGCCACCACCGGCTTGCAGATGTCGCATCCGCTTCCGCGCCCGTGCTCGGCGACGAGCCGGGAGAACGTGCCGATGCCGCGTACCCGGATCAGATCGAACAGCTCCTGCCGGCTGTGGTCGAAGTGCTCGCACAACGCCGTGGACTGGCGCACCCCGGCGGCGTCCAGCAACTGCTTCAGCATCGGCACGCAGGAGCCGCAGCTCGTACCGGCCCGGGTGCACGCCTTCAGCGCCGGCACGTCGGTCGCCCCGCCGGCGATCGCCGCGTCCAGGTCGGCGCGGGTCACCGCGTTGCAGGAGCAGACCTGCGCGGTGGCGGGCAACGCGCCCGCACCGGCGCCCGCGCCGCCGGCCGGCGCCAGCAACGCCAGCGGGGGAGCGGGCAGCGGCCCGCCCACACTGGCGCGCAACGCCGGGTAGGCGCTCGCGTCCCCAACCAGCACGCCGCCGAGCAGCGTCCGCGCGTCGTCGGAGAGGACCAGCTTCGCGTACGACCGGGTGGCCGGGTCGGTGAACGTCACGTCGAGACAGCCCGGGGTGACGCCGTGCGCGTCACCGAACGAGGCCACGTCCACGCCGAGCAGCTTGAGTTTCGTCGCGGTGTCCGCGCCGGGGAAGGTGGCCGCGCCGCCGAGCAGCCGGTCCGCGACCACCTCGGCGGTGGCGTATCCGGGCGCGACCAGGCCGTGGCAGACCCCGTCGACAGCCGCGCACTCGCCGACCGCCCAGATCCGTTCGTCGGCGGTCCGGCAGGCCGGGTCCACCAGCACGCCGCCGCGCGGGCCGAGCGGCAGCCCGGCCGCGCGGGCCAGCTCGTCCCGGGGCCGGATCCCGGCGGCCACCACCACCAGGTCCGCGTCGACGGTGCGGCCGTCGGCCAGGTCGAGCGCGGTCACCGTGCCGTCCGGCCCGGAACGCAGGGCCGTGGTGGCCACCCCGAGGTACGGCGTGACGCCCAGCTCCTCCACGTACCGCCGGAGCATCGCCCCGCCCGCCTCGTCCACCTGCACCGGCATGAGCCGGGGCGCGAACTCGACAACGCTCGTGGCGAGCCCGAGCAGCCGCAGCGCGTTCGCCGCCTCCAGCCCGAGCAGCCCGCCGCCGATCACCGCGCCGGTGCGGCGGCCCCGGGCGTGTTCCCGGATCGCGGCCAGGTCGTCAAGCGTCCGGTAGACGAAGACGCCGGGCAGATCAGCGCCGTCGACCGGCGGCACGAACGCGTACGAGCCGGTGGCCAGCACCAGCGCGTCGTACGGGTACTCACCGGCCGCGGTGGTCACCACCCGCCGCGCCCGGTCGACGCCGGTGGCCGGCTCACCCAGGCGCAGGTCCACACCGGCGTCGGGGGTGTGCAGGTTCAGCTCGTCGGCGTCCACCCCGTCGAAGACGGCGGAGAGCCGCACCCGGTCGTACGCCGGACGCCGTTCCTCGGCCAGGACCGTGACATGCCACCGCCCGTCGGTGTCCCGGGCCCGCAGCGCCTCGACGAAGCGCTGCCCCACCATGCCGTTCCCGACGACGACCAGCTCCCTGATCGGCTCGCTCATGACGCCACCTCCACCGTCTCGCGTTCCTCGTCGGTCGTCAGCGGGTCGGCCTCGGCGAGCCAGGCGGCGATGCCGGCCACCGCCTCCCGGCAACTGCCGCAGCCGGTGGCGGCCCGGGTCGCCGTGGACAGCGCCGCCGCCGTCCGGGCGCCCGCCCGCCAGCACGCCACCAGCGCGCCCTTGCTCACGTCGTTGCACCGGCACACGGTCGCGGCGTCCGGCATCAGCGCCGGCGACGCGGCCGGCTCGGCCGGTGCGTCACCGAACGTCCGGCCGAGCAGCAGCGAACGCCGGTCCGCCGGCACCGGCGCGCCCCTGTCGAACAGCTGCACCACGGTGCCGACCGCCGGGTTGTCGCCGAGCAGGATCGCGCCGGTCAGCCGCTCGTCCCGGATGCGCAGCCGGGCGTACGTGCCCCGGGCCGGGTCGGCGAAGGTCAGCTCCTCGACCGGGCCGCCCGGGTCGCCGGGCCCGGCCACGTCGCCCATCGCGGCCAGGTCGATGCCGGCCGCCTTGAGCCGGGTCACCGCCGGCCGGGGCCGGTAGCGGGCCAGCGGATCGGCGCCGGTCAGCACGTCGGCCACCACCCGGGCCTGGGCCCAGGCCGGCGCGACGAGCCCGGTCAGCGTCCCGTCGTGCTGGGCGCAGTCGCCGATCGCGGAGATGTGTCTGTCGCTGGTACGCATCCGGTCGTCCACCACCACACCCCGGTCGACGGCGAGCCCGGCCGCCTCGGCGAGCGCGGCGTCGGGGCGTACCCCGCAGCAGAGCACCAGCAGGTCGGCGTCGAGCGGTTCGGCGTCGGCCAGGTGCAGGCGGACGCCGTCGGTGCCGGCGCTCACGGCGGTCGCCGGCGCCCCGAGCCGGGACCGGACGCCCAGGCCGGCGAGCGTGCCCGCGAGGACCGCGCCGGCCGGCGGGTCGAGCTGGCGTTCCATCAGGTGCCCGACCGGGTGGACCACAGTCACGTCGAGCCCTCGGGCGGCCAGCCCACGGGCCGCCTCCAGACCCAGCAGCCCGCCGCCGAGCACGGTCACGCGCCGCGCGCCCTCGGCGGCGGCGAGGATCCGCCGGCAGTCGCCGAGCGTGCGGAACGGGACGACCCGCTCGGGCAGCGGGGCGAGGCCCGGCAGCGGTGGCACGACGGCCCGGCTGCCGGTGGCGAGCACCAGGTGGTCGTACCCGTGCCGGTCGCCGTCGGCGGTGACCACCTGGCGGGCGGCCCGGTCCACGGCGGTGACGGCCGCGCCGGTGCGGACCTCGACGCCCGGCCCGACGGCTTCGACAAGCTCCACGTCCGGCTCGCCGATGCGCCCGGCGAGCAGCGTGGAGAGCATGATCCGGTTGTACGCGCGGTGCGGCTCCGCCCCGAGCACGGTGATCCGCCGGTCCCCGCCGCGAGCGTGCAGCTCGGCGGCGAGCCGGGCGCCGGCCATGCCGTAGCCGACGACGACTATGCGCTCGTTCATGCCGGCTCCACCCGGACCGCGCAGATCTTGAACTCGGGCATCCCGGAGACCGGGTCGAGCGCGTCGTTCGTGACCGAGTTGGCGCGTTGCGCGCCGGGCCAGTGGAACGGCGCGAAGACGGTGTCCGGCCGGATCGCCGTGCTGAGCCGGGCCGGTGCGCGCAGCTCACCCCGGCGGGAGACCACCCGTACCGGCGCCCCCTCGGTCACGCCGATCCGGGCCGCCAGGTCCGGGTGCAGCTCGACGAAGCCGCCGGGCGCGGCGCGGCGCAGCGCGGCCACCCGCCGGGTCTGCGCGCCGGACTGGTACTGAGCCAGCACCCGGCCGGTGGTGAAGTGCAGCGGGTAGTCGGCGCAGACCGGCTCGGCGGCCGGCCGGTGGGTCACCGGATGGAACCGGGCCCGGCCGTCAGGGGTGGGGAAGCGGTGGGCGAACAGCCGGGGCGTGTCCGGGCCGTCACGGTCCGGGCAGGGCCAGAAGACGCCGGTGTCGGCGTCGATCCGGTCCCAGGTGATCCCGGCGTAGTCGGCCGGCCCGCCGGCCGAGGCCCGGCCCAGCTCCGCGAAGACCTCGCGGGGGTCGGTCGGCAGCGGCGTACCGCCCTCGGTCAGCCGTCCGGCGAGCGCGGCGAGGATCGCCAGCTCGGTACGGACTCCGGCGGGTGGTTCGCGCAGCGCCCGGCGGCGCAGTACCCGGCCCTCCAGGTTGGTCATCGTCCCGTTTTCCTCGGCCCACTGGGCGACCGGCAGCACCACGTCGGCCAGCTCGGCCGTCTCGGAGCGGACGAAGTCCGCCACCACCAGCAGGTCCAGGGCGCGCAGCCGGGACTCGACCCGGGCGGCGCGGGGCGCTGACACGACCGGGTTGGACCCGAAGACAAGCAGCGCCCGCGCGCCGGACGGCGTGCCGAGCGCGTCCAGGAGCTGGTACGCCGGCACCCCCGGCCCGGGTAGCGCGTCCGGTTCGACGCCCCACACCCCGGCGACGTGCGTACGGGCCGCCGGGTCGTCGATGCGCCGGTAGCCGGGGAGCTGGTCGGACTTCTGCCCATGTTCCCGGCCGCCCTGCCCGTTGCCCTGCCCGGTCAGGCAGCCGTAGCCGGAGCCGGGGCGGCCGGGCAGGCCCAGGGCGAGCGCCAGGTTGATGAAGGCGGTCACCGTGTCGACGCCCTTGGCGTGCTGCTCGGCGCCCCGCGCGGTGAGAATGACCGCGCGATCCACTGTGGCCAGCGCACGGGCTGTCGCGTACAGGTCGGCCACCGGCACGCCGGAGAGCCGTTCCACCTCCGCCGGCCAGTAGCCGGCAACCGTCCGCCGTACCTCGTCGAAGCCGGCGGTCCGCTCCGCCACGTATGCCCGGTCCAGCCAGCCCTCGGTGAGCGCGATGTGCAGCAGCGCGTTCGCCACCGCCAGGTCGGTGCCGGGCAGGGGTTGCAGGTGCAGGTCGGCCTGCCGGGCCGTGGCGGTGGCGCGGGGGTCGACCACGATCACCCGGCCGCCGCGTTCCCGCAGGTCGGCGACGTGCCGCATCAGCGGCGGCATGGTCTCGGCCGGGTTCGCGCCGACGAGCAGCAGCGTGTCCGCGTGCCCCAGGTCGGCGAGCGGGAACGGCAGTCCACGGTCGACCCCGAAGGCCCGGTTGCCGGCCGCGGCGGCCGACGACATGCACCAGCGTCCGTTGTAGTCGATGTGCCGGGTCCGCAGTGTCACCCGGGCGAAGCGGCCCAGCGCGTACGCCTTCTCGTTTGTGAGGCCGCCGCCGCCGAAGACGGCGACCGCGTCCGGCCCGTGGCGGTGCTGCACGTCCCGGATCCCGGCGGCGACGCGGTCGAGTGCCTCGTCCCAGGTCGCCGGGCGCAGCTCGCCGCCGGGCCGGTCGCGCAGCAGCGGGGTGGTGAGCCGGTCCGGGTGGTCGAGCAGGTCGGCCGCGGTCCAGCCCTTCTGGCACAGGCCGCCGCGGTTGGTGGGGAAGTCACGGGCGCCTACCTCGACGCCGTCGCCGGTGGCGCGCAGGATCATGCCGCACTGCAGTGCGCAGTACGGGCAGTGCGTGGCAATCTCGACGGAGCGTTGCTCCGTTCGCGTCGCCGTGCGTGCACCGTCTGTCATGTCGGAAAAGCGTGCCGTCGGGCGGTTTCCGGTCCGGGTCTGCTCTGTTTCGGTCCTGTCACGAGCGCTTCACACCGCACGCACGTGACGGGACGGCCCGCAAGGCCTAGAATGTGGGACAACAATCTCATATTTCGGGAGGCATCATGAGCGTGACGGACGCGTTCGACGCGGTGGCCGGCACCTACGACCAGGCTCGACGTCGCCTGGTGCCCTGCTTCGACGCCTTCTACGGCACCGCCGTCGAGGTGGCCGCGCCGCCGCTGCGCGTCGCGCTCGCCGCCGGGCGTACCCCCGAGGTGCTGGACCTGGGCGCGGGCACCGGCCTGCTGTCCCTGCTGCTGGCCGCGGCCGTCCCCGGCGTCCGCCTGACGCTCGTGGACGGCGCCCCCGGCATGCTCGCCGTGGCCGCCGGGCACCTGGGCGAACGCGGCGTGCCCCATCGCACGGTCCACGCCGACCTGGCCGACCCGCTGCCCGCCGGGCGGTACGACGCGGTGGTGTCCGCGCTGGCCATCCACCACCTCGACGACGAGGGCAAGCGGGCGCTGTACCGGCGGGCCGCAGACGCGCTGGTCCCGGGCGGGGTGTTCGTCAACGCCGAGCAGGTGGCCGGGCCGACCCCGGCGCTGGACCGCCGCTACGACGAGGTGTGGACGGCGCGGATCACCGAGCTGGGCTCCGACGCCGAGGAGATCGCCGGCGCCCGGGAGCGGATGCGGCACGACCGGCCGGCCACGGTGGCAGACCAGTGCCGGTGGCTGGCCGAGGCGGGCCTGGCGGACGTGGACTGCTTCTTCAAGGAGTGGCGTTTCGCGGTCTTCGGCGGTCAGCGGCCGGACGGATCGGCGAGGTGATTCTCAAGCCGCTCGGCGAACCGGGGTGCGCCGGTAGTAGTCGATCTGCCGCGCCAACGTCCTCATGACCAGAGGCATCGAACGGTCGGCCGCCCAGTTGAGGAACTCGTCGCCGGTGCGGACCGACAGCGATTCCCGTACGCATTCCGGCGGAAAGGCGCGCCGGTCGTCGGTCACCAGGATGTCGGCGCGGCCGTGGACGGCGGCGGCCAGTACGTGCCGGTCGTCCGGATCCGGTGGGCACGGGACGTCGTGCGGCGAACAGCCGGTGACGAGGCCGTACGGAAACGCCTGGACGAACCTGCGGCGCTGCCCGCCGATTGCCTGTTCGGAATGCTCGGGTCGCTTCCGGCGCAGGCGATACATCCATTCCGCCAGGACGTCCTCGCTGTACCGGAGGTCGAAGACGGTGCAGTCGCCTTCGAGCGCGAGAAGACTGATCCAGTCGCGAAGGGTCCTGGAATAGAGAACGTTCGCATCCAGGAACACCAGTGAGGCACTGGGGATCACAGTGGACACCCTACCCAGCGCCTCCTGGCCGGGGCCGGAACTACACGTCGTCGGTGAAACCCAGCGCGTCGGACTCCCACATCAGCGCCTCGTACGACTTCCGTCGCTCGTCCATCTGCCGTTGCCGGAATGCGAGGACGTCGCGGAGGAAGAGACGCCGGTGGCTGCCGACCCGGTGGGACGCGATCGCCCCGTTCTCCAGGAGGCGGACGAGTGTGGGGCGGGACATGCCGAGCAGCTTCGCCGCCTCGGTCGTCGTCAGTTCGCGGGAGACCGCGCTGATCGCGACGCCGTCGCCGCGGGCGAGCATCGCCGAGATCTGACGGAGAACGTCGAACATCTGCGCGGGAACCTCGACCTCGTCACCGTTCGCGGAGACGAGGCGGGCGGCGCCCGCGTCCGCGCCTGCGGCGAGGGGGTGCCGCACGAGGAACTCCTCCATGGCGGCCGCCTTCTGGCGCTCCACTCCCTCGGTGGGCATGACCGCGGCGGCCATGCCGGTGCTGAGGCTCATGACGGCTCCCTGTGGCAGATGCGGCTTGCGTCGTCCCAACCGTTCGGACCTGGTCCATCGTCGCCCTCAAGTGCAATATCCGCAACTGGCTTCGTTTGTTTCACCTGCTGGTGTCCGATTCAGCGATCGGCGGGCACGAGGATGACTGGCGGTCATACCGCTGGGTAGTCTTCCTGGCATGACCGCCAAGGTGACCCTGTCGTTCTCCGACGAGACGATCGAGGAGGCGCGCCGGTTCGCCAAGCGGGAAGGGCTCTCCCTCTCCGCCTGGATGGACCAGGCTGCCCGGGAGAAGGCGCTGCGCGAGGTCTTCACCGCGCACGCCGACGCGGTCGGCCGTGCCGGCTTCGACCTGGAGGCCGCCGCCCTGGCCGACGCCCAGGAGGCCGCGCTCGTCGACGACGCCCTCTTCGGCGGGCGCCCGCGTGCTGCGTAGGGGTGAGGTCTGGCGCATCTCCGGCGCCCGGGAACGCTTCGGTCTGGTGATCAGCTCGGACGTCTACAACGCCACGGCGGTGCCCATCGTGATCGTGGCCGAGGTGGTCGAGGAGACGCTGCTGCGCGACTCGCCGCTCGCCGTGCGGATGGGCGCGTACGTGGTGATGCCCGACCGGATCTCCTCACCGATGAAGAAGTGGTTCGCCGAGTGCGTGGACGTGGCCGACACCGAGACCATGCAGCGGGTCGGCCGGGCGCTGCGGATCCTCCAGGAGCTGTGACCGTCTCACCGGCGCTGTCCGGCGGACGTGCGGTCTCCGTTGCCGGGCCGACGCGCGCGGGGCACGCCGGGGAAATCAGCGGCTGAGAGCGTCGCCTCGTCGTCGACGAGGAGGAGTCGCCCGTGAGCACGCTCGTTTCCGCACCCACCACGCCGCCGGCCACCGACGCCGGCCGGCTCACCGAATGGCGGCCGGAGGACCGGGCGTTCTGGGCCGCCGGTGGCGCCCGGGTGGCGCGGCGCAACCTGTACGTCTCGATCTTCGCCGAGCACGTCGGCTTCTCGGTGTGGAGCCTCTGGTCGGTCATGGTGCTGTTCCTCGGCCCCGGGTACGGCATCGATCCGGCCGGGAAGTTCCTGCTCACCGCCGTGCCGGCCGCGTTGGGGGCGGTGCTGCGGCTGCCGTACACGCTGGCCGTGGCGCGCTTCGGCGGCCGGAACTGGACCATCGTGAGCGCCCTGCTGCTGCTGGTGCCGGCGGTGCCGATGGCACTGCTGATCGAGCCCGGGGTGTCGTACGCCACGCTGATGGTGCTCGCCTGCCTGTCCGGCGTCGGCGGCGGCAACTTCGCCTCGTCGATGGCGAACATCAACCTCTTCTTCCCGGAGCGGCTCAAGGGCCGGGCGCTGGGGCTCAACGCCGGTGGCGGCAACCTGGGCGTACCGGCGGTGCAACTGGTGGGGCTGGCGGTGCTGGCGACCGCCGGCGCCGCGTACCCCCGGCTCGTGCCGGCGGTCTACCTGCCGCTGATCGTGCTCGCCGCGCTGGCCGCGGCCCGGTGGCTGGACAACGTGCCGGGGGCGCGCAACGAGCCGGGCGCGCTGCGCGCGGCGGCCCGCGAGCCGCACACCTGGGTGATGTCGCTGCTCTACGTCGGCACGTTCGGCTCGTTCATCGGCTTCGGGTTCGCCTTCGGCCAGGTGCTCCAGCTCCAGTTCCACGACCGGTTCCCGACGCCGGTGGACGCGGCCTGGCTGACCTTCCTCGGGCCGCTGATCGGCTCGCTGATCCGGCCGGTGGGCGGCCAGCTCGCCGACCGGCTGGGCGGGGCCCGCGTCACGTTCTGGAACTTCGTGGCGATGGCCGCCGGTGCCGGACTGGTGCTGTACGCCGCCCGGGACCGGTCGTTCCCGCTCTACCTGGCCGGGTTCCTGGCGCTGTTCGTGTTCTCCGGGATCGGCAACGGCTCGACGTACAAGATGATCCCGGCGATCTTCCGGGCCCGGGCCGTCGCGGAGGGTGAGCTGACCGGCGACCCGGAGGCGGCGCAGCGGCGGGCCCGGCGGCTGGCCGGCGCGGTGATCGGCATCGCCGGTGCGGTCGGCGCCTCCGGCGGGGTGCTGGTGAACGTGGCGTTCCGGCAGTCGTTCCTGACCTCCGGCACCGCCGACGCCGCCTACCTGGCGTTCATCGGCTGGTACGCGCTCTGCTTCCTGGTGACCTGGGTGGTCTACCTGCGTCCCGGGTCGCGTACGCTGGCCGGCGTGTGACCTGTGCCATGACGGACCCGCAGGCCACGCACGGCGCGACCCCGTTTTGACCTGCCGCCGGGCGGCCGGGTATCGTTGCCTGCTGTTGTACGACATTCTTAGGCGTGCCGCATCAGGTACGCTTGGTCGTTCGTGCGCGCTGGTCCGGCTGGGAACTCCCGGTCACCTCGGCGCGCGACCCCAGACCGACGACGAGACAAGGTAGACCTGTGCGTACGTACAGCCCGAAGCCGGGTGAGATCGAGCGTCAGTGGCACGTCATCGACGCCTCTGATGTCGTGCTGGGCCGCCTGGCGACCCACGCCGCCACGCTCCTGCGTGGCAAGCACAAGCCGACTTTCGCGCCGCACGTCGACACGGGCGACTTCGTCGTCATCGTGAACGCGGGCAAGGTCGCGCTGACCGGCAACAAGCGCCAGACCAAGGTCGCTTACCGCCACTCCGGTTACCCGGGTGGCCTGAAGCGGGTCGGCTACGACGAGCTGCTGACCAAGCGGCCCGAGCGGGCCATCGAGCTGGCCGTGAAGGGCATGCTTCCGCACAACAAGCTGGGCCGTCAGCTCATCAAGAAGCTGAAGGTCTACGCCGGTGCCGAGCACCCGCACACCGCGCAGCAGCCGGTGCCGTTCGAGATCAAGCAGATCGCGCAGTGAGCGCGGGCGAAGGAAGCAGCATGACCGACATCACCGCCACCGAGGTCGCCCCCGAGGCCACCGAGGCGCCGGCGCCCGTCGCGCGCGCGCCCCGTGGTGACCGCCCGATCCAGACCGTGGGTCGGCGCAAGGAAGCCATCGTCCGGGTCCGGATCGTCCCGGGCAGCGGCAAGATCACCTGCAACGGCCGCGACCTCGAGGCCTACTTCCCGAGCAAGGTGCACCAGCAGCTCATCAAGGACCCGCTGGTCACCGCCGAGAAGCCCGAGGCGTTCGACGTGATCGCCAACCTGCGTGGCGGCGGCACCACCGGCCAGGCCGGCGCGCTGCGGCTCGCCATCGCCCGGGCGCTGATCGTCAGCGAGCCCGACGACCGCCCGGCCCTGAAGAAGGCCGGCTTCCTGACCCGTGACGCCCGGGTCAAGGAGAGCAAGAAGTACGGCCTCAAGAAGGCCCGTAAGGCTCCTCAGTACTCGAAGCGCTGATCACAAGCGTCTTGTACTTCTGACGGACGGCCGGTTCGCCTCCCCTTCCCGGGAGGCGGACCGGCCGTTCCGCGTTTCTCCTCTCATCGGCAGTTCCACGGAGGTTGGCGGGTATGGGCCGGTTGTTCGGCACGGACGGCGTACGCGGGCGGGCGAACGCGGATCTCACCCCGGAGTTGGCGCTGGCGGTCGCGGTCGCCGCGGCCCACACGCTGGCCGAGACCGACAAGAGCCATCCGCCGCTCGCGGTGGTCGGCCGGGACACCCGGGCCAGCGGCGAGATGCTGGAGGCGGCGGTGGTCGCCGGGCTCACCAGCGCCGGCGCCAACGTGGTCCGGGTCGGCGTGCTGCCCACCCCGGCGGTGGCGTTCCTCACCGCCGAGATCAAGGCCGACCTGGGCGTGATGCTCTCCGCCTCGCACAACCCGATGCCGGACAACGGCATCAAACTGTTCGCCGCCGGCGGCCACAAGCTGCCCGACGAGATCGAGATGCGGATCGAGGAGGCGGTGAAGGCGAACGCCACCACCGCCTGGAAGCGCCCGATCGGCGCCGGCGTGGGCCGGGTCAACGACCTGCTCGACGGCGCCGACCACTACGTGCAGCACCTGGTCGGCACCGTGCCGCACCGCCTCGACGGGATCAAGGTCGTGGTGGACTGCGCCAACGGCGCGGCGGCCGACGTCGCCCCGGTCGCCTACCAGGAGGCCGGCGCCGAAGTGATCGCCATCCACGCCGAGCCGGACGGGCTCAACATCAACGACGGGTGCGGCTCCAACCACATCGACGCGCTGCGCGCCGCGGTGGTCGAGCACGGCGCCCACCTCGGCATCGCCCACGACGGCGACGCCGACCGCTGCGTCGCGGTCACCGCCGACGGGGACGAGGTCGACGGCGACCAGGTCATGGCGATCCTCGCGCTGGCCATGCGGGACGCCGGCGAGCTGACCCAGGACACCCTCGTCGCCACCGTGATGAGCAACCTCGGCCTGCGGCTCGCCATGTCCGAACACGGCATCCGGCTGGTCGAGACGAAGGTCGGCGACCGGTACGTGCTGGAGGAGCTGCGCGCCTCCGGCCTGGCGCTCGGCGGCGAGCAGAGCGGCCACATCGTGCTGCCCGCCTACGCCACCACCGGCGACGGCGTGCTGACCGGTCTGCACCTGATGGCGCGGATGGCCGCCACCGGCACCTCGCTGGCCGAGCTGGCCTCGGTGGTCACCAAGCTGCCCCAGGTGCTGATCAACGTGCCGGTCGGCGACCGTACCGTCGGTGCCGCCGCGCCCGCCGTCCGGGCCGAGGTGGAGCGCGCCGAGGCGGAGCTGGGCGAGACCGGCCGGGTGCTGCTGCGCCCCTCCGGCACCGAGCCGCTGGTGCGGGTCATGGTCGAGGCGGCCACCGAGGACACCGCGCGCGAGGTCGCCGAGCGCATCGCCGAGCAGGTCCGCACCGCCAGCCCGGTCGCCTGAACCACGCCGCCCGCCGAGGGCTCCCTCGGCGGGCGGCGTGGTTCAGTCCGTGCGCAGGCGGTGCAGGCGGGTCACCGCCTCGGCCAGCACCTCAGGTCGCTTGCAGAACGCGAACCGGATCAGCCGGCGGCCGGCCTCCACGTCGTCGTAGAACACCTGCGTCGGCACCGCCACCACGCCGCAGCGCTCCGGCAGCGCCCGGCAGAACTCCACCCCGTCCCGGCCGCGCAGCGGCGTGACGTCGGCGGTGACGAAATAGGTGCCCTCCGGCGCGAGCACGCCGAACCCGGCGTCGGCCAGCCCCGCGGCGAGCTGGTCCCGGCGGCGTTGCATGTCGTCCCGGAACCCGGAGAAGTAGGCGCCCGGCAGCCCGAGCGCCACCGCCACCGCGGGTTGCAGCGGCCCGGCGTTGACGAACGTCAGAAACTGCTTCACCCGCAGTACGGCTGCCACCAGCGGCGCGGGCCCGCTGACCCAGCCGACCTTCCAGCCGGTGCAGGAGAACGTCTTGCCGGCCGACGAGATGCGCAGCGTCCGCTCCCGCATGCCCGGCAGCGTGGCCAGCGGTACGTGCGGCGCGGCGGCGTCGGTGAACACCAGGTGTTCGTAGACCTCGTCGGTGACCGCGTACACGTCGTGTTCCCGGCACAGCTCGGCCACAGTGGCCAGCTCGTCGGCGGTGAAGACCTTGCCGGTCGGGTTGTGCGGCGAGTTCAGCAGCACCAGCCGGGTACGCGGCCCGAACGCGGCCCGCAGTTCGTCCGGGTCGAACGCGTACCTGCCGTCGGGGCCGGGCCGCAGCGTCACCGGGCGGCGGACCGCGCCGGCGAGCGCGATCGAGGCGGCGTACGAGTCGTAGTACGGCTCGAAGCAGACCACCTCGTCGCCCGGCTCGCAGAGCGCGAGGATGCTCGCCGCGATCGCCTCGGTCGCCCCGGCGGTCACCACGATCTCGCCGTCCGGGTCGTACTCCAGGCCCCAGAACCGGCGCTGGTGCTCGGCGACGGCGGCGCGCAGCGCGGGGATCCCCGGGCCGGGCGGGTACTGGTTGTGGCCGGTACGCAGCGCCTCGGCGGCGGCGGCGAGCATCTCCGGCGGGCCGTCGGTGTCCGGGAAGCCCTGCCCGAGGTTGACCGCGCCGGTACGCACGGCGAGAGCGGACATCTCGGCGAAGACGGTGGTGCCGAACGGCCGCATCCGGGCCACCAGGGGATCGGTCGTCGTCACGGCGGCCAGCCTACGGCCCGCCGCCGAGTGCTCACCAGCCGAAGCAGGTCGCGCCGTACTCGCCCGAGTCCTTGGAGACGACCTTGCCGTTGACGGTGATCCGGCAGGTCACGTCGCCGGACTCGACCGGGCTGGCGATGATCTGCACCCGCTCGCGGTCGTTCGCCGTGAAGCTCAGCCGCCAGGGCGTGTCCACGGCACCGGGCTGGTGGAAGTTCGCGTCCGCGTCGTAGAACTGCACCTCGGCCTCGCCGTCGGTGGCGGTCACCTCGTACAGCACGGTGAACTTGCCGGGCCCGCCGGACGGGGTGGTGGCCGGCCGGGCCGGGGCGCGGCTGGGCTCGTCGGCCCACCCGGGCGGCCCGTCGGGCTCGCCGTACAGCGGCCCGTCGTACCGCTCGCCGGAGGCTCCCGTGCTGTCCATCCCCCGGCCGAGGAAGGACAGCCCGACGCAGCAGCACACGATGAGTGCCAGAACGGTGACGATGCCGACCACCAGACCGGCTACCCAGCCGCCGGCGCTGCGGCGGGGAAGCCCGCCGGGGTGCGCGTACGGCGGCGGGTAGGGCGCGGGCGGATAGGGGCCCGGCGGGTAGGAGCCGGGCGGGTAGGCGCCCGGTGTCCAGCCCGGCTGCGCCGACGAGCCGGGTACGCCCGGCTGGGCCGGCCACCCGGGCCCGCCCGGCACGCCTGACGACTGGGGATCGCCGGGGGCCGGCGGGGCTGCCGGGTCGGCCGGAGCCGCCCACCCCGGTCCGCCCACCGGCCGGCCCGCGCCGCTCGGGGACGTGGCCGGGTCGGTCCCGGACGCGCTCTCCGGGCCGGGGGCCGCCCAGGGGCTGGGTGCCGGGGACGGCGACCAGGGCTCGGGTGGCGTCCACGGCTGCGGGGCGGCCAGCGGGTCCGGTGGCGTCCAGGAGGAGGGCTGCGGCGTGGCCGGCGCGGCGGTCGGGTCGGCCGGTCCGGGGGCCGGTTCGGGGGAGGGGGTCGTCTCGGACATGGGCTCAGCTCACAGGGGTACGGCGCGGACGACCGCGGAACGACGGGGCCGGGGGACGGCGCCCGGCCTCAATGTAGGCGGTGACGGCCAGCCACGCGGTCCCGGCCGGCGGTCCGCGTGCCGCGTCCCGAACCGGTCCGGGCGGTCCGAACGACCCCTATGGTGCTTTGTCCGGCAATGGCCACCTCGGCGTTCGGTTCGCTCAAAATCAGTGATCGTTAACCGGCCTTCCGAGCACGCGCGATGAGCGAAACTCGGTTAGGCTGCGGACCATGTGTGGAATCGTGGGTTACGCCGGTGCCCGCCCGGCGCTCGGCATCGTGCTCGACGGACTGCGGCGTCTCGAATACCGCGGCTACGACTCGGCCGGTGTCGCAGTGGTCTGCGAGGACGAGCTGCTGACCGAGAAGAAGGCCGGCAAGCTCGCCAACCTGGAGAAGGTCCTCTCCGAGCGGGCGGCGGACAACCCCGAGGACTGCGCCGCCAGCCCGATCGGCATCGGCGACGGCACCACCGGCATCGGCCACACCCGCTGGGCCACGCACGGCGGCCCGACCGACCGCAACGCCCACCCGCACCTCTCCCCGGACGGCCGCGTCGCGGTGATCCACAACGGCATTATCGAGAACTTCGCGAAGCTCCGCGCCGAGCTGGAGGACGAGGGCGTCGAGTTCACCAGCGACACCGACACCGAGTGCGCCGCGCACCTGATCGCCCGTGCGCTGGCCGACCTGCGCTCGGCCGGCGAGCCCGACAGCCCGCAGCTTCTCGCCGCCGCCATGCGCGTGGTCTGCGGGCGCCTGGAGGGCGCGTTCACGCTGCTCGCCGTCGACGCCGGCATCCCCGGCGCGGTGGTCGGCGCCCGGCGCAACTCGCCGCTGGTGGTCGGCCGGGGCGACGGCGAGAACTACCTGGCAAGCGACGTCGCCGCGTTCATCGAGCACACCCGGGACGCGGTCGAGCTGGGGCAGGACCAGATCGTCCTGATCACCCCGGACAGCATCGACATCACCGACTTCCACGGTCAGCCGGCGAGCGGCACTGACTTCCACATCGACTGGGACTCGTCGGCCGCCGAGAAGGGCGGCTACGACTGGTTCATGCTCAAGGAGATCGAGGAGCAGCCGCAGGCCATCGCCGACACGCTGCTGGGCCGGCTCACCGAGACCGGCGAGATCGCCCTCGACGAGGTCCGCCTCAGCGAGCAGGACCTGCGCGACGTCGACAAGATCTTCATCGTCGCCTGCGGCACCTCCTACCATGCCGGCCTGGTCGCCAAGTACGCCATCGAGCACTGGACCCGCATCCCCTGCGAGGTGGAGCTGGCCAGCGAGTTCCGCTACCGCGACCCGGTGCTGGACCGGTCCACCCTGATCGTGGTGATCTCGCAGTCCGGCGAGACCATGGACACGCTGATGGCGCTGCGCCACGCCAAGGAGCAGAAGGCCCGCGTGCTGGCGATCTGCAACACCAACGGCTCGACCATCCCGCGCGAGTCCGACGCCGTGCTCTACACCCACGGCGGGCCGGAGATCGCCGTCGCCTCCACCAAGGCGTTCCTCACCCAGGTCGTCGCCTGCTACCTGATCGGCCTGCACCTGGCCCAGGTGCGCGGCATCAAGTTCGCCGACGAGGTGGGCGCCGTGGTGGCCCAGCTCCAGGAGATGCCGGGCAAGCTGCGGGAGCTGCTGGACCGCATCGAGCCGGTCCGCGAGCTGGGCCGCGAGCTGAAGTCCGAGCCGACGGTGTTGTTCATCGGCCGGCACGTGGGCTACCCGGTGGCGCTGGAGGGCGCGCTGAAGCTCAAGGAGCTGGCGTACATGCACGCCGAGGGCTTCGCCGCCGGCGAGCTGAAGCACGGCCCGATCTCGCTGATCGACAAGGGCACCCCGGTGATCTGCATCGTGCCCTCCCCGGTCGGCCGGGGCATGCTGCACGACAAGGTCGTCTCCAACATCCAGGAGGTACGCGCCCGCGGCGCCCGCACCATCGTGATCGCCGAGGAGGGCGACCAGGCCGTGGTCCGGTACGCCGACCACCTGATCTACGTGCCGCGTACGCCGACGCTGCTGGCGCCGCTGGTGACCACGGTGCCGTTGCAGGTGCTGGCCGCCGAGATCGCCGCCGCCCGCGGGCACGACGTCGACCAGCCCCGGAACCTGGCCAAGTCGGTCACCGTCGAGTAGTTCCGGCTCGTCCACGGTCCCTCCGCTCGTCCACCGGGTGGAGGGACCGCGCCGTTTCCGGCCTGCCACGCGAGCGGTCGTCGGGCGGTTCCGGGCCGCCGCCGGAGGGCGCTGGTCACCGGCCCAGCACGATCCGGGCCATGCCGTCCAGCGCCGGGTTGTCCGGATCCCAGTAGCCGGTGTGGCCGTGCGGGGCGCTCGGGAAGCGCCGGCCGCCGAAGCCCGGCGCGCTCGGGTCGGCGCCGAACCAGAGGCGTTCGCCGTGCCCGTCCAGCGCGGCGAGCGCCGGACCGAGCGGCGTACCCGCCAGCAGCGCGCGGCGGGCCAGCTCGTCCGGCGGGCGGGTCAGCCGGATCACGTCGTCCGGCGCTGTCGACGACCAGACCTGCCCGGCGGGCATGCGCAGGTCGGCGGCGTGGTCCACGCCGACTCCCGGGGAGCCCACGAAGACCAGCGCGTCGGCGCTCAACCCGTGGTCGCGGGCGGCCGCGCCGACCACCAGCGAGCCGTAGCTGTGCCCGAGCACCGTCTGCCGGGCCGGCGGGCCCTCGTGCGCGGCCCGCAACCCCTCCTGAAACCGGTGCAGCGCCGGGCCGGCGTCCTCGGCCTGCCGGGTGCCGGCCGCCTCGGTGAGGAAGTCCGGCGCGTCGTAGTCCAGCCAGAGCACCGCCGCCGTCTCGTCGCCGGGCCCGAGCGCCGCGCACCGCCGCAACACCCGGGCCGCCCGGTCCAGCTCGGCCGGGGCGTCGGCGAGATCCGAGGTCATGCCCGGGACGTAGGTGAGCACCGAGGCGGCGCGGTCCGGGTTGCCGAGCGCCACCACCGCGCGGCCGTCGCCGGCCGGGTCGAGCCCCAGCAGGTACGCCCGCGGCGCCCCGCCCGACGCCAGCCGCTCACCGAGCCCGTCCAGCCCGCGTAACGCCGCCTCGACACCTGCCAGCCGGACCCGCCGGGACACCTCCGACGGGCCGGCCGGAAGCGGGCGCAGCAGGGCGAGCCGCCGGACGAGCAGCTGTTCCCGCCGCCGGCCGAGCAGCAGCCGGTTGGCCTGGTCCCGCGCGGCGGCCGGCAGCCCGTCGAGACGGCCGATCCGGCCCGGTTCCCGCCCCACCAGCCAGCGCCGCTCGGCCGGGCTCAGCGCCGCCCACCAGCGGCTCACCTCGGCCGGCCCGGCGCCGGGGCCGGGCCGCCACGCGGGCGGGACACTGACCCAGCCGCGTACCGCCGCGGTGGTCAGCTCCGCCAGCCGGGCGGCGGCCTCCCGGTCGGCGGCTCCGGCGAGCGTGAGCGCACGCCGGATCCCGGTCCGCGCGTCGGCCACCGCCGGCCCCGCCTGCGCCATCGGCCGGGCCGGATCGGGCCGGACCGCTCCGGTGCGGTCCACGAGCAGGCCGCCGGACTCGGCGCGGGCCACCTCGGCGCCGAGCCGGGCCTTCGCCGCGCCCAGCCGCGCGCCGAACTCGGCGAGCACCTGGTCGACCTCGAACAACGCCGGCAGCACGTCGGTGAGCTCGGTGCGCAGGCCCTCGATCCGCCGCTGCGCCGCCGTCGAGGCCGTACCCGACCACCCGGGGCGGAGCGCGCCGATCCGGGCGGTCAGCGCGTCGGCGCGCTGCCGTACCGGCCCGGCGAGACCACGCCACGCCGTCGCGGCGGTGCACCAGGAGCCCGGGTCGGCCCGCCAGAGCTGCGCGTAGCCGGCCGGCACGTCGGTGGTGCCGCCGTTCACCGGAGCACCCCGGCGAGGCGGCGGGCGGCTCGCTCGTCCACCGCCTCGTAGCCGTCCGCCCCGCGACGTATCGCCTCGGCGGTGTCGGCCACCCGGGCACCGAGCGCGCCGGACCAGCGGCAAACCGCCGACTCAAGGTCGGCCAGCGCCGTACCGGTGCGCCAGCCGTCCGGTGCCGCCACCAGCAACGACTCCGGCGCCGCGCCCGGCCCGCGAGCCAGTCGGTAGGCGTCGTCGGCCAGCTCGCGCGCCACAGTGCGCAGCAGCCCCGGGTCGACGTCGAACGGTTTCTCCACCACGTGCCCTCCCTCGCCCGGCGCCACCGGCCGGCTCCGGACACCGGGACGCTAGGCGGCACTCGACAGCGTCCGCCGACCCCTGTGGACAACGTCCGGGGTTATCCACAGGGGCGCTCCGTCAGCCGGTCCGCGCCGCGTACCGCCGGTAGGGTGAGGCCGTGATCGGGGGAGCCGCGGGCGGAAGCTGAGCCGGCGCGACCGGACGGGGTGGGGTGGCATGAGACGGGTGTGGCGGGTCGCTGACGTTCGCGCGGCGGAAGCGGGCCTGATGGCCGCCCTCCCGCCCGGCACGCTGATGCAGCGGGCCGCGGCCGGGCTGGCCCGCCGCTGCGCGTTGCTGCTCGGCGGCCGGGGCGGCGTCTACGGCGCCCGGGTGCTGCTGCTCGTCGGCTCCGGCGACAACGGTGGTGACGCCCTCTTCGCGGGCGCGCACCTGGCCCGCCGGGGCGCGGCGGTGACAGCGCTGCTCCTCACGCCGGGCCGGGCGCACGCCGAGGGCCTGGCCGCCCTGCGCGCCGCCGGTGGCCGGGTGGCCGACCGGCCGCCCGAGGTGGTCGACCTGGTGCTCGACGGCATCGTCGGCATCGGCGGCACCGGCGGGCTGCGGGAGACGGCCGAGCAGTTGGCCGCGAGCCTGACCGGGCAGCGTGGACGCGACGGCACGCCCGCCACAGTGGTCGCTGTCGACGTGCCGAGCGGCGTCGCTGTCGACACCGGCCACGTCCCGCTCACCGACGCGGGTCGGCCCCGCGCGGTCCGGGCCGACGTGACTGTCGCCTTCGGCGCGCTCAAGCCCGCACTGGTCGTCGGCCCGGCCGCCGAGCTGGCCGGAGAGGTCGAGCTGGTCGACATCGGGCTGACGCCCTGGCTGCGCGGCACTCCGGCGCTCCAGGTGATCGAGCGGGCGGACGTGGCCGACTGGTGGCCGGCGCTCGGCGCGTCGTCGGAGAAATACTCCCGGGGCGTGGTCGGCGTGGCCACGGGCTCGGCCACCTACCCGGGCGCGGCGGTGCTCTCGGTCGCCGGGGCGCTCGCCGGCCCCACCGGCCTGGTCCGCTACGCCGGGGGCGCCAAGGGCGAGGTGCTGCACCAGCACCCGTCGGTGATCGCCACCGGCAGGGTCGCCGACGCGGGCCGGGTGCAGGCGTGGGTCTGCGGCTCCGGGCTCGGCACCGGCGAGGAGTCCGCCGCCGAACTGCGCGCGGTGCTGGCCGCGCCGGTGCCGGTGGTGCTCGACGCGGACGCGCTGACGCTCCTGGTGGACGGCAAGCTGGCTGACCGGCTGCGCGGGCGGGACGCGCCGATAGTGGTGACGCCGCACGACCGGGAGTTCGCCCGGCTCTGCGGCGAGATGCCGGGGGAGGACCGGGTCGCCGCCGCGCTGCGGCTGGCCGCCTGGATGAACGCGGTGGTGCTGCTCAAGGGCGACCGTACGGTCATCGGTACGCCCGACGGTCGCGCGTACGTGAATCCGACCGGCACCCCGGCACTGGCCACCGGCGGCACCGGCGACGTGCTGGCCGGGTTGCTCGGCTCGCTGCTCGCCGCCGGGCTGGCGCCGGAGCGGGCCGCCGCCGCGGCGGCGTACCTGCACGGGCTGGCCGGGCGGGAGGCGGCGCGTGGCGGTCCGGTGACCGCGCCCGACGTGGCCGCCGCGTTGCGTCCGGTACTGGCCCGGCTGGGCTGATCCGGGCGGCGACGCCAGGTAGCGAGGGGCACCGCCCACCCGGCTCACCGCTCTGATGATCACTGACGGAAGTAGGCTGAGGACATGTGGCAGTCGGAGGTGCGCGTCGACCTGGACGCGATCCGGGAGAACGTGACCCGGCTCAAGGCCGGCACCAGCGCCGAGCTGATGGCGGTGGTCAAGGGCGACGGGTACGGCCACGGCATGGTGCCGGCCGCCCGCGCGGCGCTCGACGCTGGCGCGGACCAGCTCGGCGTCTGCACGCTGGACGAGGCGCTGCGCCTGCGCGAGGCGGGCATCACCGCGCCGGTGCTGGCCTGGCTGCTCGACCCGGGCCTGCCGTTGCACGACGGGATCACCGTCGGCGTCGACCTCGGCTGCGCCAGCCTCACCCAGCTCGACGAGATGGTCGAGGCGAGCCGCCGGGCGGGCCGCGCGGCCCGGCTGCACCTCAAGATCGACACTGGGCTGGCCCGGGGCGGCGCCACCGTCGCCGACTGGCCGGCGCTGCTGGAGGCCGCCGCGAAGGCCCAGGCCGAGGGCGTGGTCGAGGTGGTCGGCGTGTGGAGCCACTTCGTGTACGCGGACTCGCCCGGTCACCCCACCACCAACCGTCAGCTCGCCGTCTTCCAGGAAGGGCTGGAGATGGTGGCCCGCGCCGGTCTGCGTCCGCGCTACCGGCACCTGGCCAACTCGGCCGCCACGCTCACCCGGCCCGACACCCATTTCGACCTGGTCCGTCCCGGTATCGCCGTCTACGGCCTGTCGCCGGTGGCGGGCGAGCAGTTCGGTCTGCGTCCCGCCATGACCGCCCGCGCCCGGGTGATGCTCACCAAACGCGTGTCGGCCGGCACCGGTGTCTCCTACGGGCACACCTACCTCACCGAGCAGGAGACCAACCTCGCCGTGGTGCCCCTCGGCTACGCCGACGGGGTGCCCCGGCACGCCTCCAACACCGGCCCGGTGCAGCTCGCCGGCAAGCGCCGGACCATCTCCGGCCGGGTCTGCATGGACCAGTTCGTGATCGACTGCGGCGACGACGAGGTGGCCGCCGGAGACGTGGCGACGCTGTTCGGCAGCGGCGCGGACGGCGAGCCCACCGCCGACGACTGGGCCGAGGCGGTCGGCACCATCAACTACGAGATCGTGACCCGCTTCGGCGGCGTGCGGGTGCCCCGCGTCTACGACGGCGAGCGCGCGTGAACGTCCGGTTGCCGCGTCCGCGTACCGCCGCCGGGAAGGTCGCCGGGCTGGTCGGCGTGGCCGCCGCCGGGCTCGCGGCGGGCGTGGTCGGCGAGCGGGTGCTGGTCCGCCGGCTCAAGAACGACCCGACCGACAGGTACGCCGGCGAGGTCTTCGGCGAGCAGCGCTACGACGAGGCGTACCGGCTGGAGATGCCGGACGGCACCGACATCCACGTGGAGGTGGTCGAGCCGACCCGACCGGTCGCCGGGCACCCGACGGTGGTGCTGGTGCACGGGTTCTGCCTGGACATGGGCACGTTCCACTTCCAGCGCAAGCGGCTCACCGAGCGCGGCGACTACCGGGTGGTCGCGTACGACCAGCCGGGGCACGGCCGCTCCGGCCGGCTGGAGAGCGGCGAGTACGACCTGACCGCGCTGGGTCACACGCTGCGCCGGGTGCTCGACGAGGTGGCCCCGGACGGCCCGCTGGTGCTGGTCGGGCACTCGATGGGCGGCATGACGATCATGGCGCTGGCCGAGCTGTACCCGGAGCTGTTCGGTGACCGCGTGGTCGGCACCGTGCTGATGGCCACCTCGGGCGGCCTGGCGGCGGAGACCAAGCTGGTGGCGCCCGCGCTGCTCGGGCGCGTCGGTTCGCCGGTGCTCTACATGATGAGCAACGCCACCCGGTACGGCGGCACCGTGATCGACCGGGCCCGCCGGTCGACGGCGAACGTGGCCTGGCTACTCACCCGCAAGTACGGCTTCGGCACCTCGAAGCCGAGCCCGGCCCTGGTGTCGTACGTCGAGATGATGAACTCGCGCACCTCGGCCGACACGGTCACCCGCTACCTGCGCACGATCGCCACCCACTCCCGGTTCCCGGCGCTGGCCGCGCTGGCCGGCACGCCGGTGCTGGTGATAGTGGGTGACAAGGACATGATCACGCCGGTGACGCACTCCGAGGAGATCGTCCGCCGGCTGCCGGACGCCGAGTTCGTGAAGATCCACGACAGCGGGCACGTGGTGATGCTGGAGCACGCCGACGAGGTCAACGCGGCGCTGGAGAGGTTCCTGGATTCGCTATGACGGTGCTCGTGGAGCTGAAGACGGTCGACGACACCCACGGGTTCGGGCGGCGGCTTGCAGGTGTGCTACGCGCCGGCGACCTGCTGCTGCTCAGCGGGCCGCTCGGGGCCGGCAAGACCGCGCTGACCCAGGGCATCGGCGCCGGTCTGGGCGTACGCGGGGACATCACCTCGCCCACCTTCGTCATCGCCCGGGTGCACCGGCCCGACCCGGCCCGGGGCGGCCGGGTGACGCTCGTGCACGCCGACGCGTACCGCCTGGGCGAGGCCGCCGACCCGCGAGCGGAGATCGACGACCTCGACCTGGACGCCTCGGTGGACGAGGCGGTCACCGTGGTGGAGTGGGGCGAGGGCATGGTCGAGCAGTTGACCGACGCGCACCTGCGGGTACGCATCGACCGCCGGGACGACGACACCCGGGCGGTCACGCTGGAGCCGGTCGGCGGCGACTGGGCCGCCCGGGTCGCCGAACTGTCCTAGGGCTGGAGCGGCATCGTCCAGCAGTTGGAGTAGGCCGTGCGACCAGCGAGCCGGTCGGTCAGCCAGGCCACCGCGTCACCCTGGTCGGTGATGAGCGGCGCCAGGTGATTGGTGAGGAGCTTGTCCCCGAGGTTGGGCAGGCTGACGGCCTGGTAGGTCACGTCGGCGCCCTTGCGGCACCAGTCGACAGCCAGTTGGCGGGCCTGCCGGTGCGGCACGATGTCGTCCTGGACGCCGGTGGCCACGCGTACCGGGCCAGCTGGCTTGAGGGTGCCGATGCGCTGGCGGTCGAGCACGGCGCTCGCCTCGGGGGAGGCGGCGATGACGGCGGTGAGGGACCGGCCGCCGGTGATCCATCTGCTGCTCCTGGTGAACGCGTAGCGCAGGATCGCGTCCCCGACGCACATTGTCGAGGTGTCCTTCAGCGCCGCCCGGCCGGCCTCGTTGACGTTCGCCTCGATGACGTCCCGCACCGCCGGGTCGGACTGGGCGAAGCCGTTCAGTGACCAGCCCAGCGCTCCCGCCAGCGCGCTGCCGTCGATGCCGCCGATGACGGCGGTCAGATCGGCCGGCGGCGCACCGACGTAGGTGCCGGCCAGCGGCACGTCGGGTGCGTAGGTGGGCTGGAGTTCGGCGGCCGCGGCGCTGGCGCCGCCACCCTGGCTGTAGCCGTACAGACCGACCCGGGACCGGTCGGTGACCGACGCGCCCGGCACCGCGCGGGCGGCGCGGGCCGCGTCGAGCAGGGCGCGTCCCTCGTCGAGCCGGTTGACGTAGGTGTGCAGCCGGTCGGTCGCGCCCAGACCGACGTAGTCGGTGACCACGACGGCGGCGCCGGTGGCGAGCAGGCGGTAGACGGCCAGCGCCTCGTAGCCGACGGACAGGGTGTCGCCGGTGAGCGTGAGCGGGTGTTGCAGGGCGAACGAGGGCGCGCACTGGTCGCCCTGCCCCATGGTGCCGGAGGCGAGGGCCACCAGCGGACGCGGCCCGGTGCCCCGCCACTGCGCCCACGGTTCGATGTAGGCGCCGGTCACGCCGACGGCCTGGCCGTTGGAGTCGGTGGACCGGTACATCAGCCGGGTGGCCGTGCCGGGCATCGGGCGGCCGTCGAGCCCGGGGATGCTCAGGCCGAGCGGCAGCGGCTCGGTGCGGATCAGCGTGCCGTTCGTGGTGGGCAGGTCGGCGGGCGGTTGGTAGAAGGCCGGGATCGTCACGCCTCGGGAGACCACCGGCGTGGCGCCGTCGGCCGCCGCGGGGACGCCGGATCCGGCCAGGTAGGTGGCTGCCGCCGCGGCGACGGCCAGCATCCGGAGGCCGACGGTGCGGCGAGGGGAGAGGGCTGCGGAGGGCGTGCGGGGACGGGTGTTTCTGCTGCTCACGGGCACTCCTAGCGAGCATCGATGGTGGTGGATGCAAGCTAGCAGTGGTGGTGTGGCGTAAGTAACTTGCCGGTAGGTTACGCTCCGGTAACTTTTCCCGCCAGTGCCCGGCCCCGCCGCCGCCGGGGAGTGTCGGTCGAGGCTGGTATGAAGAGGGCGACCGACTAGGAGAGGTTGCCGATGCCCGACGCCCCCACCCTGGACCTGCCGGCCCTGCTGCCGGAGGACTGGCGTGCCGTGCTCACCCCCCACCTCGACCCGGCCCGCACCGCGGCGCTGGCCGAGTTCGTCGCCCGGGAGTACGCGACAGCCACGGTCTTCCCGCCGCTGGAGGACCTGTTCTCCGCCTACCGGCTGTGCGGGCCGGCCGACACCCGGGTGCTGATCCTCGGGCAGGACCCGTACCACAAGGCGGGCCAGGCGCACGGGCTGAGCTTCAGCGTGCGCGAGGGGGTGGCGGTGCCGCCGTCGCTGCGCAACGTCTTCAAGGAACTGGGCGAGGACCTGGGCGTACCGAAGCCGCGCAGCGGCAACCTCGACGGCTGGGCCGCGCAGGGCGTCCTGCTTCTCAACTCGGTCCTGACCGTTCGGCAGGCCACGCCCGGCTCGCACGCCAACCGGGGCTGGGAGGAGTTCACCGACGCCACCATCCGGGCGCTCGACGGGCTCGACCAGCGCGTGGTCTTCCTGCTCTGGGGCGGCTACGCCCGCAAGAAGGCGGCGCTGGTGACCAACCCGCGGCACGTGGTGCTGGAGGCCGGGCACCCGAGCCCGATGAACCCGCGCGGCTTCCTCGGCAGCCGCCCGTTCAGCGCGGCGAACAAGGCGCTGGCCGACGCGGGGCTGCCCACCATCGACTGGGAGCGCTCATGACCCAGAGGCATAAGGCTCTCACCTCTTCTCTTTGATGCGGGGCGCTACGCACCGTGACCGGGCGCGCGGCGAGGGCGTGCCGGAGGCGGGCGGGGCGGACGGCTAGGCTGGCTTACCGTGCTCGTACTCGTGGTGGACTCCTCGACGCCCGCGGTGACCGCGGCGCTGGCCGAGGTCTCGGCGGACGGCGTCGCGGTCCGCGCGTCCCGGTGCACTGTCGACGCCCGCGCCCACGGCGAGCTGCTCGCGCCGCAGGTCGACGCCGTCCTGGCGGACGTCGGCGCGCGTCCCGCCGACCTGGCCGCGATCGTCGCCGGCCTCGGCCCCGGCCCGTTCACCGGACTGCGGGTCGGGCTGGTCACCGCCGCCACCATGGGCCAGGTGCTCGGCGTGCCCACGTACGGTGTCTGCTCGCTGGACGGAATCGGCCACCCGGCGGCCGCCGGCGAACCGGTGCTGGCGGCGAGCGACGCGCGGCGCCGGGAGATCTACTGGGCCGTCTACGACGGCACCGGCCGGCGCCTGGCCGGGCCGGAGGTGGCGGCCCCGGCGGTGGTCGCGGAGCGGGCGCGCGACCTGGCCGTCACCGTCGCGGTCGGCGACGGCGCGCACCGGTACGCCGAGGTGCTCGGACTGCCGGTACGCGACGAGCCGCGCTACCCGGACCCGCTGGCGCTGGCCCGTCTCGCCGCGCCGCGCATCCGCGCGGGCGCGCCCGGCGAGACGCTCACCCCGCTCTACCTGCGCCGGCCGGACGCGGTCGCGGCCACCGGCCACAAGCCGGTCCTGCCATGAGGCTGGGCCGGTTCCGCTGGTGGCACATCGACCAGGTGCTGCCCATCGAGGCGGACCTCTTCGGCGCCGAGCAGTGGTCGGCGGCGATGTTCTGGAACGAGCTCGCCAACGGGCACTTCTACCTGGTCGCCACCGACGACGGCGGTGCCGTGCTCGGCTACGCCGGGCTGGCCGTGGCGCCGCCCGACGAGGCGTGGGTGCAGAACGTCGCGGTCCGCCGGGACGCGCACCGCCGGGGAATCGGCCGGCTGCTATTGGAGGCGCTGCTCGCCGAGGCGGCCCGGCGCGGCGTCCGCAGCACGCTGCTGGAGGTCGCCGCCGACAACGCGCCCGCCCAACGGCTCTACGCCACCTACGGGTTCGAGCCGATCGGCGTACGGCGCGGCTACTACCAACCGAGCAACACCGACGCGCTGGTCATGCAGCGCAACGAGGACTGACGCGCATGGCTGACGAACCCCTGATCCTCGGCATCGAGACCTCCTGCGACGAGACCGGCGTGGGTATCGTGCGCGGGCACACGCTGCTCGCCGACGCGCTGGCCTCCAGCGTCGAGGAGCACGCCCGGTTCGGCGGCGTGGTGCCCGAGGTGGCAAGCCGCGCCCACCTGGAGGCCATCGTGCCGACAATGGACCGGGCGCTGCGCGAAGCCGGCGTCACCATCGCCGACATCGACGCCATCGCGGTGACCTCCGGGCCGGGCCTGGCCGGCGCGCTGCTCGTCGGGGTCGCCGCCGCCAAGGGGTACGCGGTGGCGGCGGAGAAGCCGGTGTACGGCGTGAACCACCTCGCCGCGCACGTGGCTGTGGACACGCTCGAACACGGCCCGCTGCCCGAGCCCGCGATCGCGCTGCTGGTCTCCGGCGGGCACTCCTCGCTGCTGCGTGTCGACGACCTGGCCCGTGACGTCGTACCGCTGGGCGCCACCATCGACGACGCGGCGGGGGAGGCGTTCGACAAGGTGGCCCGGCTGCTCGGGCTGCCGTTCCCCGGCGGGCCGTACATCGACCGCGAGGCGCGGTCCGGCGACCCGGCGGCGATCGCCTTCCCGCGCGGGCTGACCGCCGCGAAGGACCTGGCCGGGCACCGGTACGACTTCTCCTTCTCCGGCCTGAAGACGGCTGTGGCCCGCTGGGTGGAGGCGCGGCAGCGGGCCGGTGAGCCGGTGCCGGTCGCCGACGTGGCCGCGTCCTTCCAGGAGGCGGTCTGCGACGTGCTGGTCGGCAAGGCGATCGACGCCTGCCGCAGCAGCGGCATCGACACGCTGGTGATCGGCGGTGGCGTGGCGGCCAACTCCCGGCTGCGGGCGATGGCCGAGCAGCGGGCCGGCCGGCACGGCATCCGGGTGCGTACGCCCCGGCCGAAGCTCTGCACGGACAACGGCGCGATGGTGGCCGCGCTCGGCTCCCACCTGGTCGCCGCGGGCGTCGCGCCGAGCCGGCTGGACCTGCCGGCCGACTCGGCGATGCCGCTGACAGTGGTCAGTGTGTGAGCGGGGAGGGGACCGACATGATCGTCCGGATGTGGGAGGCGAAGGCCGAGTCGTACGGCTTCGCCGAGTTGATCACCTGGGTCTGCGAGACCGCGCTGCCTGATTTCGAGCACGACCCCATGCACGTCTCCAGCGAGGTGTTCTCCTCCACGGACCACCGGCTTGTGGTCATCTCCAAGTGGCGGAACAACCCCCGTGAGCTGCCCGAGCCGCCGGCCCGGCTGATCGCGCGCCCGCCGCACAGCTGGGACTTCACCCAGGTGGACCGCTGACGCGAGGGTCGTCACGGCGGCCGGAATTGGTTGGCGCCCGGGTCGTCCCGGCACCTAGCGTCGGTGGGTCATGCGCTTCTCACCGGCCGGTGATCCCGGCACCCCCGACGCGCGGTCGGCCACCCGGTATCTCGTGTGGCTCGCCGGGCGGCACCCCGTCTTCTTCGGCGCCGGTCTCGCGCTCGGCGTGATCTGGATGCTGGCCCAGGCGCTGGTGCCGGCCGTGCTCGGCCGCGCCGTGGAGGCCGGCCTGGCCCAACGCGATCCGGACGCGCTGGTGCGCTGGAGCCTGGTCCTGCTCGGGCTGGGCCTGGTGCAGGCCGTCGCCGGGATCCTGCGCCACCGCTGCGCGGTGCACAACTGGCTCGGCGCCGCCTACCGCACGGTGCAGGTCACAGTGGACGCCACCAACCGGCTCGGCGCCGCGCTGCCCCGACGGGTCGCGGCCGGCGAGGTGGTGAGCATCGGCACCGCCGACATCGAGCACATCGGCAGCGCCATCGACATCACCGCCCGGGGCGTCGGCTCGGTGGTCGGCATCGTCACCGTCGCGGTGATCCTGCTCAGCGCCTCCCCGGCGCTCGGTCTTGTGGTGGTGCTCGGCGTGCCACTGCTGATGGCGCTCGTGGCGTTGCTGATCCGCCCGCTGCACAGGCAGCAGGCCGCGTACCGGGACTCCACCGGCCGGCTCACCGCCCGGGCCGCGGACATCGTCTCCGGCCTGCGCGTGCTGCGCGGTGTCGGCGGCGAGCCGGTGCTCTCCGAGCGCTACCGGCAACGGTCGCAGGCGTTGCGCGCGGACGGGCTGCGGGTCGCCCGCGTCGAGTCGCTGTTGCAGGCCGCGCAGATCCTGCTGCCCGGCGTCTTCGTGGTGCTGGTGACCTGGCTGGGCGCCCGGTTCGCGCTGCGCGGCGAGATCAGCGCCGGCGAGCTCGTCTCGTTCTACGGCTACACCGCGTTCCTGGTCAGCCCGCTGCGCAACCTGACCGAGGCGGCCGACAAGCTGACCCGCGGGCACGTGGCGGCCCGCCGGGTGGTCCGGTTGTTGCGGCTCGCGCCGGAGTTCACCGACCCGGCCACCCCGGTGCCGGTGCCGGCCGGGCCGGGCGAGCTGGCGGACGTTCGGTCCGGGCTGGTGCTGCGACCGGGCCGGCTCACCGCGCTGGCCGCCGCCACCCCGCAGGACGCCACCGAGATCGCCGACCGCCTCGGCCGGTACGCCGACGGGGACGTCACGCTGCACGGCGTACCGCTGCGGGAGGTGGCGCTGGCGACGGTGCGCGAGCGGATCCTGGTGGCCGACAACGACGCGCAGCTGTTCAGCGGCGTGCTGCGCACGGAGCTGGACCCGCACGACCGGGCCGGGCCCGGGGTGGTGGAGGCGGCGCTTGCCGCGGCGAGCGCCACCGACATCGTCGAGGCGCTGCCCGGCGGCCTGGACAGCGAGGTGGCCGAACGCGGCCGGGAGTTCTCCGGCGGGCAGCGGCAACGCCTGCGGCTGGCCCGCGCGCTCGTCGCCGACCCGGAGACGTTGATCCTGGTCGAGCCGACCAGCGCGGTGGACGCGCACACCGAGGCGCGCGTCGCCGAACGGCTCGGCCCGGCCCGTCGCGGCCGCACCACGCTCGTCTGCACCACGAGCCCACTGGTGCTCGGTCACGCCGACCACGTCGTCTTCGTGGAGGACGGCAAGGTCGTCGCCGAGGGCCGGCACGAGGAACTGCTCGCCACCGAGCCGCGCTACGCCGCCACGGTGAGCCGGGAGGAAGACCGATGAGCAACGCGCTGCCCGTCGCCGACGGCGCCCAGGTCCGCCGGTACGCGCGGGAGCTGATCCGCCGTCACCCGCGCGGCCTGGCCGCCGTGCTCGGTCTGCACGCGCTCGCCGCCGGGGCCGGGCTCGTCGCCCCGCGCCTGCTCGGTGACCTGGTGCAGGGGATCTCCCAGGGCATCGCCGCGACGACCGTGGACCGGGTCGTGGCGGCCATCGCCGCGTTCGTGGTGGTGCAGGCGGTGCTGGTCCGCTTCGCGCACCTGGCCTCCGCCCGGCTCGGTGAGCGGGTGCTCGCCGAGCTGCGGGAGGAGTTCGTCGACCGGGTGCTCGCGCTGCCGCTCGCCACAGTGGAGCGGGCCGGCACCGGGGACCTGCTCACCCGCACCTCGCGGGACGTCGCCGCGCTGTCCCGCACGGTCCGGTTCGCCGGGCCGGAGACGCTCATCGCGGCGCTCACAGTGCTGCTGATCCTCGGCGCGCTGGTGCTGACCGGCCCGCTGCTGGCGCTGCCCAGCCTGCTGTCGGTGCCGGTGCTGTGGGCCGGCACGCGCTGGTACCTGCGCCGCGCGCCGCAGGGCTACCTGCGGGAGAACGCCGCCTACTCGGACATCACCGACGGGATCAGCGAGACGGTCGAGGGGGCGCGGACCACCGAGGCGCTGCGGCAGGCGGCCCGCCGCCGGGCTCGCGGCGACGCGGACATCCGCCGGTCGTACGCGGCCGAGCGTTACACGCTCTACCTGCGGACCGTGTTCTGGCCGGTGGCCGAGTTCGGCTACCTGGTGCCGATGGTGGCGACCCTGCTCATCGGCGGCTGGTTCCACCTGAAGGGCTGGGCCACCCTCGGCCAGGTCACCGCCGCCACGCTCTACGCCCAGCAGCTCACCGACCCGATCGAGCGGCTGCTCGGCTGGCTGGACGAGTTCCAGGTCGGCGGCGCGTCGCTGGCCCGGCTGCTGGGGGTGGCCGCCGAGCCGGACGAGCGCGCCAAGGCATTCGCCACGCCGGACGAGCGCGCCGCCGCTCCGGGCAGTGCGGGCGGCGCGGGCCGGCTCGCCGCGCACGACGTCCGGTACGCGTACCGCCCGGGGCACGACGTGCTGCACGGCGTGACGCTGGAACCCCGGCCGGGGGAGCGGCTGGCGATGGTCGGCCCGTCCGGTGCGGGCAAGTCGACGCTGGGCCGGCTGCTGGCGGGCGTGCACGCGCCGAGCGCCGGCGCGGTGACGGTGGACGGCCGGCCGCTCGCCGGCATGCCCCTGGCCGAACTGCGTACCCACGTCGCGCTGGTCAGTCAGGAGCACCACGTGTTCATCGGTACGCTCGCCGACAACGTGGCGATGGTCCGGCCGGACGCCGACCCGGCGCGGGTACGCGCGGCGCTGGCCGCCGTCGACGCGCTGGACTGGGCGCTGGCCCTGCCGGACGGGCTGGACACGCCGGTCGGCGCGGACGGCCACCCGCTCACCCCCGCGCAGGCGCAGCAGCTCGCGCTGGCCCGGCTGGTGCTCGCCGACCCGCACACGCTGGTGCTGGACGAGGCCACCTCGCTGATCGACCCGCGGGCGGCCCGGGCCCTGGAACGGTCGCTGTCGGCGGTGCTGCACGGCCGCACCGTCATCGCCATCGCGCACCGGCTCTTCTCCGCCCACGACGCGGACCGCGTGGCGGTGGTCGCCGACGGCCGGATCACCGAGCTGGGCTCACACGACGAACTGGTCGCGGCCGGTGGCTCGTACGCCGCGCTGTGGCGGTCCTGGCACGGCTGAGGACGCGCGACGGGCCCCGGCGGACGTGCCGGGGCCCGTTCGGCGGCCGGTTCAGGAGCGGCGGGCCAGCCGCCAGGTCGCGTACCCGCCGGTGCCGAGCGCGATCAGGAACACCGCCCACACCACCCCGGTGCCGACCTGGAGCCCACCGCCGCTGCCCACGTTGGCCTGGGCGGCGGCGACGAGCGAGTCGCTCTGCGCGGGCGGCAGCGCGGCCGGCGGCAACTGCTGCCAGCGCACCAGCCCGGTGCTCTCCAGCATGGTCATGTGGTCGTTGACGAACGTGTTGGCGTCCTCGGCCAGCTTGCGCACGATCGGGTCGCGGGTGCTGGCCCGGACCGCGCCGATCACCGGGAAGATCTTGCCGTGGGCGACCCGCAGCCGGGTGACGAAGATCTGGTCGAACCGGGCGCCGGTGGCGTTCTGCATCTCGGTCAGCCACCCCTTCTGCTCGGCGGTCGGATCCGTCGGCAGGGTGGCGCCGAGCTTGTTGGCCGCCTCGACCACCAGCTGGTCCAGCTGCGCGTGCTGCTTGGCGATCTCCGCGCCGACCTCGCGTACCCGGGCGGACTGGCCCTTCTCGGCCGCCATCTGCCCGGCCGGCATCTCCCACAACCCGGCCAGCCGTACGCCGTTGAGCAGCGTCATGTCGGCGGCGTTCATCTGCACGCCGGGGTTGGGCGCGGCCTGCGCCGTCCCGGGAACGACGCCGATCCCCGCGCCCAGCGCGGCGAGCAGCAGTACCACCCGGTGCGCCAGCTTGCGGCGTGCGGATTCCAGCGATGCCATGGTTGCGGTGCCTCCTCGGTCCGGACCGGTACGCGGGGTGTGGTGGACGGCCGCGCAAGCCGGCCGCCCGTCCGCACACTGGTACGGATCGGCGGGCCGATCAGTTCAGCGGGTCGGCGAGGAGTCGTTCGAACGCCAGCTCGGCGGCGCCGATCAGCGCCGCGTCGTCACCGAGCTTCGGGGTACGCAGCCGCACGTGTTCCAGGCACGCGGGCAGCCCGTTGGAGTTGAGCCGGCTGCGCACCTGCGCGGCGGAGGCCAGGTAGAGGTCGCGCATGGTGCCACCGAAGATCACCATCTCCGGGTTGAAGATGTTCACCAGGTTCGCCACGCCGAAGCCGAGCCAGTCGCCGGCCTGCCGTACCGCCGTCTGGGCGCGGGCGTCGCCACGGTCGGCCGCGTCGAAGAGGGCGAGCAGGGCGTCCCGGCCGCGCGCCTCGGACCGGCCGGCGGCGCGCAGCAGCCCGTGCTCGCCGATCGCGGTCTCCCAGCAGCCGCGCCGGCCGCAGTCGCAGCGCACCCCGTCGCGGACCACCACCATGTGGCCGACCTCGCCGCCGTAGCCGCCGTGCCCGGTCAGCCGCCGGCCCCCGGCGATGATGCCCGCGCCCACGCCGACGTCGCCGTAGATGTAGATGACGTTGTCGCAGCCGACCGCCGCGCCGCGGGCGTGCTCGGCGTACGCGGCCACGTCGGCCACGTTCCCGACCGTAATCGGTACGTCTATCCCCAGCTCGACGGCGAGCGCCGCGCCGATCGGCTCGTCCACCCAGCCGGTGGTCGGGCTGAGCCGGACCAGCCCGTCGTCGCGGCGGACCATGCCGCACACCGCCACCCCGGCGCCCACGCAGACCGCGTCCGGGGGCACCGACTGGTGCATCTCCTTCACCGCGTCGGCGAGCAGCGGGGCGGCCTCCCCGGCGATCAGGCTGCGTGGCCGGTCCATCTCCCGGCGGTCGAGCACCTCACCGCCGAGCCCGACCCGGGCGGCCCGCAGCCGGTCCACCTCGACGCTGTACGCGTACGCGTAGACCCGCTCCGACTCGGGCCGGACGACGAGTGACGGTCGTCCGGCCCGGCCGGTCTCCTTCGGCGTCCCCTCGCTGACCAGACCGGCGCCGGCCAGGTCGGCGGTCAGCGCGCCGATGGTGCTGCGGTTGAGTCCGAGCGCGGTGGTCAGCTCGGCCCGGGTGGTGGCCCCGTGTACGTGCACGTAGCGGAGCAACGCGCCCAGGTTCTGCCGACGGATCTCGTCCTGACTGGGGCCTGCGCGCATTGCCACTGCCATGGTGTCGATGACCGGATCAGCGGGTACCGGTCGCGGCCGAACGTCGCCGGGACAGTGCGTCGACGCCGGCGGCGAGGAGCAGCACCAGGCCGGTGAAGATGAACTTCAGCCCGGAGCTGAGGTCGAGCAGTCCCATACCGTTGATGATGACAGCCACCACCGCGCCACCCAGCACCGCGTTGATCATGCGACCTTTGCCCCCGAAGAGGCTGGTTCCGCCGATGACGGCCGCGCCGACGGCGTAGAGGAGCACGTTGCTGCCACCGGTGTTGGGGTCGACCGACCGGTCCCGGCTGGCGGCGATGATGCCGCCGACCGCGGCCATGCCCGAGCAGATCACGAACGCCGAGATCTTGAGCCGGTCCACGTTGATGCCGGCCCGCCGCGCCGCCTCGGCGTTGCCGCCGACCGCGTAGAGGTGCCGGCCGTAGGCCGTCCGGTTGAGCACGAACGTCCAGAACACCAGCAGGAGCGCGACGATCGGCACGACCACCGGCATGCCCTTGTTCGACGTGATCAGCGGGTTGATGCTGCGCTCCTGGTTGAGCACGTAGACCGCGAGCACGATCAGCAGCGCCAGCCCGCCGATCCGGGCGCCGATCACGGCCGTCGGCTCGGTCACCAGGCCCCGGGAGACCCGGTTGCGGTGGCGCAGCAGCTGGGCGACGGCGTAGCCGACGACCGCGACGGCGGCCAGCAGCCAGCCGACGGCCGGCGAGATGCGGCCGTTCTCGATGCCGACGATCACGTCGTCGCTGATCGAGATGTTGCTGCCCTCCTTCATGAGCAGCAGCACCACGCCCTGGAAGGCGAGGAAGCCGGCCAGCGTCACCACGAAGGACGGGATTCCCACTTTCGCGACCAGGAACCCGAGGATCAGGCCGATCAGCACGCCGGTGAGCAGGGCCGCGAGGACGGCGACGTACCACGGGTAACCGAGCACGCTGACCACGTTCGCCAGGATTCCGGCGCAGACGCCGCTGGCGAAGCCGGCGGAGAGGTCGATCTCGCCGAGCAGGAGCACGAAGATCAGCCCCATGGCGATCACGGTGACCGCCGCGCCCTGGGTGAAGAGGTTGGCGAAGTTCCCCGCGGAGAAGAACACCGGGCGCACGATGGTGAACACCACACAGAGCACGACGAGGCCGCTGACCGCGGGCAGGGCGCCCAGGTCGCCGCCGCGTACCCGGGCGAGGTAGTTGCGGACGTGGTCGCCGACGGAGGGTGCGGGCGTGACGGCGGCCGGCCCCTCCTTCTTCACGGCGGTGGCGGTCATCGGAGGGCTCCCGAGGTTGCGTCGGCGGATTCGGTGCCGTTGCCCGGCTCGGTGGTGAGACCGAGGTTGCCGGACCGGCCCGCGGTGATCAGCTCGACCACCTGCGAGTGGGTGATGTCGGTGGTCTTGACCTGGGCGACCATCTGGCCGAGGTAGAGCGCGGCGATCCGGTCGGAGACGGCGAAGACGTCGTTCATGTTGTGCGAGATGAGCACCACGGCCAGGCCGTTGTCGGCCAGCCGGCGGACCAGTTCCAGCACCTGGGCGGTCTGCGCGACGCCGAGCGCGGCGGTCGGCTCGTCCAGGATGACGAGCCGGCTGTTCCAGAGCACGGCCTTGGCGATGGCGACGGTCTGCCGCTGGCCGCCGGAGAGGCTGGCCACGTGCTGGCGCAGCGACTTCACGGTGCGCACGCTCAGTCCGGCGAGCGTCTCGGCGGCCATCTGCTCCATGGTCGGCTCGTCGAGCACGATGCCGCTGCGCTTCTCCCGGCCGAGGAACATGTTCTGCACGATGTCGAGGTTGTCGCAGAGCGCGAGGTCCTGGTAGACGACCTCGATCCCGAGGTCGGCGGCGTCGCGGGGGCTGTTGATGGTCACCGGCCGGCCGTCGAAGAGGAACTCGCCGGCGTCGGTGGGGTGGATACCGCTGATGCACTTGACCAGGGTCGACTTGCCGGCGCCGTTGTCGCCGACGAGGGCGGTCACCTCGCCCGGGTGCGCGGCGAAGGCGACGTCGCGCAGCACCTGGACGGGACCGAAGCTCTTGTCGATCCCGCGTAGCTCCAGCAGGGGGGTTGCGGACACGGGGTTCTCCTTTGGGCGGAGGGAGGTCTCGGATCCCGTCCGGCGCGGGCGCCGCCCGGCACGGGTTCCCCCGTACCGGGCGTCGCTTGAGCCGGGTGGGTCAGCTCACGCCGGCGTCGGTGCAGAGCTTGGCGAAGGCGCCGGTGCAGAGCTCTTCCTTGGTGACGTAGCCGTCGGCCACCACGTCCTTGACGTTGTCCTTGTAGATGGCCTTGGGCTCCAGCAGCACGGACGGGACGTCCCGCTTGCCCTCCGGGTCCTTGACCGTCTGGCCGGTGTCCTTGCGCTCGCCCTTGGCGAGTGCGATGGCCAGGTCGGCGGCGGCGTCCGCCTCCTTCTTGACCGCCTTGTAGACGGTCATGCACTGGTCACCGGCGAGGATGTTCTGCAGGCCCTGGACCGTGGCGTCCTGGCCGGTCACCGGCACCTTGCCGTTGAGCTGGTTCTTCTTCAGTACGGAGATGGCCGCGTTGCCCAGGCCGTCGTTGGCGGCCAGGACGCCGTCGATCTTGCCCTTCTCCTGGGTGAGCATCTGCTCGAAGATCACGCCGGCCTGCGCGTTGTCCCAGTCCGGGACGTTCTGGTCCGGGCCCTTCGTGTACTCACCCGCGTCGAACTTCGGCTTGAGGATCGAGTCGTAGCCGTTCTTGAACAGGGTGGCGTTGTTGTCGGTCTGGGAGCCGTTCAGGTAGGCGATCTTCGGCTTCTGCGCGCCCTTGTCGGTGAGGCACTTGCTCAATCCCTCGCCCTGGAGCTTGCCGACCGCCTCGTTGTCGAAGCTGACGTAGTACTGGGCCGAGCCGCCCAGCGTCAGCCGGTCGTAGTCGATAGTGGCCACGCCCTGCGACTTGGCCTTCTCCAGCACGGCCTTGCCGGTGCCGGAGTCCAGGTTGACGATCATGAGCGCGGTGACGCCGCTGGTCAGCATGCCGTCGGCGATGGTGGAGAAGGCGGACTTGTCGCCCTGGGCGTTCTGGATCGTGTAGTCGACGCCGGCGGCCTTGAACGCCGCCTCCAGGTACTTGCGGTCCGCGCCCTCCCAGCGGGCGGAGGACTTGCTGTCCGGCAGGATCACGCCGATCTTCGGCTTCTTGGCGTTGGAGCCGCCGGCCTCGTTCGAGGAGCCGCCGTCGTCGCCGCAGGCGGCCATGCTGCCGGTCGCGAGGAGACCGACGGCCGCGAAGGTGAGGAAGCCCTTGCGCATGTGCAGGGTCCTTTCGGAGGTGGGGGAGTGGTGATGTTTTGTTGTGCCCGGCAACGTATTCCCCGTCACCCATGCGCCGCAAGACTGCCGAGGTCAGAAGTTTGTTGGCGGCGGTAACAATTCAGCAACGCGGTTGTCACCCGCGAGACACCGCCGGGAGGGGTGCACCGGGAACGCTCCCACACGCACCGTCACGCGCCCGCTCAGACGGCGGCGATCGATGCCGTCGCCGCCCCGGTGAGCGCCACCAGATCCGTCGGCGCGAGCTGCACCTGGAGGCCGCGCCGCCCCGCCGAGACGTACACCGTCGGGTGCGCCAGCGCGGAGGCGTCGATGACCGTCGGTAGCCGCTTGCGCTGCGCGAGCGGGCTGATCCCGCCGCGCACGTATCCGGTCGCCCGCTCGGCCACGGCCCGGTCCGCCATCGTCGCCCGCTTGCCGCCGGCCGCGGCGGCGAGCGCCTTCAGGTCCAGCTCACCGGTCACCGGCACCACCGCCACGGTCAGCCCGCCGTCGACCTCGGTGACGAGCGACTTGAACACCCGCTCCGGCGCCACCCCGAGCGCGGCGGCGACGAGCGCGCCGTAGTTCGGCGCGTCCGGCGAGACGTCGTAGGTGTGGGTGCTGTGCGCGATCTTCCGCTTGCTCAGCAACGCGATCGCCGGAGTGCCAGGGCCAGCCACCGGCTCAAGCTAGCCCGGCCGGGGACCGGGCGCGAGCCGAAACCGCGTGCCGGGTCAGCCGCCGGCCGGAACCGGCCGGCAGACGAGCACTGTGGGGTTGCCCGCGACCCGGGTCAGCGTCAGGCCGGCCGCCTCGTCGCCGGACAGCCGCAGGTCACGGCGCAGCTTCTCCGGCTCCAGCGCCGACCCGCGCTTGCGGATCTCCACCCGGCCGACCCGCCGCTCCCGCAGCAGGGCGCGCAGCCGCTTCAACGAGAACGGCAGCACGTCGGTGATCTCCATACAGCGGGCGAACGGGGTGGGCCGGGCCTCGTCGGCGTACAGGTAGGCGATCGACGGGTCGGCGAGCGTGGCGTCCAGGTCGGTGGCCAGCTCGGCGACCAGGTGGGCGCGGACCACCGCCGGGTCCGGGTCGTACAGGAAGCGCCGGACCGGCCCCACCTCCGCCTCGGCCGCGCCGGTGCCGGTGAGGTGATAGGAAGGGACCCTTTTACTACCGGAGGCGTTAAGAAGGGGCCCTTCCTTCTCGCGCAGCAGGGTGGCTCGGCGGGGGACGCCGGCCAGCTCGCCGCACCACAGCGCCGCCTCGACCAGGTCGCCGTCCACGCTCACCCACTCCGCCTCGGCGCCGGCCGGGATCAGCGCGTGGTCCAGCCCGGGCGCCACCTTGACCACTGTGCGCGGCACCCGCGCGGCCAGGCCGGTGACGAAGTCCCACGGTGGCGAGTAGGCGTTCGGGTCGAACACGCGCCGCCCGGTGCCGGCCCGCCGCCGCGCCGGATCGCAGAACACGGCGTCGACACCCGTCACGTCGAAGGCCGTGGCGTCGCCGCACTCGACAGTCACCAGGCCGGCGAGCCCGGCCGCCTCGGCGTTCGCGGCGGCCATCGCGGCAGTCAGCGGATCGGCCTCCACCGCGTACACCCGGATGCCGGCGCGGCCCGCGGCGAGCGCGTCGGCGCCCAGGCCGCACCCCAGGTCGGCGAGCGTGGTCACGCCCGCGGCCCGCAGCCGCGCGGCCCGCCGGTCGGCGACCGCGCGGCGGGTGGCCTGCTCCAGTCCCGCCCGGGTGAGGAACATCCCGGCGGCGGCCGGGCCGAACTTGCCCGCCGCCCGGCGGCGCAGCTCCGCCTGGGTGAGCGCGGCGGCGGCGAGGTCGCCCGGGATCCCGGCCGAGCGCAGCG
>NZ_JBEZMS010000034.1:0-56342 GCF_040652815.1 Micromonospora sp. NPDC048169
CACGGCGGCTGCTCACCCCTCCTCACGTTCAGACGAAACGACCCTCACATCCAGTCGGTTACGCCCACCCTCAAAAAGTTAGGACCTCTTAACACGCGCCATCGGCGCGCCGAACGCGCCGCCCGTCCACGCGACGGCGTGGGCGGCGACGGCGCGGCACGTCAGAGGTCGGTTACCCGGATGCCGGCGTGCGCCTTGTAGCGCTTGTTGATCGCGATCAGGTTGGCGGTGAACGCCTCGATCTGGTGGGCGTTGCGCAGCCGCCCGGCGTAGATGCCCCGCATGCCGGGGATCCGCGCGGCCAGCGCGCCGACCACGCCCACGAGTTCCCGGTCCTCGGTGCAGATCAGCACGTCCAGGTCGATCCGGTCGATCTCCGGGTCGGCCAGCAGCGGCGCGCTGACGTGGTTGAACGCGGCGCAGACCCGGGACTCGGGCAGCAGCGCGGCGGCCTGCTGCACGGCGCTGCCCTCGGCGACGGTGAGCGCGTACGGGCCCTGCTTGTCGAAGCCGAGCGGGTTGACGCAGTCCACCACGATCTTGCCGGCCAGCGGCTCGGCGAGCGCGGCGACGGTGGCGGCGTGCCCGTCCCACGGCACCGCGACGATCACCACGTCGCTGCGCCGGGCGACGTCCTCGTTGTCGCCGCCGGACACGACGGCGCCCTCCGGTACGCCGGGCAGGGCGGCGATCTCGGCGGCGGCCTGGGTGGCCCGCTCGGCGGTGCGGGAGCCGATCAGCACCGTCTGCCCGGCCCGGGCGAACCGGTAGGCGAGCCCCCGTCCCTGGTCGCCGGTGCCACCGATGATGCCGACGGTCAGCCCGGAGACGTCGGGCAGCGTGGTCGCGTCGTAAGCCATGGGCTCATCCTCGCAAAGCGCGGCGGCGTGCGGTGCATCCCGTCGCTGTGACAATCGCCGCGCTGGTCACGCCCGTTCGAAGGCGACCCGGCGCTGGGCCGGATCGGCGGCGGTGAGGCGTACCCGGACGCGTTCGCCGAGCGGCAGCTCGCCGGTGCAGCGGGCGCGCACCGGCGGCTCGTCCAGTGCGATCGTGCCGCCGGGCTGACGGCCGGGGCGTCCGTTGCCCGCCGGACGCGGTTCGTCCACGTCGAGCACCGCCGCCTCGAACGTCTCCCCCACCCGGTGCGCGAGCAGCACCGCCTCGGCCAGTTCCACGGCGCCCCGGGTGGCGGCTCCAGCGGTCCGGTCGGTCGCGGCCATCACCTCGGGCAGCTTCGGCAGCGCCGCCCGGACCTGCTCGGGCACCTCGCGGCCCTCGTGCAGCGCCAGGCAGACCTCGGTGGCGTAGCGGTCGGCCAGGCGGCGCAGCGGCGCCGTGACGTGCGCGTACGCGGCGGCCACCCCGCCGTGCCCGGGCTGCTCGGGCAGCTCCCCGTCGAAGGCGGTGTACGCCGCGCCGCGCATCAGTTCGGCGGCCTGGTCGACGAAGGCGGCGACCCGGGGCTGGGAGGTGTCCAGCCCGTCGAGCACCTGGCCCACCGGGGTGCCGTCCGGCCAGGGCACGCCGAGCGGTCCGGCGGCCAGCCGCAGCCGCTCGACCGCCTCCGGGCGCGGGCCGGGCATGGTGCGCAGCAGCCCGATCCGGCCGGCCAGCATGATGTCGGCGGCGGCCATCCCGGTCAGCAGCGAGATCTGGGCGTTGTGCTCCTCCATCGGGCCGGGGCCGCGCAGCACCAGCCGCCACCCGTCGCCGTCGGGCTCGACGTCCTGCTCCGGCAGCGGCAGGTTGATCGCGCCCCGGCTCAGGCCCCGGGCGGTGAGCAGCGCACCGATCTCGGGCAGCAGGGCGATCGGCTCGGGCAGCCGGCCGGCGTCGGCGTCGCGCTGCACGCCGCCGTAGTCGAGCTTGGCCCGGCTGCGCACCAGCGCCCGCTCCAGGGTGACCGCGACGGTGCCGCCGTCGGCGTCCAGGTCGACGGTCCAGAGCACGGCGGCCCGGTCGGCGTCGGGCAGCAGGCTGGCCGCACCCTCGCTGAGCGTGTGCGGGTGCAGCGGCACGTTGCCGTCGGGCAGGTAGACCGTCTGTCCCCGGCGCCACGTCTCGGCCTCCAGGTCACCACCGAGGCGTACGTGCGTCAGGACGTCGGCTATCGCGTACCGGACGCGGTAGCCGCCGCCGGGACGGCGGGTGAGGTGCATGGCCTGGTCGAGGTCGCGCGAGCTCGCCGGGTCGACGGTGACGAACGGGATGTCGGTCCGGTCGGCGACGGCGGGCGGCGGCGCGGCGGCGGCCAGGTCGGCCTCGCGCGGCGCCGCGGCCGGGAAGCTCTCGGGCAGTCCCAGCTCGCGGCGCAGCGCGCCGAAGTCGATACGGGGCGCCAGTACGCGTCGGATCACCACGCCGTCAATCCTGACAGCGCCCCGCTCGTTCCGCCCTCCGGGGCGAGCGCCGTGTCCGCCCGGCGCCGCGCGGGAGGGCGGCGGGGGTCAGGCGCGGCGGGCCGGCGCCTTCCGGGCGATGCTCTTGGCGGCGGTGGTCTTGCGGGCGGGCGCCTTCTTCGCGGCGGTGGTCTTCTTCGCCGTGGTGGTGGTCTTGCGCGCGGTGGTGGTCTTGCGCGCGGGCGCCTTCTTGGCCGCCGCCTTGCGCGCCGTGGGGCGGGTCGAGGCCGTGGTCTTCTTCGCCGGGGCCCTCTTCGCCGCTGTGGTCTTCTTGGCGGCGGTGGTCTTCTTCGCCGCCGCGGTGACCTTCCGCGCTCCGGTCGCCTTCGTCGCCGCCGCCGTCTTCTTCGCGGTCGTCGTCTTGCGGGCCGGCGCCTTCTTCGCGGTGGTGCTCTTGCGCGCGGTAACCGTCGACTTCGCCGCCGTGCTCTTGCGGGCGGCGGTGGTCTTCTTCGCCGCCGTGGTCTTCTTCGCTGTCGTCTTCTTGGCGGTGGCCTTCTTGGCGGGCTCGCTCTTGGCGGTGGCCCGGCCGGCCGGCGCCGTCCGGGTGCCTGCCTTCTTCGCGGTGGTCTTCTTGGCGGTCGTCCTGGTGGTGGCCTTCGTGGCCGGGGCCCTGCGGACCGCCGACACGACCTTCTTGGCGGCCGCCTTCTTCGCCACCGCCTTCTTCGCCGGCGTCCGTCCGGCGCCGGCACCCGAGGCGTTCGGCGACGCCTTGGTGACCGTGGTCGACCTGCCCGCGGTGGTCCTCTTCGCGGTCGTCCGTTTCGCGGCCGGGCGGGTGGCCTGCTGTGCTTCGGCCATCTCGGTTCCCTTTCCTGGGGACGTGCTCTCGCCCTCGCGGAGCACGGATCACCTCGACGCGGGCCCTCCCGCGCCGTCTAGCGGCCCTCCCCGGCCCAACGGGCGTCCTCGGCGTCCCACGCGTCGTTCCGCTCCCGCACCGTCTGCAGGGCGTTGTCCGCGTCGGCGGCTGAGGCGTACGGTCCGAGAACATGCCGTGCGGGGCACACGTCGGCATCGGTCTCGACCCGGTGGTGTCGCGTGCACCAGTAGTAGTGCCCACCACTTCCGTCGTCGCTCATGCGATCACTGTGCACCGCGAACCGCCCGTCCGCCACCGGAACGGCGCAAATAGTCACTCTTCTCCACATTAGACCTGGTCGGGGAGTTGCGACGGGGAACGGCGGAAGACCGGCGCGAGCCCTGTCCTCGTCCGAACGGCCGGTACCGGCACCGGTGCGAACCGGACAGGATCAGCGCTCGTGATCATCAAGACGACGGGCACGGGGGCCTGTCCGCGATGCGGCGCGACGCCGGTGTCGCTGGACGGGGCGTTGCCGTGGTGCGCCGGATGCGACTGGAACCTCGACACCTATGACGCGGGCCGCCAGGCGCCGGAGTTCGGCTGGTCGTGGATCGACCGGCGGACCCACCGGCTCGCCGCACGGCTGACCCGTCAGCAGTACGCCGCACTGGCCGGCCGGCCGCTGGAGTCGACCGGGCGCGGGCTCACCGGCGTCCTCGTCGCCGGCATCTCGGTGCTCCTCCTGCTCGGCGTGGCCGGACTCGCGGTGGCCGGGGTGTGGCTGCTGTTCGCGTACCCCTTCCCGAACCTCGCCGTGGTCGGCGGCGTGGCGCTGATCGCGCTGGCGGTGGCGCTGCGCCCGCGTTTCGGCCGGGTCGACCCGGACCTGGACGTGCTCACCGAACGGGACGCGCCGGAGCTGCACGCGCTGGTCCGGGAGGTGGCGTCGGCGGTGGGCGCGCCGGTGCCGCACGTGATCGGCGTCGACGGCGGCATCAACGCGTACGCGACAGCGGTGGGGCTGCGGCGGCGGCGCGTACTCGGCCTCGGTCTGCCGCTGTGGGGCGCGCTGGACGGCCCGTCGCGGGTCGCGCTGCTCGGCCACGAGCTGGGCCACTTCGTCAACGGCGACGTACGCCGCGGGCCGGTGACCCAGCCGGCGCTGACCATGCTCGGCAACGCCGCCGACCTGTTCCGGCCGCGGGGCGGGTCCGACGGCGGCGGGCTGCTGGTGATGGTCGGCGAGTGGCTCGGGCACCTCGCCTCCTGGACGCTGTCCCGGCTGCTGTTCGCCGGGCACGTGGTGCTCGTCGCCACCGCGCTGCGCGACAGTCAGCGGGCCGAGTACCTGGCCGACGAGATGGCCGCCCGCGCCGGCGGCACGGCGGGCGCGACCCGGCTGCTGGACACGACGCTGCGGACCGACTCGGTGGCCACAGCGGTGCGCAACGCGGTACGCGGCGGCCACGGGCCGGACGCCTGGCGGGTGGAGACGGGGCGCGCGCTGGACGCCGCTACCGAACGGCTGTCGCTGGAACGCCAGCTCACCGTCCGGGAGGAAACCTCGCTGTTCGCCACCCACCCGCCGAACGGCCTGCGGCACCGGATGCTCGGCGCGCGGCAGTGGCAGGATCCGGCCGTGACGCTCACCGAGGAGCGGGCCGCGCGGATCGACGCCGAGCTGGCGCGGCACTACGAGCGGGCGGGCCGGGCGCTGAGCTGGAGCGCCTGACCGCTCAGGCGAGGACCGGTACGGGCGCCGGACCGGCCACGGCGGCCGGCGCCGGCCGGGCCGCCGTGATCGCGTACGCCACGGCGTAGGGCGTGCAGGCCAGGTAAAAGATCGGCTCGACGAGCACCCGGTCGGTGATGAGGAACCGTTCCCACCCGGTCGGCCGGGGCAGCCCGAACGAGGAGTCGGTCCAGCAGGTGAACAGCCAGAGCGGCGCGGAGATCCGGTCCACCGAGTCCGGCGGCAGGCCGTCCGCCACCGGTGCGCCGGCCGGGATCGAGGTGACCACCGCGAGCACCACCGCCGCGTCCGCCGCCACCAGCGCGCCGGCCAGCCCGAGCAGCCACGCGAGGCGGAGCCGGCCCCGTCGCGCCAGCGCCCCGGCGGCCCAGAGCGCCGCCGTCAGCAGGCCCAGCCAGAGCAGCAGCCCTGATGCTCTCTCCCAGACCCGGCTCTCGCCTCGGGCGGCGAGCAGCGCCGACGTGACGGTCACCGTCGCGGCGATCGGCAGCACCACGCCGAGCGCGGTGGGCAGCGCCCCCACGCGTACGGTCCGGCGGGCGGCCCGGGCGACGACGAGCGCGAGCGCCACGCCGAGCAGCGCGGTGAGCCCGGACCAGGCCGGCAGTTGCGCGGCGGCGCGCATCTCCAGCCACCCGTGCGCCAGGGCCATCACCGCGGCCGCGACCGCGAGGACCGCGAGGCAGGCCGGCGGCGCGAACAGCAACACCCCTGCGGTACGCCCCAGCCGCCGCGACCCGGCCCGGCCGGTCAGTGGCGTGGCCGACCGGGCGGCCGCGAGGCTCCCGGCGAACCGGAGCATTCCCCACCGCCGGCTGGTCCGGGCCAGCTCGTGCAGCTCGGCGTCCCATTCCCGGGCCAGGTCGGCGCGTAGCTCCACCGGCCAGCGGCGCGCCGCGACGCGCAACAGCAGCATCGCCACCCGCCGGGTCACCACGCCGGCGCCCCGGCCGGGTCCGCGCCACCGGCACGTTCGGCGGGTACGAGGGCACGCAGCTCGGCCAGCGCCAGCCGGGCGGACCGGACGCCCTCGCCGGTGAGGCGGTAGTAGCGGCGGGCCGGGCGGCCGGCGGCGACCGGGTCGACGTCCTCCCAGTCGGCGGCAAGCCAGCCGGCCGCCTGGAGGCGGTGCAGCACCGGGTAGAGCGTCCCGCTGGGCAGGCCGGTGAGCCGCATCAGGTCGAGCCCGTAACGCGGCCCCTCGGGCTCGGAGAGCAGCGCCGAGAGCACCTTCACCACCGGGATGGTCAGTCGCACAGCGGTACTCTATCGGAACTCTACATAGGGCGAGTGCACCCCGAGGTAGCAGGACGAACGGTGATCGACAATGGGACGGTGTGTCCCCTTCGGCGGGACCGGTGGCCGGTCCGGCGGGGCCCGCTCAGGTGGATCACCGGTGGCCCTGGTGCACCGCACGACTCCATATGCGAGCCTCGACGGACGAATCCGCTGTCGCGCTTCCGGCGACAGCGGCCCGAGTTGGGGAGAGAAATCGTGGGCAACCTTGACATCGCGCTGAAGAACGCGATGAACATCGACGGCGCGATCGGTGCCGCGCTCGTCGACTACACCAGTGGCATGACCCTCGGCGTCGCCGGTGGCACCGGCGAGATCGACCTGACCGTCGCCGCCGCCGGCAACACCGACGTCGTACGCGCCAAGCTGCGCACCATCGAGATGCTCAAGCTCGACGACGAGATCGAGGACATCCTGATCACGCTGGGCAGCCAATACCACCTGATCCGCCCGCTGAGCAACCGCACCGGCAAGGGCCTGTTCCTCTACCTGATGGTGAGCAAGAGCCGGGCCAACCTCGCGATGGCGCGGCACCAACTGCGCACGATCGAGGAGAGCCTGGAACTGTGAGCCGGGTGGACGACCTCCCCCGCCGTTCGCGCGCCCAGGCCGGCACGCTGCCGCCACTACGCGCGCTGCCGCCATCGCTGGCCGGCAACCCGGCGCTGCCGTACCCGGCCATCGGCCAGGAGCTGTCCGCGCTGCGGTTGCAGATCCCCGGCGTGCACGGCTGCGTCCTCGGCGGCGTCGACGGCCTGCTCGTCACGCACAACCTGCAGAACGGCGCCGACCCGGACGACCTGGCCGCGCTCGCCGCCACCATGTACGGCCTCGGCCGCCAGGTCGGTTTCCGGCTCGAACAGGGCGACTTCCAGCAGTCCACAGTGCGCAACGCGGGCGGTTACCTCAGCGTGTACGCGATCAACGGGCAGGCGCTGCTCGCCGTGATCGGCACCGACAGCATCAACGTGGCGCGGCTGCACCTGCACGCCCCGACCACCGCGGCCCGGCTCGCCGAGCTGCTCGACGGCGTCAGCCCGGCCACGTCCTGACGTACGCCGGTCGTCCCGGTCCCACCCGTCCGGGCCGAGGCGGCCGGCGTACCCCTGGATCCTGCCGCTCGTGTGACGCGGCGGGCGGTCAGAGGCCGAAGCGGCCGGCCCACGCGGTCACGTCGGCCACTGTGGCGTTGCCGCCGCAGACCACCAGGCCCAGCCGGACGTCGCCGCCCACCCGCTCGACCACGCGGCGGGCGGCGGGCAGCAGGCACCCGGCGGCCGGTTCGGCCCACACCTTGGCGTGCTCGGCCAGCTCCAGCGTGCCCCGCACCGCCTCGGCGTCGGAGACCACGAGGACGTCGCTGACCAGCGCCGTCACGTGCTCGTAGGTGAGCTGCGAGACGCTCGGCGCGCTGAGCGTGGTGACGATCGACGACAGCGGCACCTCGACCGGGCCACCCTTGGCAAGCGCCTGCGACATCGCCTGCGCGCCCTCGGTCTCCACGCCCCAGACGCGTACCCCCGGCCGCCGCGCCCGCAGCGCCGCCGCCACACCCGAGATCAGCGCGCCCCCGCCGATGCTGACCAGCACGTCGGTCAGCTCACCGGCGTCGTCGGCCAACTCCAGCCCGACAGTGCCCTGCCCGGCCAGCACGATCGGGTCGTCGAACGGGTGCAGCAACGTCATTCCGTCGTCCCGCAGCCGGTTCATCAGCGCGAACGCGCCGGCCATGTCCTCGGTCAGCCGCACGTCGGCCCCGGCCGCGCGGGCAATCTCGACCGCGCGGGCGGGCGCGCTGCGGGGCATCACCACAGTCGCCGCCACCCCGAGCGCGCCGGCCATCACCGCGACCGCGATGCCGTGGTTGCCGCCGCTGACCGCGACCACCCCGGCCGCCCGCTCGGCGTCGTCGAGCGTGAGCAGCTTCGCCGCCGCGCCCCGGGCCTTGAACGATCCGGTACGTTGCAGCAGCTCCAGCTTGGCGATGACAGGTACGCCGAGCAGATCGGACAGTCCCGGGCTGGGCAGGGTCGGGGTACGTACGACGACGTCGGCGATCCGGTGCGCGGCCGCCTCGATGTCCGCAAGCTCGATCACCTCCGCAGCGTCCCACACGCCGCCCCCCCGCATCCCCAAGCCGTCCGACCGCCCGGCACCCGTCGCAGGCCCCGGCACCGTCGCCGCGTCTCCCGTGCCGGCACTCGACTACCGGTCAGAACTGCCCTCTGTAGCGCAGGACGACGTCACCCAGGCGCGCGGTGGGCTCCCTGCCGCAGTCGTAGGAAATGGCGTTCGGCGCGAGCGGGACCCCCGTATTGACGCCGAGCTCGGCTCCGATGCGACCAAGACCCCGCTGGGCTTCCTCAGCGGGCGCCTCCAGGAATTCCTGACAGGTCGAGTCCTCCGTTATCTCACCCGAGTCAGTGAATTGCCGGACACCGAGGAACATGGCGAGCCCCAGCAAGCAGGCCACGACGATTCCGCCACCGATGATGACGGCTTTCGAATTCGTGGCGCTGTGTGAGTTCGAGGCGTAGTCGTCGACGTAGGTATCGCCGTACACCAGGCCGCTGACGAAACTGGAGTCTTCACCGTCCTCGACGGAACTGTCGGCCTGGTCTCCCTCGGCCAGCCTGCCCTCCTGCACGATCGACAGCGCCCTGGCCTCGTCGATCAGCTCCTTCAGGTTGGCCCCGAAATCAGGATCGTCTCTGGCCAGGAAACCGATGGCGGCTGCCAGATCGCCCTGCTTCCGGGTGCTCCGCGGGGCAACCTCCCAATTCTCGTAGATCTCGCTGCTATCCACATCCACCAGTTGAGAATGAATTCGCGCACGCAATTTCTCAGCCGCTGCCTGAAGTCCGGCGCTCGCGGTGCCGCCCAACGCCGCGACCAGGACACCGACAGCCGCTTCACCAGGTTCCTCGTCCATGACGTTCGAGTGTCAGCCACTTTCCGCAGGTGCGGACCAACCGATCGGACGCGCTCCAGGTCGGGAATCCGACAAGGCTCTGACCAGACGTCGCCTGCCGGCCATCTCGCGGTTCACCACAATCGGGTCGTCACGCGGACGGGTCCCACGCCGCGAGCTGATCGAAGATGCGACTGTCGCCCTCGAACTGCAGCGAATCCAGCGGTATGCGGCCGTAGAAGAACAGCACCAGGTCACTCGCCGTGCCCCGGGCGGAGGCGTCGGCCGTTTCGGGACCCTCTCCGGTAGCGGGCGTGAGCCGGGCGACCTGTGCGCCGTCGCGGGAGAGCCGAAGCCGCCAGGAGCGACCCTCGACGGCGTGGTACTCGACGACGGCGGGGGCATGCGGCCAGGCGACAGTGGTCGCGCAGAGGGTGAACTGGCAGTCGTCGAAACCGTCGAGGGCGACCTCTTCCGGTAACGGCTGCGGGGCGCCCAGAGTGAGCTGGGCATCATAGGTGTGCACCGCGATCTCGGGGACCTGCCGCCGCGCCCAGGCACCAGAGGTCTGCGGTGACGGCGAGTCGTCCCACCACGTCCAACAACTGCGGTCCGGGCCGGCCTCACGCAGCACGCTCGTCAGTTGTTCGATGGACTCGGTCCACCAGGCCAGCAGCGCCTCACGTTCCCGAGGCGCACCCGTGCCGTCGTCCCAGGCCGACTTCTCCGGGGGTGCGTCCGCGGGCCCCGCGGCGACGATGGCGGCCGACTTGCGACGCGCCAAGCCCACGTGTTGCACGAGATCGAACAGCGTCCGGCCGGGGTGGGTCGGAACCTGCATGTCGAGAGCGGGGGCCGCGGCGACCGCAGCGCGGAAGGCCGCAGAGCGTTCGCTGATCAGCCGCAGGTGATCGGCGAACGTGAGAGTTTGATCCACGCGGCTTTCTATCACCGGTCTCCGACGACCGGACAGCGATTTTCGTTGCAGCCGTCCTGCCATGGCCAGCTGGACACCCAGCGGACAACCTCGATGCCCTCACCGTGAGGACCGAGGAACTGCTCGATCTCCTTCCTGCGGTGCGGCGCGCCGAGGAGGAACGACCGGCTGAGGTAGCGCATGCTCGGCGGCTATCCCGCAGCGCCTGGGGTGGGCGACGGACGAGTCGACCTGTACGCCGGATTCTGTGCCCGGCACGCCCGTAGGCGCACCGGCGGCGGCCATCCATCTCGGCCTGCCGTCGCCGGCAGGCTCCAGCGGCCTACCCGCAGACATCGGGCGGGCAGCCCTCAAGCGTCTGCGCGGGTCGTCATCTTGCGGTGACGGCCCTTTCTTGGCCTTGCTCCGGGTGGGGTTTACCGAGCCACCCCGGTCACCCGGGGTGCTGGTGGGCTCTTACCCCACCGTTTCACCCTTACCGTCCCGTGACGGGCCGGCGGTCTGTTTTCTGTGGCACTGTCCCGCGGGTCACCCCGGGTTGCCGTTAGCAACCACCCTGCCCTGTGGAGTCCGGACGTTCCTCGGCGACGGGCCGGAGCCCGTCGACGCGACCGCCCGGTCGACTCGTCCGTCGCGCCCTCATCCTAACGACGCACCCGCCGCCGCCATTTCCACCCCGGTCCACCCCGAGCCAGGGCAGCACGCAAAGCCAGAACAGACCGCATACGGGACGCGCAAGGCCAGCGCGGCAACGAGGCTGGCGCCGTACTAGCCTCGGGGGACCATGGATCTCTCCGACGCCGCGCTCCTGCTCGCCGCCGGTCTCGCCGCGGGCACAGTCAACGCGGTGGCCGGTGGTGGCTCGCTGATCACGTTCCCGGCGATGATCGCGACCGGCCTGCCGCCGGTGGCGGCCAACGTCTCCAACTCGGTGTCGGTCTTTCCCGGGTACGTGGCGAGCGTGGCGGGCAGCCGGGTGGACCTGCCGCGCGGGCGGGAACTGTGGTCGCTGCTGCCCACCGCCGTGCTCGGCACGATCGCCGGGTGCGCGCTGCTGCTCGCCACCCCGGCGCGCGCGTTCGAGCTGGTGGTGCCGTTCCTGGTGCTGGGCGCGACAGCCGTACTCGCGTTCCAGGGTCCGCTGCGCCGGCTGGTCGGCCACCCGGAGCGACTCAGCGCGCGCCGCCGTACCGTCACGGTCCAGACCATGGTCGCGCTCGGCACCGTGTACGGCGGCTACTTCGGCGCGGCCCTCGGGGTGATGCTGGTGGCCGGGTTGGCGCTGGTGCTGGACACGACGCTGGCCCGGGTGTCGGCGGTGAAGAACCTGCTCTCGGCGGTGGTAGGGCTGACCACGCTCGTCGTGTTCGCCCTGTTCGGCCCGGTGAACTGGGCGGCGGTCGCGGTGGTCGCGCCGGCCACCCTGTTCGGTGGGTACGCGGGCGCGCGGCTGGCCCGCCGGCTGCCGCAGGTGGTGTTGAAGACGGTGATCGTGGTGTTCGGCACGGCCATCGGGTGCTACCTGCTGTGGCGGGCGCTCACCTGACGCCGTGCGGCAAGACCGGACCCGTCAGTAGACCTCCCCCACCGGCTCCTCCGGTGCGTGCTCGGCGCGGCGGGCGGCCCGGTTCCAGATGACCCGTTCGCCGTAGCCGGCCGCCATCAGGTGACCGAACGCGAGGTAGGCGATCATGCCGGCGGCGAGCACTCCGAAGCCGACCCAGAACGGCAGCGCGAGGCTGTGCTCGGCGAGTTTGCCGGAGATGATCGGCGCGGGTGCGGCGGCGCCCCAGCGGACCAGGTTGAACGCGCCGGTGGCGACGCGCCGGTCGGCGGAGCCGAGCCCGAGCGCCAGGTCGGTGAGGTTGGCGTTGGCGAGGCCCATGAACAGGCCGGCGATCACCAGGACTACCAGTGACATGGCGGTGCCGGTGGAGGTGGCGAACAGGACCATGCAGGCCAGCAGGCCGAGGAGGGCGACGCCGACGGTCTGCACCGCGCCGATGCGGTGGGCGAGCCGGTGGCCGATCAGCAGGATGCCGGCGGCCAGGCCGAGGCCCCAGCCGGTGAACGCCAGGCCGAGCGGGATGACGTCGAGGCGCAGGAACAGCGGCGTGTAGCCGAGGACGACGAAGAAGACGAAGTTGTACGCGGCGGTGACCACGCAGAGCGTCACGAACGCGGGTCTGCGGTAGGTGGCGAAGATCTGGCCGAGGCGTACCGGCGGCTGTTTGTGAGCCGGTTCGCGGAGCTTGCGGGCGGCGACGCCGAGTGCGAGCACCATGAACACGCCGCAGACGAAGAACGGCAGCCGCCAGCTCACCTCGCCGAGCAGGCCGCCGATGAGCGGGCCGACGGCGAAGCCGAGGCCGAGGGCGGTCTCGAACAGGCCGACCACCCATTCCCTGTCGTTCGCCAGGTTGACCAGCACCACCATGGCGGTGGCGAAGAACATGGCGTTGCCCAGGCCCCAGACACCGCGCAGCACGGAGAGCTGCACGATGTCGTTGCTGAACGAGGCTCCGATCGCGGCCAGGCCGACCACCGAGACGCCGGTGACGAGCACCGGCTTGAAACCGAACCGGCCGCTGGCCAGCGTCGCCGGGATCATGCCGACGGCCATGACCGCGATGTACGCGGTGAAGAGCAGCTCGACCTGCCAGGCGGTGACGCCGATCGCCTCGCCGATGGCGGGCAGGATCGGGTCGACGACGGCGATGCCGGCGATGGCGAGGAACGCCACGAGCGTGGTGGCGTAGATGGCACTGCGGTTGGGCTCGGATCGGCGATCCACCCCGCAACCTCCCAGATAGCTGTATCGTACAGGTATTTTCCTTGTATCATACAGCTATGAGCGATGACGTCCATGCCCCCGAGGCCACGCTCGGCCGGATCGAGACCGAGGTGGCGCTGCTGATGCGCCTGGGCGAGGCGACCCGCCGGGGCACCGGCACGATGGAGCACCGGCTGCTCGACCGCGCCGCGTACGTGATCCTGCGGCACCTCGACGCGGCCGGCCCGCAGAACGTGTCGGCGCTCGCCGCGCGGCTGAGCCTGGACGGCTCCACTGTGACCCGGCAGGTCTCCGCGCTACAGCGCGACGGGCTGATCTCGCGTACCCCCGACCCGGCCGACGGGCGCGGCACGGTGATCTCCGCGACGGCGGCCGGCCTGCAGCGGATGGCCGCCGTGCGGGCGGCCCGCACCCGGCTGTACGGCGACATCCTCGCCGCCTGGCCCGAGGCGGACCGGGAGACGCTGGCGGAGATGTTGCACCGCCTGAACGAGGCGCTCGACGCCCGCAACCGCCGCCGCTGAGGCGTGTTAGGAAGGGCCCCTTGTTATGCAGAATGCGTTAATAAGGGGCCCTTCCTTTCACGCCACGGGCTCCGGCGCGGAGTCGGCGCGGTCGGCGTCGGCTGTGACGCGCGGGTCGCCCTCGTCGGCGAAGTAGTCGTCGGGCGTGGTGCCGTCCGGGCCGTCGGCCACCTTCGCGGCGCGCAGCACAAGCGTGAGCAGCGCCGCCACCACCAGGTTCACCAGCACCGCCACGATGCCGACGTAGATCGTCTTCGGCGTGTCGAAACCGAACTTCTCCAGTGGGAACGCCGACCCGGCGAAGTGCTTCTTCCCGGTCGCCGGGTTGCCGACCTGGTAGAGCATCCACATGCCCAGGCCCATCCCGGCCGCCCAGCCGGCGATCAGCGCGCCCCTGTGGAACCAGCGGGTGTAGAGGCCCAGCGCCACCGCCGGCAGCGTCTGGAGGATGATCACGCCGCCGATGAGCTGGAGGTCGATGGAGAACTGCGGGTCGAGGAAGACGATGCAGGCCACCGCGCCGACCTTCACCACCAGCGAGGTGATCTTCGAGACGTTCGCCTCCTGCGCCGGGGTGGCGTCCCGCTTCAGGTACTCCTTGTAGATGTTGCGGGTGAACAGGTTCGCCGCCGCGATCGACATGATCGCCGCCGGGACCAGCGCGCCGATGCCGATCGCGGCGTACGCGACCCCGGCGAACCAGTCCGGGAACTGCTGGTCGAACAGCAGCGGCACCACCGTGTTGCCGTCGGTGGTGCCCTCCTTCGCACCGGGCAGCGGCTTCACGTTCGCCGCGATGGCCATGTAGCCGAGCAGCGCGATCAACCCCAGCAGCAGGCTGTACGCGGGCAGCGCGGACATGTTCCGCTTGATCACGTCGCGGTTCCGGCTGGCGAGCACGCCGGTGATGCTGTGCGGGTAGAGGAACAGCGCCAGCGCCGAGCCGAACGCCAGTGTCACGTACTGGATCTGGTTGTTCTGGTTGAGCAGGATGCCGTCGCCGGGCGCCGGTGACGCCTGGAACTTCGCGTCCGCGGCGTCGAAGATGGCGCCCCAGCCGCCGAGCTTGTACGGCAGCCAGATCACCGCGACCAGGATCACGATGTAGATCAGCGAGTCCTTGACGAACGCGATCAGCGCCGGGGCGCGCAGCCCCGACTGGTACGTGTACGCGGCCAGGATCGCGAACGCGATGATGATCGGCAGGTGCCGGGCCACCGCGCTGTCCCCGGTCACGCCCATGGTCTTGAGCACCGCCTCGATGCCGACCAGTTGCAGCGCGATGTACGGCATGGTGGCGACGATGCCGGTGATCGCGATCAGCAGCGCCAGGATCGGCGAGCCGAACCGGTTGCGGACGAAGTCGGCAGGGGTGACGAAGCCGTGCCGGTGCGAGACCGACCAGAGCCGGCACAGCACCAGGAACACCAGCGGGTAGATGACGATCGTGTACGGCACGGCGAAGAAGCCCGCCGCGCCGGCCCCGAAGATCAGCGCCGGCACCGCCACGAACGTGTACGCGGTGTAGAGGTCACCGCCGACCAGGAACCAGGTGATCCAGCCGCCGAAGCTGCGCCCGCCCAGTCCCCACTCGTCCAGGTGGGCCATGTCGGTCGGCCGGCGCCACCGCGCGGCCACGAAGCCCATGGCGCTGACCAGCAGGAACAGCAGGGCGAAGACGATGATCTCGGTGAGGTGGTCCCGCCACATCACTGTGCCCCCTTCGTTCGCGACTGCGGGGCTCGCAGGCCCGGCTCACTCCTCGCGCTCACCGGTCACCCCGCTTCTTGGTCATCTGGTAGACGAGCGTGGTGGTGCCGACGCCGAGCAGGATCCAGACCAGTTGCAGCCAGTAGAAGCGCGGGAAGCCGAACAGCCGGGGCGAGTCGGCGTTGAACAGTGCCGGGATCAGCGGCACCACGATCGGGATGAAGAGCAACCAGTTCCAGGGACTCTTGTCCTTCGCCCTGGATCGCGCCGTGTCCGGCGCCTCGGATTCCGGTGCGGCCATGTGACACCCTCCGGGCATTCGTAGCGGGCCATGTGACGGCCGGAGGCTACGACCCTGTGACAGGGGTCACGTTCGATCGGGGGATGTCGATGCGCCGAGCGGCCGTCGGCATGCGCCGAACGGCCGTCAGACGTCCGTGAGGTGAGAGGTGTCGTTCACCGAACGGACCGCGACGCCGCCGTCCGGGTACAGGTCCAGCACCGAGATGCCGGCGGTGTCCAGGTAGAGCCGGTGCAGGAACGCGTCGCTCGCGGCGAGCGCGTCGCGCAGCACCAGCTTGATCGGCGAGACGTGCGAGACCACCACCACCGTCTCCCCCGGGTACGCCGACCGCAGCCGGTCGACAGCCCGCCCGGTCCGCTCGGCCACCGTCACGAACGACTCGCCCTTCGGCGGGGCGACCGCCGTGGAGGCGAGCCAGGCGTCCAGTTCCGCCGCCCAGCCCTCGCGTACCTCGGCGAACGTGTGCCCCTCCCAGGCCCCGAAGTCGCACTCGATCAGGTCGTCGTCGGTGCGTACCGGCGGGTTTCCGACCTGCGCGGCGACCGCCTCGGCGGTGGCCGTACACCTCGACAGCGGCGAACTGACCACCGCCGCGACGGACGGCGCCAGCGCGGCCACCCGGGCGGCGCTGGCCCGGGCCTGGGCGCGGCCGCGCTCGGTGAGCGGCACGTCGCCCCGGCCGGAGTAGCGCTTCTGCACGGTGCGCTCGGTCTCGCCGTGCCGCACCAGGATCAGCCGGGTGGCCTCCTCGGTCGGGCGCGGCTCCCAGGAGGCGGGCGTGGTGGCCGGATCGGTGCCGGTGGCCCGCACGACAGTCGCCGCCCGCGCCTCGGCCTTCGCTTCCGGCGCGGCACCGGACGCGGCGGCGTCCATCGCCGCGTTGGCCAGGGCGTCGGCGTGCCGGTTGCGCTCCCGGGGCACCCAGGTGAACCGTACGGCGGTGAAGCGGCCGACCAGCCCGGCGGCCTGGGCGGCGAGCGGGCGCAGCCCGGGGTGCTTGATCTGCCAGCGGCCGCACATCTGCTCGACCACCAGCTTGGAGTCCATCCGCGCCTCGACCTCGGCCGCGCCCAGCTCGGCGGCGGCCTCCAGCCCGGCGATCAGGCCCCGGTACTCGGCCACGTTGTTCGTCGCCGTACCGATCGACTCCGACCGTTCGGCGAGCACCTCGCCGGTCTCCGGATCCCGGACCACGGCGCCGTAGCCGGCCGGGCCGGGGTTGCCCCGGGAGCCGCCGTCGGCCTCGATCACGACCGCGCGCACCGCCACGGCGGCTACAGTCCCGACTCGTTGGTCCGGACCATGATCCGCCGGCACTCCTCGCAGCGGACCACGTCGTCCGGGTCGGCCTTGCGGATGCGGGCCAGGTCGGCGCCGGACATCTCCAGCCGGCAGCCGCCGCAGCGGCCACCGGTGAGCAGCGCGGCGCCCATACCGGTGTCCTCGCGGATCTTGTCGTAGAGGCCGACCAGGTCCGCCGGGAGGTCACCGGCGAGCGGCTGGCGGGCCGTGCGCTTGAACTCCTCCTCCTTGGCGATTTCCGCCAGGGTCTCGTCGCGGCGCTGCTCGGTCGCGGCACGCCGCTCGCGGGTCTCGGCGAGCCGGCTCTCGATGCCGTCGAGCACACCCTGCGCGGTCTCCCGCTGCTCCATCAGCTCCAGCTCGGCGTCCTCCAGGTCGCTCTGCCGGCGGTTCAGCGAGACCAGCTCGTGCTGGATCGCCTCCAGCTCCCGGGCCGGGCCGCTGCCCGAGGCCAGGCGGGCCTCGTCCTTGCTCTTGCGCGCCCGCACCTGGTCGACGTCCTTCTCGATCCGGGCGATGTCCCGGTCCAGGTCGTCGACCGCCACCTGGGCGCGGACCCGCTCGTCCTCCAGCGCGGACAGCTCACGCGCCAGGGCCTCCAGCTCGGCGCGCTCCGGCAGGCTGCGGCGGCGGTGCGCGAGCTGGGCCAGCGCGGTGTCGATCGCCTGGAGGTCGAGCAGGCGGCGCTGCACCTTCGGGTCAGCCTTCACGTCGGGGCTCCTTGTCGTCCGGCCGGGGCGCGGCGGCGTGCACGGTCCACGGGTCGGTGTCCAGGTCGGACACCACGGTCTCGACGTCCAGCTCGGCGGCCAGGTAGGCGGCCAGGTCGTCCAGCCAGGGTCGCTCCGTCGCCCAGTGGGCGGCGTCCAGCAGCGCCGGGCCACCGGCGGCGAGGTGTTCCCCGGCCGGATGGTGGCGCAGGTCCGCGGTGAGAAACGCGTCCACCCCGGCCGCGGTCGCCTCGGCCAGGAAGCCGTCCCCCGAGCCGCCGCTGACGGCGAGGGTACGAACCATACGCCCGGGATCCCCGGCGGCGCGAACTCCCCAGGCGGTGACCGGGAGCACGGCGGCGGCCAGCCGGGTCAGCTCGGCGAGCGTCATCGGGGTGGGCAGCTCACCGATGCGGCCGATGCCCCGGCCGGGCCCGGCAGCGGGCGAGCCGGGGCGGGGCGGGTGCAGCGGGCGCAGCCCGGTGAGCCCGAACCGGGCGGCGAGCGCGTCGGACACCCCCGGGTCGGCCACGTCGGCGTTCGTGTGCGCCACGTGCAGCGCGACGTCCGCCTTGATCAACCGGTGCACGATCCGGCCCTTGTACGTGGTGGCGGCCACCGAGGAGACGCCGCGCAGCAGCAGCGGGTGGTGCGCGACGATCATGTCCGCGCCGACGTCGAGCGCCTCGTCCACGGTCTCCGGGACCACGTCCACCACGCAGGCGACCCGGCGTACCGGGTTGTCGGGCTCCCCCAGCACCAGGCCGACCCGGTCCCACTCCTCGGCCCAGGCAGGCGGATAACGGCGGTCCAGGGCGGCCACCACGTCGGCGACGGTTGTGCTCACGGGCGGCCAGCTTACCGGCGTCCGCGCCGGTACACGCCGACCGCCGCCGCGCGTGGTCCCCGGGCGAGCCCGGGAACCACGCCCACCGCTCAGGCGACCGGGGCGACCGGCCGGTCCGCGCCGCGCAGGGCGGTCAGGCCGGCGTCCCACGGGAAGGCGTCCGCGCGTCGCTCACCCGTGCCGGGCGGGTGCAGGCGTACGACGTGGTCGCCGAAGACCACCCGGACGCCCCACTGCGCGAGCCGGTCGAGGCTGGCCCGGAACGCCGGGTGCGCCGCCATCGCCTCGTTCGTGTACGGGACGGCCGCGATCGGCACCCCCATTCCCTGCGCCTCGATCAGCAGGCCGAGCGCCAGGGTGTCGGTGATGCCGACCGCCCACTTGTTGATCGTGTTGACGGTCGCCGGGCACACCAGCATGGCGTCGGCCGGGGGCAGCACGTCCGGGTCACCCGGGTTCTTGTAGTGCGTACGCACCGGATGGCCGGTCTGCCGGGCCAGCGCCGTCCGGTCGACGAACTTCGCGCCGTCCGGCGTGGTGACCACGCAGACCGTCCAGCCCTCCCGCTGGGCGAGGTCGACCAGCCGGCCGACGTGACGGGCCAGCGGCGAACCGCAGGCGATGACGTAGAGCACGCGCCGGTGCCCGCTGGCGATGCGCGGATCGCTCATACTCCGACTCCCATGTGCTCAGCCAACTCCGCGATCGGCGGAGGCGGCGCACCACGTGTGCGACGGAGAATCTCGGACATCAATTCGTGCGCGATCGGGCGGCACCGGATCTCGGAGGGCGCGAGCCGGTCGCCGCGCAGCAGCATGTCCCCCGCGTTGGCGACGTCACCGATCTGGGAGTAGCCCCGGGCCAGGTCGAGCAGGTGATGCGCGCGCCGTTCCGGCAGCAACGCGTTGAACGCGGGCACCGACAACCGCATGTGCGTCTCCACCGCCCGGCCGCCGTCGCCCAGCTCGACCGCCGCCGCCGCGCGGTGCAGCTCCAGGTTGGTCGGGCCGAACGAGGTCCAGTAGTGGTTGTGGTCGCCGCCGAGCATGGTGGCCGCCTCACCGGCGCCCGCGAGCAGGTCGTCCACCGTCGCCGAGTCGCCGATCCGGGCGGCGGCCATCGCGCCCTGGAGCAGCAGCAGGCCGTACACGGAGAGCCGTTCCGGTGTGACGTCGTTGTCGCCGCCGGGCGCGAGCCGGCCCGCGATGCGGACGTTGAGCTCCAGCGCGGGCCGGGGGCGGCCCATCGCGACGAGCGCGTTGCAGACCCTCGTGGTGGCGATGCCGGCCAGCAGCGGGTCGTCGGCCCGCTGGGCCACCGCCATCGACCGGTCGGCGGCGAGCCAGGCGAGGTCGCACTCGCCGAGCTTGCGCAGCACCGAGGAGGCGATCTGGTAGACCTGCCCGAGCAGGTGGGCGGCCTCGCGTACCTGGTCGTCACCGGCGCAGCCGGCGTCCGCCGCCTGGGCGTCGCGCAGCAGCTTGGGCAGCGCGCGGGTGAGCATGCCGTACCGGCCGTACTGGTAGGTGAGCCAGGCGTGGTTCACGGCCTTGCGCATGTCGGCGAGCGGCGGGGGGCAGGGTGCCGCGTCGAAGTAGGCGCTCATCGAGTCGTACCGCTCCAGGGCGGTGCGGATCTCCTCCACCTCGACCTGGTCGATGCAGTTGAGCGCGTCGGTACGCCGTTCCGGGTCCCGGCCGTGCAGCAGTTGCACGTCGATCTGGAGGATGTCGGCGATCTCGTAGAGCACGGAGAACTTGTCCAGCCGCCGGACGCCGCGCTCCACCTTGTCCACCCAGCTCTTGGACTTGCCGAGCCGATCGGCGAAGACCTGCTGGGACATCTTGCGGCGACTCCGCCAGTACGCCACGCGCCGGCCTATGGGTAGTTCGTCCATCCCCGCTCCCTCCCCCTCACGGTGCCGGCCGGTCCCCCCACGTCCCACAGGTTGCGCCGATCGCACAGGTTGTGCGTCCACCGTCCAGCCAGTTCTCGTAGCTTTCGTGCAAGTTGCACCGGCCGTTCGTCAGCACAACGAGCGGGGGTTACGGCAGTGACGGGTTTCGACGTATGGCTTGTGGACGGTTCGGCGGACCATCTTGTGGACGGTCCGGCGGGCTATTTCGTGGAGGGTCCGGCGGGGCCAGAGGGGACGGCAGACATGTGGAGGAACGTCCGACCGCGCGTCGCTCACCTCTCGCCGCTGGAGCGGGTCCGGCTGCGCCGGGTCGCGATGCGGTACGCGCTGCACCACTGGCCGGTCACCCCCGGCGCCTGCCTCGCGAACAGCCGGTTCGTCTGCGGCCGGCCCGGCTGCCCCACTGTGGGCTGCCACCCGGCGCTCGAGGACTGGGAGCACGCCGCCAGCGCCGACCCGGCCCGGGTGGCCGCCTGGTGGCGCAACCGCCCGCACGGCATCCTGCTGCCCACCGGGCGCGCGTTCGACGTCCTGGAGGTCGCCGCCCACCTAGGCCGGCAGGTGCTGGACGCGGTCGCCACCCATCCCGCCGGCTTCGGCGTACGCGGGCCCGCGCTGGTCACCCCGACCGGCCGCTGGATGTTCCTGGTACGCCCCGGCGACCCGCTGCGGCCCGAGTTGGAGCACTGTTTCCACGTGGTGCGCCACGGACCCGGCTCGTGGATCCCCGCCCCGCCGACCCGGCTGCCCGAGGGTACGGTGCGCTGGGTGGTCGCGCCCGAGCACGCCCGCTGGCGGCTACCCGACTCCTATCTGGTGCAGAACGCGCTGATCGCCGCGTTGCGCGCGGCCGGGGTCACGTTCGGCACCGAACTGCTGCCCGGCCACCTGCCGCTGCCCCGCCGGGGCCGCTGACGCTCCTCCTGGTCACGGCCGGTCCGGTGACCCGGACGGGTGTCCGACAGCGACCTCCCCGGCACCGGACTCGTTGAACCTGGCGAGGGCGCGTGTGCGCCAGAGCGGGGGTTTTGACCATGTCCAGGGACGACGCTGCCCGCCACACCGGCGGTACCGAGCCGGCGCGGCCCCGCCGCCGCCGGCACCCGTGGGGCTTCACCCGCCCCCTGGGCGTCCGCCCCGGCCGCCCCCGCCCCACAGGCTCCCGCCCCGCCACCCTCCACCGCCCCCTCCGCTGACCCACCCCGCTCCCGCCCCGCCCCACCCCGCCCCCGCCCCGCCCCCACCGGTTGATCAAGGAGTTTGTGTCCGCCCAGCGCGCCCTGGAGGACACAAACTCCTTGATCACCGCGCCGACGGCCGGGGCAGCGGGCAGGTCAGGAAGGCGGGAGGGTGGGGAGCGCGCGGGAGTGGTGCAGGTGACCGTCTTCGGTGACCACGGCGTGCTGCCAGGGGGACGGTAGGTGGTCCAGCCAGGTCAGGCCCGACTCGCCCATCGCCACGGCGGCCGTCGCGTACGCGTCGGCTGTGCCCAGGTCGGGGCCGGCCAAGGTGACCGAGCGCAGACCGGTCGCCGGTACGCCCCGGCGCGGGTCCAGCACGTGGTGCCCGCGCTCGTACACGCCGGAGGTGGCGACCGCCAGGTCGGTGCCGGTCAGCACCAGACAGGTCGCCGTCGCGTCCCAGGGATGCCGTACCCCGATCCGCCACGGCTGCCCGGTCGCGTCGTGGCCGCGTACCCGCACGTCGCCGCCCGCGTTCACGCAGTGGTTCGGTGCGCCGGTGGCCACCAGCCGGTCCGAGGCGACCTGCGCCGCCCAGCCCTTCACGTAGCCGGACGGGTCGAGCCGGCCCGTCGCGTACGCGTCGAAGAACCCGTCGGTGGCGGTCCACAGGTCGGCGCAGGCCGCCAGCACGGCCCGTAGGTCGGCGGACGCGTCGGCGGCCCGCAGCTCGCCCCGGTCGACGCGGCACACCTCGCTGTGGTCCCGGTACGTGCTGAACCGCGCGTCCACCTCGCGCAGCCAGCCGAACGTCTCCTCGGCCAGCTCGTCGAGCGTGGACGCGGGCAGGTCGTCGGCCAGGTCGAGGCTGATCGCCGTACCCATGACGTGTTCGACCCGGCGCAGGCCGCGCCGGGCGGACGGACCGGGACCGACGGCGGACGGACCGGGACCGACGGCGGCGCCGGCACGAGCCGGCACCGTCACGCCTTGTCCAGCGCGGCCTGCAACGACTGCTTGTACGCGGTGCTGGTGTAGGTGGCGCCGGAGACGGTGCTCAGGTTGGCGCTCTGCCGGGCCACCACCTCGCCGGAGGTGCCGCTGTAGCGGGCCTGCACGTCGTCGCTGCGCTGCCCGGACTGCCCGCCCAGCGGCAGTCCGATCGCCGTGGCGTCGACGATCCGGCTGCCGCTGAGCGTGATCCGGACCTGGAGCGAGCCGTACTCGTAGGTGACGGACGGTCCGGTCACCGTGCGGGTGGTGACCTTCGGCGCGCTCTTGGTAGTGGTCCGGGGCGCGGCCGGCGTGGTGCGCGTGCCGGTGCCGCCCCGGCTGGCCGCGCTGCGGTCGGCACTGGGCTTGACCGTCGGCTTCGCCGAGGCCCGGGGCGTTCCCGGCGGGGTGGAAGCGGGCGCGGAGCCGGTGGGCGACGGCGGTTCGGGCGCGGCCGAGCCGCCCGGTACGACGGGGGCCAGCGCGGCCGGTACGTCCGGCGCGGTCTGCCCGGCGCCCGGCGCGCCCTTGAGCACCACCAGCGCGGTGGTGCCGGCGGCCAGGCCGGTGATCGCGAACAGCGCGCGACGCATGGCGGTGCCTCTCCTACAGCTCGAACGCGGTCAGGTGGATCTGGCGGCGGGGCACGCCCGCGGCCCGCAGCGCGGCGACCGCCTCGTCGACCAGGCCGCCCGGGCCGCACAGGTAGACGTCGCGGCGGGTCAGGTCGGGCACCAGCCGGCGCAGGCCGTCGGGGTTCATCACCTGGCGGGGGCCGGGGTCGCCGCGGCGGCCGACGACGTACCAGACGGAGGTCTGCCGGGCCTGGGCGAGCCAGTCCAGCTCCTGGTGCAGCAGCACGTCGGCCGGGGTACGCGCCCGGTAGATCAGCGCCGCGCCGGGCGGCAGTTCCTCAAGCATCGCCCGCAGTGGAGCGATGCCGCTGCCCCCGGCGATGAGCAGCGCCCGTTCCCGGGTGCGGTGCGCGGCGGTGAACGTGCCGGAGGGGCCCTGCGCCCAGACCCTGGTGCCGGGCGTCAGGTCGCGCAGCTCGGCGGTGTACCCGCCGACGACCTTGACGGTGATCCGCAGCCAGCGGCCGTTGGCGGCGGCGGAGACGGAGAACGGGTGCGACTGCCACCAGCAGCCGGGGTTGAGGAAGCGCCAGCGGAAGAACTGCCCGCCGAGCAGGTCGATCTGGTTGAGCCGCTGCCCGGTCAGGTAGACCGAGACGGTGTCCGGGCTCTCCGCCACCACGTCCGCGACGCGCAGCCGGTGCCGCAGGTTGAACACCAGCGGCGCGACCACCCGGCCCCACACCAGCGCGGCCACCACCAGCAGGTACGCGGCGATCCAGCCGGTACGCACCGGGCCCGGCTCGTAGAGCTGAGCGCCGTTGCTGAACTGGTGCGCGTAGCCGAGCAGCAGCGTGAGGTAGCTGGCCGCGTGCAGCAGACGCCACAGCTCGTAGGGCAGGCGGCGGCGCACGGCGCGTACCGCGGTGAACGCGACGGTGACCAGGACGCCGGCCGCGGCGAACGCGGTGATCATGTCGTCGTAGTCGGTCAGCAGCGCGCCGACCTCGCCGAGCACCGTCTTGCGTTCCTGGCGGGCGTAGCCGACCACCAGCAGCGACATGTGCGCGAGCACCGCCACCAGCAGCGTCGCGCCGAGGTCCCGGTGCAGCCGGGAGATCCGTTCGCCGCCGAGCGCGCGTTCCAGCACGCCGAGCCGGCTCATCATCAGCACCTGCACCAGCAGCAGGTAGCCGGCGATCAGCCCGGTGATCCGGCCGCCCGCGGTGAGCAGGTCGGCGGTGTCGGCGAGCGTTCCCGCCGGGGTGTCCAGCCACCACGGCAGGACGGCGGCGACCAGGCCCAGCCAGAACACCGCGGCGAGCGTACGCCGGCCGCCGGGTCCGCGCCGGGGACGACCCGGGGGTACGGGGGCAGCCGGACGGCCGCCGTACGGGGTGGGATGCCCGGTACGGCGGCCGGCGGCGTGGGTGTCCTGGTACGTCACGCGTAGATCTTGACCGGGGCGAACTTCTGCCGGGGGAAGACCTTGTCCACCTGGGCGGTGGTCAGGCCGAAGCGGCCCTGCGCGACCGATCCGTAGACGTTGAACATGTTGTTGTATTCCGGCACGTCGCCGCTGTCCAGCTTGTCCAGGCCGTTCCAGGTGCCGAGCAGCGAACCGGCCAGCTTGCGGCCGGACAGCACGGTGACCACGCCGCCGTGCCCGTGGTCGGTGCCGCCGCCGTTCGAGCCGACCCGCCGGCCGAACTCGCTGGACACCATGATCGTCACGTCCGCCGCCTGGTCGCCCAGGTCGGTGAAGAACGCGGCCATCGCGCCTGCGAGTTCGTTCAGCCGCCGCCAGAGCTGGCCGCCCTCGCGGGTGCCCTGGTTCTCGTGGGTGTCGTAGCCGCCCATGCCGACGGTTGCCACCCGGACGTTCGCGCCGCCCTTGATGAGCTGGGCGAGCTGCTTGAACGCGTTGCCGACGCCCTGGTACTGGACGCCCTCGGCGGCGGCGTACGGCTTGGCGGCGAGCTTCTGGGCGGTGGCCAGCGCGCCCATGCCCTCCTGCACCGCCTCCTCGACCGGGTGGTTGATGCCGGTGAACAGGCCACGGATGGCCTTCTCGGTGGCCGCGCGGAACTTGTCGTCGCCGTTGAGCCGCAGGTCGCCGACGTTGTTGAGGGAGATCGCGCCGTTCATGCCGACCAGCGAGCGCGGCAGCGTGCTGCCGATGCCGACGCTGCGGAACGCGGTGCCCTTGCCGAGCGAGTCGACCAGGCTGTCCAGCCAGCCCCGGCCGCCGGTCTCGCCGGGCAGGCCGCCCAGGTTGCAGGCGTCGGCGGCCTGGAAGTGGCTGCGCGACAGCCGCGGGTCGGACACGGCCGGCACGAAGCCGAGCTGCCCGGCCTTGAGCCACTTCTCCAGCGGCGCGAACGCGCTGGTCAGCTTGAAGCCACGGGCCAGCGCCAGCGAGTCGTCGCCGAGCAGCAGGTCGGGGCGGGCCTTGGCGAGCACCGGGTCATCGGCCGGTGCGACAAGGCTCAGCCCGTCCAGCCCGCCGTAGAGGAAGACGTGGATCAGCGTGCCGGTCTTCGTCGCGGCGAACGACGCCGAGGTGGTGACGAACTGCGCGGTCGCCAGCGCGGTGGCGGTCGCGGCGGCGCCGGCGACGAAGGTACGCCGGGTGACGCCCCGGCCGTCCTGCTGCGCCTCCTCGACCTCCTCCAGCCGGCGGTACCGGTCGGCCTCGGCGGCGTTCTCGGCCGCGACGATGTCCGCCTCCGCGCGCAGCAGCGCCTCGGCCGGGTTGTCGGCCAGCCGCCGCAGGTCGGGGCATTCGGGGTGCAGGGGGTACGGGTTCACGGTCATCTCCATCGAATGCCTCACCGGAGGTGGTGCTGGGGGGACGCGAGGATCGTCCGCGCGACAGCGGCGATGGCCCCGTTGAAGGTGGCGTCGACCTTGGCGCTCTCGGACACGCCGGCCACGGCGAGCACGAGCTTCTTCTCCTTGGCGCTGAGCTTCTGCTGCACCAGCCGCTGGGCCAGCGCGTCCACGTACGCCCCGGCGGTGGCCGGCGGCTTCGCCACCAGCTTCTCCGGCTTGGCGAAGGTGAACTGCTTGCGGTAGCCGGCGATCAGGTCGCCCGCCTCGTTCCAGCCGTCGATCATGGTGCCGGCCGAGGTCCAGGCCAGGTAGACGTCGGCGTAGCCGTCCGGGGTGGGCTTGCCCATCGGGTACTGGCCGAGCTCGCGCATCTTGTCCTGGATCTGCCGCAGGCCCTGCCCGAACGGGGTACGCCGGTTGTCGCCGGAGGAGTAGCCGGGGGCAGCCTCCGGCGAGACACCCAGCGCCCGGTACGTGGCGACCAGGTACTCCATCGGGCGGCGTACCTTCTGGCCGACCGCGGCCCAGAACTCCGAGGAGCTGAACAGCGTGGCCAGCACCGGGCGGATCTGCCCCTTGTTCGTGGTGTACGCCTTGGCGAGGCGGTCCACCACGGACTTCGGCGGGGTGTCGGAGACGAACCGGGTGGCGAGGTTCTGTGCCACGTACCGCGCTGTCGACGGGTGCATCGCGATGTAGCGGATGTACGAGTCGATCACCTTGTCGGCGGCCACCGGGTCGTCGGAGTTGTTGGCGTGGCTGAACCCGAGGATCTTCACCTTGCCGAGGTAGTGGCGCTCGGCGAAGAACTTGTACTTGCCGTCGGCGACGCCGCGTCCGGTCTGGAGCAGCGCGGCCTGGCGGACGTCCTTCTCGGTGTAACCGCCGTCGACGCCGACCGAGTACAGCTCCAGGTTCTCCCGGGCCAGGTTCTCGTTAACCGCGTCCTTGCGCGAGTCGACCTGGTTCAGGTAGAGCAGCAGCGCCGGGTGCTTGTTCGCGGCGACGAGCATCTCCGGGTAGCTGCCCAGCGCGTGCTTGCGGATGACGTCCCGGTCGAACGCGTTGCGGTAGTTCTCCCCGCCGTCGAAGTCGGCGGCGACGTGCAGGAAGTCGTTCCAGAAGTCGACCATGACCTCGAACAGCTGCCGGTCGGACCAGATCTGCCGGGCGATGGTGGCGTCCACCGTCTCCCGGGCCGGGTCGACGCCCTTCTCGTTGAGCTGCTCGCGCTGGTCGCGCAGCTGCGTCGGGCTGAGCTTGAGCGACTGCAGGTCGGCCAGCTTCAGCTCGGCCTTCGTCGGGGCGATCTTCTCCGGTTCGAGCTGCTCGCGCAGCCAGTCGTCGATGCCGAGCCGCTTGATGTCGGCCATCACCTTCGGGGTGGCGCCGAACGTGGTGCGGACCGCGAGGTGCCGGATCGGGTCCTTGGCGAGGACCGTCTTCACCGTCACCTTCGTCGCCTCGGCGGCTGCGGCCGGGCTGCCGTAGAGGCGGCCACCGGACGGCGCGTTGCGCTTGAGCGCCTCACCGGCCCGGGAGCCCATGTAGCTCTCGTTCTGCTCGGTGTAGGTCCGTACCGTGCTGGGCTGCTGGCCGCTGGGCCGGGCGGAGCTGCCGTCGGTGGTGACGGTGCCGGTGGCGTCACCGGCCGGCGCGTCACTGAAGAGGCCACGCACCTGCGGGGACATGGCCAGGGCGGCGCCACCGGCGACCACCACGGCGCCGCCGAGGGTGGCCAGCGCCCGGCGCCGGCCCCGCTTGGGGGCCCCGTCACCGTCGTCGTCCAGGTCGGGCAGTCCACCGCCGGTCGGCGGGCCGTATCCGCCGACGGGCTGGGCGTATCCGCCGGGCTGGGGGTAGCCGGCGGGGGCCGGAGCGGCGGGGGCGAAACCGTTCGGCCCGACCCACTGCGGGCCCGGGGCGGGGTGACCGCCGGCGTACGGTGCGGCGTCCAGGTCGCGGTACCCGTCCGGTTGGGGGTGCTGGTATCCGTCCCAGCCGCGGTCGTCCCGGGGGCGACGCGGTGGCACGTTCTGGTCGGCCATGTAGCTGTCCCGTTTTCTTCGAGCGCCGGCACGCTGCCACCCGGGGGGTCGGGTGACGCAGGGGCGGCGACGGTTGCCGGAGAAGTTGCCTACGGGAAAGTAGCCATGCCGTCCCGGCCACTCAAGGCGCGCCGAACGCGCTCGTGAGCGCACTTAAGACAGTGCTGAGAACCGACGGGAGAGACCGGTCGCGACGGCCGGCGCACGGCGGCTTCCGGAGCAGGGACGACCCGGGCCCGCACCGACCGGATGCGAGGTTTCGCACCCCGGCGACGCCGCCGGGCGCGTTCACCACCTCACCGAAACTTAAGGTACGGATAAGCCTGCGCTGAGAACCTCGTTCCGCCTGTCCGGCCCGCCGAAACAGCAGCAGCGGCGGCGCGTGACCGGCCTCCGATCCGGGTATGCCGCCGAACCGCTGAAGCCGTGAGGGGAAGGCACCGCCATGCTCAGCCAAGAGGATCAGCGCAGGTTCGAACAGATCACCCGCCATCTACGGGAGAGTGACCCACGGTTCTTCGCCCGGTTGAACAACCGGGCCAAGGGCCGCCGGGGCCGGTACATGATGCTGTTGACGATCGTGCTGTGGGCCTCGCTGCCGGCGATGACAGTGCTCGTCGGGCGGCTGGCCGGGGCGATCTGCGCGGTGGTGCTGGTCGCCAACGCCGCGGTGATGTGGCGCTTCCGCCGCCGCTTGCTGTAGGCGTAAGGAAGGGCCCCTTCTTAACGCATTCGGTAGAGGAAGGGCCCCCTGTTAACACTCGCCTTCGGCGCGACCGAACTCCCTGGGGGACGCGGCTCCGCCGCTGCCGAACTCCCGGTACGCCCGGCGCAGCCGCTCGGCCAGGCCCGGCCCGCCGACTGCGGCCCCGGGCGGCCCGAGCTGACGCAACAGCAGCTCCGGGCCGGTGGCGAGCGTGGGTGGCCGGTCCGGCAGCGCCACCGGCGCCAGCCAGAACCGGTCCAGCTCGTCGTCCGGCTCGACCGCCGGCAACCCGGCCAGGGCACGCGCCGCGCCGCCAATCCCATCCGCGCCGCCGGCCCGGTCCGTACCGCCGGTCCCGGCCGAGCCGGGGTGAGCGCCGCGCAGCGTACGCAGCCGGTCCAGCAGGTCGGCGCGGGACCGTCCGCGCCAGTGCAGCAGGTGGAACGGGTCCGCGTCGAACGCCTCGGCGAGCAGGTAGAACGTGGCCGCCAAGTGTTTGCACGGCACCGCGAAGTCGGGGCAGCCGCACCGCTGGTCGAGTTCGTCGACGTCGGCCGGGAACAGCGGCGCGCCCGCCTCGGCGAACAGCTCCTCCAGTTCGGCCGGCAGGTCACCGGCGAGCAGCCGGGCGCTGAAGAACGCCTGCCCGGCCAGCTCCGCCTCGATCCGCCGCCACGTCTTCTCCGGGTACGCGGCCAGCCCGATCCGCACCGGGTAGGGACGCGGCCGGGAGCCCTGCACCTCGGCGGTGACGGTTCCCGGTGACACGTCCAGCCGGAGCACCTGCCCACGGCGCGCGTACGCCCGGCCGCGGGTGAGCCGGGAGCCCAGCGCGAACGACTCCAGCACCTCCACGAACCGCCGGGACCACCAGGACTGCCCGATCGCGCCCCGGGTGCTGCGCGCCCGTAGCCCGCCCTCGACCCGTACCGGCGGACCGTAGTCGTCAAAACCGGGGCTCACTCGACCACCGCCCCGGACTCCAGCCGGAACAGGTCGCGCAGCGTCTCGGTCGACAGCTCGGTGACCCACTGCTCGCCGCTGCCCACCACCGAGCGGGCCAGGCTGCGCTTGTCGGCGATCATCGCGGCCACCTTCTCCTCGACGGTGCCGGCGCAGACGAACTTGCGTACCTGGACGCGGCGGCGCTGTCCGATGCGGAACGCCCGGTCGGTGGCCTGGTCCTCGACGGCCGGGTTCCACCACCTGTCCACGTGCACCACGTGGTTGGCGGCGGTCAGCGTGAGCCCGGTGCCGCCGGCCTTGAGCGAAAGGACGAACAGCGGCGGCCCCTGCGGCGACTGGAACCGGGTCACCATGGCGTCCCGTTCGGCCTTGCCGACGCCGCCGTGCAGCAGCAGCACCTCCCGGCCGGTACGCGCCGACAGGTGCCCGCGCAGCATGCCGCCGAACTCGGCGTACTGGGTGAACAGCAGCGCCTGCTCCCCCGCCGCGAGCACCTCGTCGACGATCTCGTCGAGGCGTTCCAGCTTGCCGGACCGGCCGTCCAGCGCGGAGCCGTCGTGCAGCAGCTGGGCGGGATGGTTGCAGACCTGCTTGAGCCGGGTCATGGTGGCCAGCACCAGCCCGCGCCGCTCGATCCCGTCGCTGGACTCGATCTTCGCCATCATGTCGTCGACCACTGCGCGGTAGAGCGCGGCCTGCTCGGCGGTGAGGTTGCAGACCACCTCCATCTCCAGCTTCTCCGGCAGGTCGGTGATGATCGTCGGGTCGGTCTTGAGGCGGCGCAGCACGAACGGGCCGGTGATCCGGCGCAGCCGCTCGGCCACCTCGGCGTCGCCGTGCCGCTCGATCGGTTCGGCGAAGCGCTTGCGGAACGTGGCGGCCGGGCCGAGCAGCCCCGGGTTCGCGAACTGCATGATGGACCAGAGGTCGGCCAGCCGGTTCTCCACCGGCGTACCGGTGACCGCGACCCGGTGCCGCGCGGGCAGCGACCGGACCGCCTCGGCCTGCCGGGTCGCGGCGTTCTTGATCGCCTGTGCCTCGTCCACCACCACCCGGTGCCAGTCGACGCCGGCGAGCTCGAACGCGTCCCGGGCCGCCACCGAGTACGTGGTGAGCACCAGATCCGCCTCCCCGACGGCGGCGGCGAAGCCCTCGCCCCGGGCCCGCTCGGCGCCGTGGTGCACGTGCACCCGCAGCCCGGGGGCGAACTTCGCCGCCTCCCGCTGCCAGTTGCCGACCAGCGACATCGGGCAGACAAGCAGCGTGGGCCCGGTCTCCGGCGGGTCACCGGCGAGCAGTGCGAGCAGTTGCACGGTCTTGCCCAGGCCCATGTCGTCGGCGAGGATCCCGCCGAGTCCGAGCGACTGGAGGAACGCCAGCCAGGCCAGTCCACGCCGCTGGTACGGCCGCAGCGTCCCGCTGAAGCCCGGCGGCGGGTCGGCCGGGGTGAGCCGCCGCTCCGCCTCACCGGCCAGCAGCTCGCCCAGCGCGCCGTCGGCGACGACGTCCAGCACCGGCAGTTCACCGGCGTTGTCGTCGCCGGACAGGCCCATCCGCAGCAGGTCGGCCACCGTCAGCTCGCCGGAGGAGCGCAGCAGCTTCAGCCCCGCCTCCAGCCGCTGCGGGTCCAGCTCGACCCACCGGCCGCGCAGCCGGACCAGCGGCGACTTCAGGTCGGCCAGCGACGCCAGTTCCTCGGCGGTCAGCGGCTGGTCGCCGAGCGCCAGCTCCCAGCGGTAGTCGACGAGCGCGTCCAGCCCCAGCTTCCCGGCGGTGGTGGCGACCGCACCCGGCGCGGTACGGCTGCGCGCCCGCAACCGTGCTCCCAGCCGGGACGAGGAACGCCGCCACCACGACGGCAGCAGCACCCCGAACCCGGCCGCGTGCAGCACCGGGGCGCCGTCGCGCAGGAACCGGTGCGCGCCCTCGGCGTCCAGCTCCATGCCCTCCGGCGCGGCGGTACGCAGCGCGACGTCCACCTCCGGCCATAGCCGGCTGGCCCGGCCCAGCTCGGCGAGAAGCGTCTCCTGCGGCTCCACGCCCCGGGCGGCGAGCGCGGGCGCGGGCCGCTGCCAGATGTGCGCGGCGTCCACCACGAGCCCCGGCTCGTCGGCGGGGTGCAGGCCGAACTCGACCCGCCAGACCGCATCCTCGACCAGTTCGGCGACCGGGTCGACGGCCGGTTCGACCAGGCGGAACGTGGCCCGTACCGCGCCGCCCGCGGCGTCGCGCTGCCAGGCGTCCATTTCCTCGCGCAGCGTCGCCAGCGCGTCCGGCTCGGCCGGGAAGGCGCGTTCCGGTCCGGTGAGCGCGGCCAGCCAGCGCGGCACCGCGCCGACCGGGCGCATCCCCCGGTGCAGCCGGGTGTCGGCCAGCGCCACCCGGGCGGCGGCGTCGACGAGCGCGTCCAGCGCCTCCGCCACCAGCGCACCGGCCCCGACGTCGTCGGCCCGCCCGTCCCACGCGTCCGTCGTCGTCGCGGCAGACCCGCTCAGCGGAGGCTCCGGTCGCCACTCCCGGGCGGCGCGGGCCGCCGGTGGCAACGCCAGCGCCAGGTCACGCGCCCAGGCCGCGTCGGTGCCGGTGAGCAGCGGCCGCCAGAGCGCCCATCCCATCGCCACGTCGTCCGCGCCCACGGCCCGCAGCCGCCGCCCGGCCCCCGCGACACCCGAGACCGCACCGGCCGCACCCGCCCCCACGGACCGCCGCCCGGCCGCCGCCCCGTCCGAGCCGGCGACGCCCGGGACCGTCGGTGACCGCCGCGCCGAGGTCCGTCCGCCGGTCAAGGCCGGCCCTCCGTCGGCCACACCAATGGGGTACGCCTCCAGCGCGACCGGCAGCAGCCGGCCGCGGGTCACCAGATCGGCGGCGAAGTCTGCCAGTTCGCACAGGTGACGCAGGCTCGCCCCGGCCGGGCCCGGCATCGGGGCGCGCAGCAACGCGTACGCGGCGTCCGGGGCGTACGCCAGGGCGGGTGCCCGCCATCCGGCGCGGGTGACCGGGCCGCGGACCGGTTCGGTGACTGTGGCCCGGACCAGCTCCGGCGAGTCCAGCGGCGAGCCGGCCCGGGTCGGCAGGTCCAGCAGGACGGAGACCGGCTCGCCCGGCATGCCGTCGAGCGCGGCGGCGAGCGTGGCGTGGTCGGCGGCGAACGGGTGCGGGCGCTCACGCGGCACGCGGCCGGGGCGGCGCGGCGCGCGGGCCGGGAGCGTGCTGTCCTCGGCCCACAGGGCGAGTCCGGCGCCGGGCAGCCACAACCCGTGGATGACCAGCACTGCTCCCCCTCGCAACCCGGGGCGGAAGGACGGCGCCCCGGGGAGTCAGGATAGGCCGCCGGGCGCGGATATCGTCGGCGCCATGGTCGACCTTCTCGTGATCGGCGGACTCGGCGTGGACATCCGTGCCCGGGTGCCCGCCCTGCCGCCACCGGTGGCCGACTCGCTGCTGGTGCCCCCGATCGACCTGCGGATCGGCAACACCGGCTCCGGCGTGGCCCTGGCCGCGCACGCGCTCGGCCTGCGGGTGGCGCTCGTCGACGTGCTGGGCGCCGACCCGGCCGGTGACGTGGTGCGGGCGGCGCTGGCGCGTACCTCGATCCGGACCACACTGGCCGACGCGCCGGCCGGCACCCGCCGCTCGGTGAACCTGGTCGACCCGGACGGCCGGCGGATGTCGCTGCACGATCCGCGCCCGTGGTCGGGGCTGGCGCCGTTCGCTGAGGCGGAGCTGGCGGCGCTGGTCGCCGAGGCGGCCCACGTTCACCTGTCGATCATGGATTGGGCCCGGGACGCCCTGCCGGTGCTGCGTGCCGCCTCGTCGGTCTCCACCGACCTGCACGACTGGGACGGCGAGAACGACTACCACCGCCCGTTCGCCCGGATCGCGGACCTGGTCTTCGTCAGCGACACGCGGCTCGGCGAGCGGGCCGGGACGGAGGCGGCCGGGCTGGCGCCGCGCACGGTGCTGGTGACCGGCGGGGCGGCCGGCGCGACCCTGCACACCCCCGGCGCGCCGCCGGCGCACGTCCCAGCTGCCACCCCGCCGGGGCCGGTGGTGGACACCAACGGCGCCGGGGACGCGTTCGCGGCCGGGGTGATCGCCGCCCGGCTGCGTGGCGCGGACGTCCTCGACGCGGCCCGGTACGCCGCACGGGTGGCTGCCGCCGCGTGCACGCACGACGGGATGGAGTACCCGGACGGGCTGCTGCCCCGCGAGTGACCCGTCAGATCGCGCCGGTCTCGCCGTCGGTCAGCTCGCGCAGGATGTCGGCGTGCCCGGCGTGCCGGGCGGTCTCCTCGACCAGGTGCACCAGCACCCAGCGCAGCGACACCTCGCCGAGCTGCGGGTGCGGCACCACATGGTCGAGGTCGAACCGCGCGGCGACCCGGCGGGACTGTTCGCACGCCGTCTCGTAGGCGGCGGCGAGCGCCTCGACTGTGTCGCCGGGGCGCAGCGCGAAGCTGGCGTCGGCGTCGGCCTGGGAGGTGACGTAGACGTCGCCCGGCTCGGGGTCGAACAGGCAGCGGAACCAGTTCCCCTCGACCACCGTCAGGTGCTGGAGCAGCCCGGCAAGGGTGGTCAGCGAAGGCACCAGACGCCGGGTGGCGTCGGCGTCGGTCAGGCCGCGCACCTTGCGCAGCACGGTGGCCCGGTGGAAGTCGAGGAACGCGTCGAGGATCGCCCGCTCGCCGCCCGTGCGGGCGAGGACCGGACCGAGTGTCGGATCGATCGTCGGGTGCGCCATTCCCGCACCCTAGTACGCGGTGTGCTCGGCCCGCTGCCCCGCGTGATCCCCTGCGCGGCCGGGCCGGCCGGGGCAGGATGGGCGCATGGCTTCCTCGGTGCAGATCCCTCTGGTGGGCGGCGCGGCCGACGGCGAGACCGTCACCGTCGAGCTGGACGGCAACGGCCGTCCGCCCCTGACCCACCACCACCTCGGGGCGCAGGGTCTGGCGGAGGCGCAGATCTACGAGCTGGAGTCGGACGACCGGCCGGGGCAGGAGTGGGTCTACGCCTGGCGCGGCCCGGCGGTCTGACGGCTCATCCCGCGTGCGTCAGCGTGCGGGCCCGGATGCTGTCCAGCACGCTGCGGGTCACCTGCGAGGTGCCGCGCGCCTGCTCGCAGACCTCCGCGACCCGGCGCGCGGTCGCCTCGGCCCGGGCCGCCCGCTCGTCCCACAACCGGTCCACCTCGGCCAGCAACGGCCCCTCCACCTCCCGTTCCACGCCGCGCAGCGCCGGCACACCGAGCCGCTGGGCCAGGTCGAAGACCTTTCCGGCGTACGGCAGCGGCAGGAACGGCGTGCCCATCATGGCCGCGAAGATCAGGAAGTGCAGGCGCATGCCGACCGCGAGGTCGAAGTGGCGCATCAGCCCGAGGATCTGCGCCGGACGGTAGTCGCCGTGCAGGATCCGGCCCCGGTCGGCGGCGGTCATGTGCGACAGCACGCCGTGGGAGTGCCGGATGTCGTCCCGCTCCATCGGCACGAACAGCACGTACGCGTCGATCCGGTGCACCAGGAAGTCACCGATCTGCGCCAACAGGCGGTGGTAGCCGTCCACGTCGAGCCGTTCGGCGGCCCGGCCCGGCTCGCGCACGCTGAGCCCGACCAGCCGGGAGCCGGCCGGTACGCCCTCGTCACGCAGCCACTGCTGGGGGAACTCCTCCGGTTCGAGCAGGAACGCCGGGTCGGCGGTGACGGTGATCGGGTTCACCAGGCCCGCCTCCTCCAGCACCATCCGGGACTCCTGGTCGCGGACTGTCACCTCGACTGCCTGCGCCAGCGTCTCGCGCACCATGCCGCTGTCCAGCGTGTCGGTGAGCGGGCCGACCCCTACCGCGTACGTGAGCAGCGGCAGCCCTCGTTCCTGGGCCACCCGGACCACCCGCAGGTAGCGCCGGGCCTCCTTGTCGTAGAGGATCCCGCCGCCGCCGAGGATGAGCAGGTCGAGCTGGTTGAGCACCGGGGACGAGTCGACCCGGCTGACGCCCTCCCACGGCACCGCCTCGACCTCCGGGTGGGCCAGCGCGGTGTGCGCCGGGTTGCGGGAGAAGACGATGATCCGGGCGTTGGGCTCGTGGCGGCGCAGATCGTCCAGCAGACCCGTGAGGATCGCCTCGTCGCCGAGGTTGCGTCCGCCGTAGGAGCCGAGCACGCCGATGGTCAGTCCGGTGCGTTCCCTCATCCGTTGCTCCTTCCCAGGGGCGTCCGGGCCAGCGTTCCCGCTGGCCACCCCGGGTTAACGCGCGGCGAGGACGCTCAACCGGTGGTGTCGCCGACCAGACGGGAGACGAGGTCCGAGACCACCTGATCGGTGTCGAAACCGGCGTCGATCGAGGTGGTGAGCAGGTCGAGCAGGAGCCCGTCGACCGCGTAGTGCAGCAGCGCCACCTCGTACGCCCCGCCTGGTAGCCCGGCGGCGGCGTGGTGGGCGACGTCGTCCGCGTACCCCTGGCGCAGCACGCCGCCGAGCGCGGACCGCAACTCGGGGCGGCGCGCGGCCTCCAGCCGCAGCTCGAACAGCGCCCGGGTGAGGCCCGGCTCGCGGGTGGTGCGGGTGACGATGTCGCGCAGGTAGTCGGTCATCAGCGCGAGCGACGGCTCGCGGCGGCCGAGGTCGGCCAGCACGGCCGGGTCGGGCGCGATCCGGTCGAAGATCCGTTCGGCGAGGCCGGCGAGCAGCGCGGCGCGGGACGGGAAGTAGTTCGAGGTGGTGCCGGTGGGCACGCCCGCCTCGGCGTCGACCGCGCGGTGGGTCAGCCCGCGCGCGCCCGCGTCGGCGAGCACCCGCAGGCCGGCGTCGGCGAGCAGGGTACGGCGTTCCGGGTTCCTGGCCACGCGAACACACTAGCAACAACCACGACAGGTGTTGTAGATTCGCCACCGAACCACGACAGCCGTCGTGGATCACCTCGGACATCGGAGCCGGTTTGCGCAAGCTCGTCTACTTCGTCGCCAGCACCCTCGACGGCTTCATCGCCGCGCCCGACGGGTCGTTCGACTTCCTCCCGCTGATGCCCGACGTGGCGCCCTACCTGGTGGCCGAGTGGCCCCAGACGCTGCCCACGTTCGCCCACGCCCAGCTCGGCGTCGACTCCCCGCCGAACGGGCGCTTCGACACCGTGCTGATGGGCCGTGGCACCTACGAGCCCGGCCTGAAGATCGGGGTGACAAGCCCGTACGCGCACCTGGAGCAGTACGTGTTCAGCCGCTCCCTGCCCCCTGCCGACTACCCGGACGTGCACGTCGTCGACGGCGACCCGGCCGCCTTCGTCGGCGAGCTGAAGAGCCGGCCCGGGCGTGACGTCTGGCTCTGCGGCGGCGGGCAGCTCGCCGGTCAGCTCCTCGACGAGATCGACGAGCTGGTGGTCAAGCTCAACCCGGTGCTCGTCGGCAGCGGCATCAAGCTCGTCGACAGCGGCTTCGACACGCGGCGGCTCACGCTCACCTCGACGCGTCCGTTCGACTCCGGCGTGGTGGTCCTGCGCTACACGCGCAACGGTTAACCCGCTTGCCCCGGACGGCGGGCGGCACGCACCGTGTAGCGGTGACGAAGATCCGGCTGCACTGGCCCGAACTGCCCGCGCACGTCCGCGACGCCGTCGAGGCCGTCCTCGGCGACCGGGTGGTGGCGGCGGTGTCACAGCCGGGCGGCTTCTCCCCCGGCACCGCCGACCGGGTCCGTACCGCGGGTGGCGGCCGGGCCTTCGTCAAGGCGGTCAGCCCGGCGCAGAACGACCGCAGCCCCGGCCTGTACCGCGCCGAGGCACGGATCACCGCCGCCCTGCCGCCGGGCGCGCCCGCACCCCGGCTGCTCGGCAGCTACGACGACGGCGACTGGATAGCGCTCGTCCTCACCGACGTGGAGGGCCGGCACCCGGCCACCCCGTGGCGGGCTGACGAGCTGGCCGCCGTGCTGTCCACGCTGGAGGCCATGGCCGCCGCGCTCACTCCGGCACCCGCCGGCGTGAGCGTGCCCACCGCCGCCGAACTACTCGCGCACGACTTCGGCGGGTGGCGACGCCTCGCCGCCGACCCGCCGGCCGGCCTCGACCCGTGGGCCCGGTCCCACCTGCCCGAACTGTGCGCCGCCGCCGACCGGGGACTGGCCGCGCTCACCGGCGACACGCTCTGCCACGTCGACGTACGCGCCGACAACCTGCTGCTCGGCCCGGACGGGTCGGTCACCGTCGTCGACTGGCCCTGGGCCTGTCGCGGGCCGGCCTGGTTGGACACCCTGCTCACCGTCGTCAACGTGCAGGTGTACGGCGGCCACGACCCCGACGCGCTGCTGGCCGCCCGACGGCTGACGGCTGATGTCGACGCGGCCGACCTGACCGGAGTGCTGGCCGGGTTCACCGGCTTCTTCCTCGACGGCGCCCGCCAGCCCCCACCACCCGGCATCCCGACCGTACGCGCGTTCCAGCGCCTACAGGGCGAGTCCCTGCTCTCCTGGCTGACCCACCGCCTGCCCTCCTGACCCGCCCCGCGTGGCTATGCGCGGGCGGGGGTGCCGAGGGGGTCGGCGAACAACGGGGAGAAGCCCAGTTCGGCGGCGCCGATCAAGGTCGCGTCGTAGCCGAGTGCGGAGACGCGCAGGCGGGCCTTGTCGCGGGAGATGGGCAGCACGTTGGCGGCGATCCGGCTGCGTACGTGCGCCGCCGAGGCGGGGAAGACCTCGCTCAGCGTGCCGCCGAAGATCACCACGCCGGGGTTGAACAAATTGATCACGTTCGCCACGCCGATGCCCAGCCAGTCACCGATGTGCCGCAGCGCGTCCTGGGCTGCGGGTTCGCCCCGCGCGGCGGCGGCGACGACCGCCCGTACCGCCTCGCGCCCCTTCTCCCGCGCCGGGCGGCCGGCCACGTCGAGCAGCGCCCGCTCCCCCACCTCGGCCTCCAGGCACCCGCGCGAGCCGCAGCCGCAGGGCCGCCCCTGGTACGGGTTCACGAGCATGTGCCCCACCTCGGAGGCGTACCCGCCGTCGCCGTCGAGCAGTTCCCCGCCCACGATGATGCCGCCGCCGACACCCACGTCACCGTGCAGGTAGACCAGGTTCTGCACGCCGACGCCGGCCCCGCGCTGATGCTCGGCCAGCGCACCGAGGTGCGCCTCGTTGCCGACCAGGACCGGCAGGCCCAGATCCAGCCGCCGCGCCAGCTCGGCGCCGAACGCCTGGTCCACCCACCCCATGTCCGGTCCGAACCGGACCATCCCGTCGCCCGGCCGGATCATGCCGCAGTAGGAGGCGCCCACACCCACGCACACCGACCCGGGTGGCGCGGCGTGGTGCAGGGCCCGCCCGAAGTCGGCGAGCACCGAGACCACGGAGTCGAGGTCGGCCCCGGCACGTGGGCGCTCCGCCTCCAGCCGTGCCGACACCACCCCGCCGAGCCCGACGCGGGCGGCCACGAGCCGGTCCACGGCGATGTCGAAGGCCAGGACGTAGACGGTGTCGGAGGCGGGACGCACCACTCGCGAGGGACGCCCGGCCCGGCCACTGCCGCCCGCCGTCACCTCCCGGACCAGGCCGGCCGCCGCCAGTTCCGCGGTGAGCCCCATGACCGTGCTGCGGTTGACGCCCATCCAGTCGGCCAGCTCGACCCGCGTCACCGGGCCGGTGAGGTGGACACGCCGCAGCAGCGCGCCGAGGTTGAGCCGGCGGCTGTCCCCCTGCGCGTGCCGGTCTGCTGCCAGACCTTTCAGCATCGACAACTCCGTCGGATGGCGACTGGCTCTCCACGACCGAGGATAGTGGCCACACATCGACCGCTGCCAGCGTGCAGACCGCTCACCCGGCAGCGGGTCCCGCGCGCCGGACGGCGAGTGGAACACCACGGGTGCCTCCCGGTTCCGGAGACACCCACGGCGTTCCACCCGCACGGCGAACAGCGCCGGAGAAGGGTTACTCCGCCTCGCGGACCGGGCTCTGCGGCACCACGAGCACCGGCCGGTGCGCGCGGTGCAGGGTGGCCATGGCGACGCTGCCGAGCAGGATCTTGCGGACCGCCGTCCGTCCGCGCGAGCCGACCACCACCAGGCTCGCCTTACGCTCGGTGGCGACCGTGGAGAGCGCCTCGGCCACCGCGCGCCCGGGCGCGCCACCACCGGCGCGGACCCGCACGGTGGTCACCGGCTGCCCGTCGAGGGTCTCCGGCGTGTCCCCCTCGTCGCCGTCAACGGCGACCAGGACGATCTCCCGCTCGGGGAGGAGACGGCGGGCGGCCGCGAGCGCGGCCTCGGACCCGGTCGAGGCGTCCCAGCCGACCACCACCGGCCCGGCGGCGAGCGCGTCGTGCTCGTCGGTCAGCAGCGGGTGCGGCACCACGAGCACGGGACGCGGGCTGTAGTGCACTGCCATGTCGGAGACGCTGCCGAGCACCGCGCGGGCGCCGCCGAGGCCGCGTGAGCCGAGCAGCAGCACGTCGGCCTGCTTCTCGTCGGCCAGCTCGGCGAGCCGGAGCCCCTCACCGCCGTAGCTGCGGCACACGAGCGGCTCGGCGTCCCAGCCGGCGGCGCGGCCCAGCATCACGCCGACCGCTGTCATCCGGTCGGCCTCCCGGCCGCCCTCGCGCTCGATGGCCTCCACGAACACGTTGATGTTGCGGTTGCCGGTCCAGAGCCGCTTGCGCAGTTCCTCGCTGGCGAACGGGGGTGTCCACAGGTGCCCGATCCACGCGTGCGCGCCGGGGAACAGCAGCGCTCCCGCCTCGATAGCGGCACTGGCGGCCGGAGACCCGTCGTAACCCACCACCACTTGCCTGACCTGCACGTCGCTCACCGCACCAAACCCCTCTCGCCGACGACTTCTCACAAGATCGTATCCGGGCCCGGACCGGGTCCGAGCCGGATCGTCCGGCACGGAAGCATCGGTACGCTGGGCGGATGAGCAGCCCGGACCTGTCGTACCTCCTCGACCACACCAGCCACGTGTTGCGTACGCGGGTGGCGGCGGCGCTCGCCGAGATCGGGCTGACCGCCCGGATGCACTGTGTGCTCGCACATGCGCTGCCCGAGGAGCGTACGCAGATCCAGCTCGCCGAGATGGGCGACATGGACAAGACGACGATGGTGGTGACGGTGGACGCGCTGGAGCGGGCCGGGCTGGCCGAGCGGCGCCCGTCGCGTACCGACCGGCGGGCGCGGATTATCGCGGTGACCGAGGAGGGCGCCCGGGTGGCCGCCCGCAGCCAGGAGATCGTCGACCGGGTGCACGCCGAGACGCTGGCGAGCCTGCCGGACGACGAGCGGGAGGTCTTCCTGCGCGCGCTGCGGCGCCTGACCGCCGGGCACCTGGCCACGCCGGTGCAGAGCCCGAAACCGGCGCGCCGCGCCCGCCAATAGTTCCCCAATAGATTGTCTGTAACGGAACAATCCGTTACGGTCTCTCCTGTCGCACCTCTCGACAGGAGGACTCCATGTCCGCTCCCCGCTCCCGCCGGCTCGCCCTCGGCGTGCTCGCCACCGGCACCCTGATGACCATCCTGGACGGCAGCATCGTCACCGTGGCGATGCCGGCCATCCAGCGCGACCTGCGCTTCTCCCCGGCCGGCCTGAGCTGGGTGGTGAACGCGTACCTGATCGCGTTCGGCAGCCTCCTCCTGCTCGCCGGCCGGCTCGGCGACCTGATCGGGCGCCGGGCGATGTTCCTCGGCGGCACCGCGCTGTTCACCGCCGCCTCCGCGCTGGCCGGGCTGGCGACGAACAGCGCCACGCTCGTCGCGGCCCGCTTCCTCCAGGGCGTCGGCAGCGCGGCGGCGACGGCGGTCAGCCTCGGCATCCTCGTCACGCTCTTTCCCGACGCCGCCGGGCGAGCCTGGGCCTTCGCCGTGTTCGCCTTCACCGGCGCGGCCGGGGCAGCCATCGGACAGGTCGCCGGCGGCCTGCTCACCGACGCGCTGGGCTGGCACTGGATCTTCCTGATCAACCTGCCGATCGGGCTGGCCACCATCGTCCTCGCGGTCCGCACGCTGCCCGCGGACCGTGGTCTGGGCCTGGCCGCCGGAGCCGACGTGGCGGGCGCGCTGCTGGTCACCGCCGGGCTGGTCCTCGGCATCTACACGGTGGTCACCATCGAGCGGTACGGGGTGACGTCGGCGCACACGCTCGGCCTGGGCGCGCTCGCCGTCGCGCTGGTCGCCGGGTTCGTGGCCCGGCAGGCCACCGCGCGCCGCCCGCTCATGCCGCTGCGGCTGCTGCGCTCACGCGGCGTCGCGGTGGCGAACGTGGTGCAGGTCCTCACCGTGGCCGCGACGTTCGCGTTCCAGGTCCTCGTCACGCTCTACCTCCAGCAGGTGCTCGGCTACGACGCCACCCGCACCGGGCTGGCGCTGCTGCCGGCCGCCGTGGTGATCGGCGCGGTGTCGCTCGGCGTCTCGGCCCGGCTCAACGCCCGCTTCGGCGAGCGAGCCGTGCTGACCGCCGGGCTCGTCCTGCTGGTGGCCATGTTCGGGCTGCTGGCCCGGGTGCCGGTGGACGGCCGGTATCTGCCCGACGTGCTGCCGGTGATGCTGCTGGCCGGCGGGTTCGGGCTGGTGCTGCCGGCGCTCACCGCGCTCGGCATGTCCGCCGCCCGCACCGAGGACGCCGGTCTCGCCTCCGGGCTGTTCAACACCACCCAGCAACTCGGGATGGCGTTCGGGGTCGCGGTGCTGTCCACGCTGGCCGCCGCGCGCACCGCGGGCCGGGCCGCGCTCGGCGACGACCGGGCCACGGCACTGACCAGCGGCTTCCACGCGGCGTTCGCGGTCGGCGCGGGGCTCGTGGTGGTCGCCGTCGTGCTCGCGTACGCGCTGCTGCGCCCCCGCACGGCGAAGCGCGCCGACGCCCCGGCCCTTGTGGGGTGAGTCAGCGGGAGGCGCGAGGGCGGGCGCGCAGGTGGGCGCGTTCGCCCTGGCTGCCGAAGAGGCTGAGGAACTCCACCCCCTCGCTGTCGGCGCGGCCGAACCAGTGCGGTACGCGGGTGTCGAACTCGGCCGCCTCACCCGGCACCATCACCAGGTCGTGCTCGCCGAGCACGAGCCGCAGCCGCCCGTTCAGCACGTAGACCCACTCGTACCCCTCGTGGGTCTTCGGCTCGGGCTCGGACCGCCCGCCGGCCGGGATGATCAGCTTGTACGCCTGGATGCCGCCGGCGCGGCGGGTGAGCGGCAGCATGGTCATCCCGTGCGCGGCGACCGGCCGCAGGTGGACGCGCGGGTCGCCGGTGGGTGGGGCGCCGACCAGCTCGTCGAGCGTGACGCCGTGCGCGCGGGCCAGCGGGAGCAGCAGTTCCAGCGTGGGCTTGCGACCGCCGGACTCCAGCCGGGACAGCGTGCTCACCGAGATGCCGGTGGCGGCGGAGAGGTCGGTGAGGGTGGTCTCCCGCTCGCGGCGCAGCGCGCGCAGCCGGGGGCCGACCGCGTCGAGGGCCTGGTCGAGGTCGTCGTCCATGCCTGCCAGTTTGCCACATCAGCAACAGAGTTTGCAGTTCTGCCGGACCCGGTCGCAGGCTGGTCGCGGAGGTGGTCACGATGACCGAGAACTACGAGGTACTGGTGATCGGCGGCGGCGCGGCCGGGCTCAGCGGCGCGCTGATGCTGGCCCGGGCACGCCGGTCGGTGCTGGTGGTGGACGGCGGCGAGCCGCGCAACGCATCCGCCGACGGCGTGCACGCGCTGCTGGGGCACGACGGCGTGCCGCCGGCCGAGCTGCTGGCGCGCGGCCGGGACGAGGTCCGCGGCTACGGCGGGCACCTGACCGAGGGCCGGGTCGAGACGGTGGACCGGGACGGCGACGGGTTCGCGGTGGCGCTCGCCGACGGCCGCCGCTTCCGCGCCGGCCAGGTGCTCGTCACCACCGGCCTGGTCGACGAGCTGCCGGAGGTGCCCGGCCTGCGTGAGCGCTGGGGGCGGGACCTGGTGCACTGCCCGTACTGCCACGGCTGGGAGGTGCGCGAGCAGCCGATCGGGGTGATCGGCACCGGCCCGATGTCGGTGCACCAGACGCTGCTGTTCCGGCAGTGGAGCGACGACGTGGTCTACCTGCGGCACACCGCGCCGCCACTGACCGGCGAACAGGCCGAACAGCTCGCCGCGCGCGGCGTGCCGGTGGTCGAGGGCGAGGTCGCGGCCATCGAGACGGCCGGGGACCGGCTGACCGGGGTACGCCTGCGCGACGGCCGCACGGTCGAGCGTGAGGTGCTCACCGTCGCGCCCCGGATGGTGGCGCGGGCCGGGTTCCTGGCCGGGCTGGGCCTGCGCCCGCAACCGCACCCCAGCGGGATGGGCGAGTACCTGCCGGTCGACGAGTCGGGGCGTACCGACGTCTCCGGGGTGTGGGCGGCGGGCAACGTGACCGACCTGTCGGCGCAGGTCGGGGCCGCCGCGGCGGCGGGCGCCCGGACCGCGGCGATGATCAACGCGGACCTGGTGCAGGCGGAGACCCGCCGGGCGGTCGAGGCGCGGCGGGCCGCGCGGGAGAGTGGGTGACCACTAATCCCCCCTAACCTGACAATTCTTCCCTTAGGTTGAGCCGGAGAGGGCAGCCGAACCGGGGAGACGACGTGAAGAGCTATCCGGCGATCGAGGATCACGGGCTCATCGGCGACCTGCAGACCGCCGCGCTGGTGACCTGCGACGGAACGATCGACTGGTTCTGCGCGCCGCGCTTCGACTCGCCGAGCATCTTCGCCGCGCTGCTGGACAAGGAGAAGGGCGGCTTCTTCCAGATCGCCCCACACGAGGTCCGGTACGTCACCAAGCAGCTCTACCTGCCCGGCACGCCGATCCTGATCACCCGGTTCATCAGCGCGGACGGCGTCGCCGAGGTGATCGACTTCATGCCGGTCACCGGCGAGCGCGTCACCGACTCCCACCGCATCGTGCGCATGGTCAACATGGTGCGCGGCACCATGCGCTTCCGGGTGGAGTGCCGGCCCCGCTTCGACTACGCACGCGAGAGCCACGAGTTGGAGCGGCACCGCAATGGCTACCTGTTCCGCAGCCCGTCGGAGACGCTCGCCTTCAACCCGATCGACCCGGTGCGGCAACTCTGGGCACAGACCGGCGAGATCCGCATGGAGGACGGCGACCTGATCGCGTACGGCACCCTGAAGGAGGGCGACACCGGCGGGGTGGTCCTGGAAACCAGCGGAGAGGAACCCCGGACCATCCCGCCGGAAGAGGTCCAGGGCATGTTCGAGTGGACCCGGGACTACTGGCGGCGCTGGGTCGAACGCTCCCGTTACACCGGCCGCTGGCGGGAGATGGTCGAGCGCTCCGCCATCACGCTCAAGCTCATGACGTACGCGCCGACCGGCGCGATGATCGCCGCGCCGACCGCCGCGCTGCCCGAGCTGGTCGGCGGCACCCGCAACTGGGACTACCGCTACACCTGGGTACGCGACACCTCGTTCTCCGTGCACGCGCTGCTCGGTCTCGGGTTCACCGAGGAGGTCAGCCGGTACATGGACTGGCTCGACGAGCGCATCCGGGAGGCCGGCGACCACCAGGACCCACTGAAGATCATGTACCGGGTCGACGGCTCCTCGGACCTGCACGAGGAGGTGCTCGACCACCTGGAGGGGTACCGGGGCTCGCGGCCGGTGCGGATCGGCAACGGCGCTGCCGACCAGATCCAGCTCGATATCCACGGCGAGGCGCTCTACGCCATGCACCTCGCCGACGAGCAGGGCATCCGTGTGTCGCACCAGGTGTGGAAGAGCACCGTGCGCCTGATCGACTGGGTCTGCCACAACTGGGACCAGCGCGACGCCGGGATCTGGGAGAGCCGCCACCATCCCCGCAACTACACGTTCGGCCGGGTGATGTCCTGGGTGGCGCTGGACCGGGCCATCCGGCTGGCCAGCCGCACCGGCCGGCCCGGGGACATGAGCTGCTGGATCGAGCAGCGCAACCGGATCTACAACCAGGTCATGGCCCGCGGTTTCCACCGGGAACGCGGCAGCTTCGTGCAGGCGTACGACGAGAACGTGCTCGACGCGGCCCTGCTCTACATGCCGGCGGTCGGCTTCGTCACGCCCAGCGACCCGCTGTGGATGTCCACCCTGGAGTCGATCGAACGGGACCTGGTCTCGGACAGCCTGGTCCACCGCTACGACCCGGTCCACTCCCCCGACGGGCTGCCCGGCCACGAGGGCACCTTCAACATGTGCACGTTCTGGTACGTCGAGGCGCTGGCCCGTTCCGGCCGGCTCGACGACGCCCGGCTCACGCTGGAGAAGATGCTCACCTTCAGCAACCACCTGGGCCTCTACGCAGAGGAGATCGCCTCCACCGGTGAGCAGATCGGCAACTACCCGCAGGCGTTCAGCCACCTCGCGCTGATCAACTCGGCGCTGGCGGTGAACGACCTGCTCGACGCCGAGGCCTCCGCCCGCCTCCGCCGGTAATTCCGGTGATCTCCGGCCCGGCCCCGGGTACTGTTGATCGCATGAGGTTCTTCGCCGCTGTCATGAAGCCCTGGTCCCTCCGCTGACGGCGGCAGGGTGACCGGCTTCTTCTGACGTACCAGCTCTGCTCCGCCGTCCTGGCGTTCCCGCCGGGCGGTGTCCTCGCGCTGCCCGGCTCCACGACGAGCCGAAGAGCGGACTGTGCGCAACCTCGACAACATTCCTTCCTCCCCATCCACCTCGGGCGGTTCGCTGCCCGCCGGACACCGGGCGCACGTGCGGGCCGACGGCGTCCGCGTCGTACGCGGCGGCCGGGTCGTGCTGTCCGACGTCAGCGTGACCGTCTCCGCCGCCTCCCGACTGGCCGTCGTCGGCGAGAACGGGCGCGGCAAGACCACGCTGCTGCACGTGCTGGCCGGCCTCCTCGCGCCCGACCAGGGCACCGTGGAACGGCTGGGCACGATCGACGTCGCCCGGCAGAACCTGGAGTCACGGCACGGCGAGACGGTCGGCACGCTGGTCCGGGAGGCGATCCGGGAGTTCGAACGCGCGTTGCGGGCGCTGGACGACGCCACGATCGCGCTCACCGAGGGCCGGGCGGGCGCGGACGACGCGTACGCGACCGCCCTGGACGCGGCGGCCCGCCTGGACGCCTGGGACGCGCAGCGGCGAGTCGACGTGGCGCTGGCCGGCCTGGACGCCTGCCCGGACCGGGACCGGGAGCTGGCCACGCTGTCCGTCGGCCAGCGCTACCGGGTACGCCTGGCGTGCCTGCTGGGAGCGCGGGTCGACCTGCTGATGCTGGACGAGCCGACCAACCACCTCGACGCGGACAGCCTGGCCTTCCTCACCGCGCGGCTGCGCGACCATCCGGGCGGCGTCGTGCTGGTGACCCACGACCGCGCGCTGCTGCGGGACGTCGCCACGGAGTTCCTGGACCTCGACCCCAGCGCCGACGGGCGTCCGCGCCGCTACGCCGGGGACTACGCCGCCTGGCAGGACGGGCGCCGCCGCGACTTCGCGCACTGGGTACGCGACCACGAGGCCCAGCAGGCCGAGCACCAGCGGCTGGCCGACGGGGTACGGGAGGCGCGGGACCGGCTCAGCACCGGCTGGCGCCCGGAGAAGGGGCACGGCAAGCACCAGCGCCAGTCCCGCGCGCCCGGACTGGTCCAGGCGTTGCGACGCCGGCAGGAGGCGCTCGACGCGCACCGCGTCACCGTGCCGCAGCCACCGCAGCCGCTGCGCTGGCCGCCGCTGGACACCCGCCCCGGCCTGCCGATCCTGCGATGCCACGACGTCACGGTGGCCGGGCGCCTGCGTACCCGGGTCACGCTCACGCTCGACGGCGGGGACCGCCTGCTGGTGACCGGACCCAACGGCGCCGGCAAGTCCACGCTGCTCTCCGTGCTGGCCGGCGACCTCACGCCGTCGACCGGGGAGGTCCGGCACCTGTCCGGGGCGCGCGTCGCGTACCTCGGTCAGGAGGTGCCCGACTGGCCACCGGCGCTGCTCGCGCACGACCTGTACGAGCAGCACGTGGGCCGGTTGCGCTCCACCGGGCGTCTCGGCGCCGGCACGACCCTGCCGCTGGGCGCGACGAACCTGCTCGACGCCGAGGCCCGGCGTACCCCCGTCGGCCGAATGTCGCACGGACAGCAACGGCGGTTGAACCTGGCACTGCGCCTGGCCGAACGTCCCGACCTGCTGATCCTCGACGAACCCACGAACCACCTGTCCGCGCCGCTCGTCGACGACCTCACCGCCGCCCTGCTGACGACCAGGGCCGCGGTGGTCGTCGCCACCCACGACCGGCAGATGCTCCACGACCTCGCGGCCTGGCCCACGCTGCCGCTCACCGCCGGCAACGCCGGGCCATCCGGTCACACAGGGTCATGCCTGCCGGAAGATTGATGCCGTCGAGCCGATATGACTGAGAGGAATATTTATGCCTCTCAGTCATATCGCTCGTGCGGACCGGCTTCCCGGGTCCACCCGACGAAGCGGCGGTGCGGTGCGCCGGCCGGCGACCACGAGGTAGGCGCCGAGGTAGAGGGCCAGCGACACCGGCGCGCCGGCGTACTCGGCGCGCCGCTCCCGCCTCCGCATCCACAGTGACGTCCAGGTGCACCATCACCTCGACCAGTGGACATGAACAGTGCTCGCGTCGACTACTCTCCAGCGGAATGCGGCACGGCGGGGTGTCCGCACCCAGGCGAGGCGCACATCGTGCTCGCGACGACAACAGGAGAGCGCTGTGACAGTCCGCGCCACGGGCCGGCCGTTGACCCGACTGGAAGCCGCCCAGGCGCAGGCAGAGCACGTGCTCGGTGCCCGGAAGGCCAAGCGGATCGCGATGTTCGGCAACGGCACGCTGTATGTCAAGGCCGGCACGATGGCGCAGGTCATGTCCTGGCTCATCGACTTCGTGGTGTGCCTGTTCGCTGTCGCGGTAGGTGTCGTCGCCCTGTCCGTGGTGGACCGCGCCGTGACCCTCTCCGGCGGTGCCCTCGCCGGGGCGGTGCTCGCGTTGTTCGTACTGGTGCCGGTTCTCTACGGCCTCTGCTACGGCAACGGCCGCGCGCTCGGCGCGGTCCTCACCGGCACACAGCTCGTGCGGGTCGAGGACGGCAGCCGGATCGGCGTCAAGGCGTGCTGGGCCATGCTGGTCCGGACGCTGTTCATGCCGGTGCTGTCCGTCGTGCTGGTGGTGAGCGCGTTCAGCACCGGTTCCGCGGATGCGCCCGGTTCGCTCGCGCGGACCAGCATCGACCCGGACGCCACCCGGCGCCTCCACGCCGCGGGCATCCACTGACCCCGCGCTACACCTCATCGCGACGGTCGACGCTGTTCTCGTCCGTCGCCTAGCCTCTCGGGCGTGGAGCACCTGCGCGACCTCGCCATCCGGCTGGCGATGGACGAACCGGTCGGCGAAGCCCTGCCGATGGCGGCTGCTCACGCTCTGACCCGAGGCATCGACTCGCCGGGTCTGCGTGAGCTTGCCGGCCTGTCGAAGGGCCAGTCGCGGGAGGCCGTCGATCTGTTCCGGCAGGCGATGGACGAACTCGCTCGCCGGTGCCGGACGAGCGCGGCGCTCGGCTGCACCTCATGCGTCAGGCAGCGGCGAGCATCGTTGCGGGAGAGGGTGACGCCCAGGACCTGGCGCACGAGATCTACTGCCAGGCGGCCACATCCCGGTTGCCGGAGCTGCGACCCGTGGCCGATCGCTTTTTCGAGCTGTACGTCGGATGGGGCGCGGCCTTCGACCAGACGGAGGAGGCGACCGCGGCCGCGAAGGCGGCGGCCCAGTCGTTCCTGCACGACCATCCAGCCTGAGCGGCTCCCGAGAGCGAGCCAAACAGCGGTGATCGCGAGGGAGCGGGCCCTTGACCGGCTGCGGACACTGGGGGCAGGCATATGACCCCGGGAGGTCGACATGCGCTGGGTGATCCTCGTACTCGTCATCGCGGCCGCCGTGTTCGTCGCCGGCCTGTTGCGTCGTCGTCGGCAGACACGCGTGGACGGCCGCCGGGTACGCGACCTCCGGGCATCCGCCGAGGCCCGCCGCCGGCTCGACGACCACCGGAATCGTTCGGACGGCAGCAACACCGGGAGCGGCGGCGTGGGCGGCTGGAGCTCCTGACCTCGACCGGAACTTCCAGCGCCAGGGCAAGAAGACATCCGTCGGAGCTACCAGGTAGTCCTTCCAGGTCGTCCACCAGATCCATCCGGCCTGCGGCGACGGGCTCGGTGATCGTCGAAGGGGCCCTGGTGACGGACGCGGCGTCCCGCGACGGGACAACCGCCGTGAATTGATTCTGTTACTGTTTCGCCAGGGAAAAGAGGAGCTTCTATAGCCCTTAGTGCGGCTGCGGTGCGCCAACACCGCAGCCGCTGTGTTCCCACGTCAAACCCTCGGAGGTCCCGTGAGTACACAGTCCATCCTACCCGTAACGAGAAGGACAGTGCAGGCCGGGCTCATGGCCGCTGCTCTCGTCGCCGTCGTTGCCGCCCCGGCAGCACCGGCCTCGGCGACGGAGGCCGGGCCCACGGCCTGCGTCGCCGACTCCTACTACTACAACATCTCGAGCTTGGGTAACGATCACGTGCGCGTCGGTCCCGAGCTCTATGTCCGGAACCAGAATCCGACACCCACAAGCGCCTCCTTCACCTCGGAGGTAACCGGCTCGGTCTCCGTTACCGCGAGCTACTCGACTACCATTTCGGGTGGCATCAGCCTTGCGGTGATCAATGCGGACGCCGCAACCACCCTGGGCATCGCCGCTACCTACACCCTGACGGCAAAGGCCGGAATTACCGCCGGTCCGATGACCGTCCCGGCGAACAAGATCCAATGGGCCACCTACGGCGTGAACGTGCGGAAGACCAAGGGAACTTTCGGTCGCGAATACACCAACTGCACGGGTGCGACGACCTCGATCACCCTTGCCAAGCATCCCACCGGTGTCGGCTGGAAGTTGTGGCAGACCTCGATCTGAGCTCGTAGGGTCCAGGCGTCCATTGGGACGCCTGGACCCGAGCGGTTTCGATACACCGGCCGAAAGGGCGTTCACATGTCCAAGCGAACCTTGTCGACTTCGCTCGTCGTCGGCGCGCTGTGCGCCGTGGCGCTTGGCGGATGCACCTCGGCGGGCACCAGGTCGACGGAGACCGCCACGACAACGGGCAGCGCTCCGACGCCGGACACCTCCCGTCGACCCACGCCCCGGCCGGAGCCCATTGTCGGGACCCCGCCCGCCGGAGACGGTCCGACACTTCTGGTCGTCGCGGCCACCACCGGATCACGCACGGTGGGCAAGGCCAGCGTCGCGGTGGGCGATCTGTGGCTGACCGGTCGGTGCGACCACGGCACGTTGAAGCTGCATATTGAGCCGCTGGCTGTCCTGCCAGTGCCGTGTGACGACTTGGCGGGCGCGCCTTTCGCCAATCAAATCGTCATCGACACACCCGCCACGTACCGCATCCGGGTCGAAGCCCCATCCGGCCTCACATGGAACCTGCGGGTGGAACAGTAGTGCTGAAGCTCGCTATCCAGCAGGGCATCGCTCGACCCTACCGCCTGGTCACCACGATGGCGGCTGTCGTCATCGTCATGAGCGGATTCCTCGTCCTGGCTGGAACGTCGGAAAGTCGTCGACTGGCGATCGATCAATTCGTCAGCGCCAACTCCCGAGGAGCGTACGACCTGCTGGTCCGTCCCGCAGGTTCGCGCAGTCGTTCCGAGGTCGAGTCCGGTCTGGTCCGTCCGGGATATCTCATCGGACATGACGGCGGCATCACCCTCGCGCAGTGGAAGGCGGTCAGCTCGATCGCTGGAGTGGACGCCGCCGCTCCAGCAGGGGTGCTCGGGTACATCGGGGTGAACCTGGAGGTACCGATCGCCCTGTCGTCGATCATCGACCGCACCCGCGAGCAGCAAGTGGTCCGGGTTCGACCGTCGACGCTCGCGGATGCCGGCCTCACCAGGGTTGATGATTCCGAGCCGCGCTTCGCGTACGTCACTACCCGCCCCGTGGCGGTTCCCCGTCACATCGTGACAGACGACGGACGCGAGGGCTTCACCACGCCCGACAACCGTCTCCTCTCGCAGGAAGACCTTCTGGACCTCGGCTGCGCGCACGTTCAGGTGCCGTACGTCTATCTTGAGAAGACCGACGCGGGCGATTGGGTTCCCATCTGCGGCACGCAGTTCCTGGCGCCGCAGCCCGGGGTCGACCGAGGCAGTCCGCAGCTGAACATGTCCACGTTTTCGGTCTTCCAAGCTCTGCCGGACGGCCGATACAAGGATTTCACCGGCGTCAACGAACTGCCCGATCCAGTCACGGGCGCTCCCACTGCCCCGGCAGTCGTCACGGATCCGCAGCTCGTCATGACGACTCCGCTGTGGCTGCCGATCGGTGTGATCGATCCGGCCGCCGAAGCCGATCTGGTCGACCTCCCCGCCTCGGTGCGACGCGGACGCTACCTGGCCGGTGGCGTGGGAGAGTCCACGGCGGACTCCGAGCTGATCGTTCAAGCACTCGTCGCCGAACGGCTTCCGCTCGATGAGCGGCTCTTGGTCGAGACCGCGCTGGTCGACGCAGATGATCTGGTCAAGCGCCCTCCTCGCGAGTTGTTGTCGGAGCTGACCTCGGCTCGCAGTATCCGGAAGGTGACTTCCTCGCACGACCTGGCGGACGTCTACCATTCCCAGGTCTCGCCGGGCAGCGAGGTTCGGCTGGATCGCGGTCTCAAGATCGGCCCGGCCAGCGTCTCGACCGCCCCGGACGGCCGGCAGCAAGGCATACCCGTTTCCGCTGATCCTCCGGCCGCATGGAGCACGGCAGTGTCCGACCATGGCGAACGGGCAACCGGGCGCCGGGCGCTGCAACCGTTGTTGAGCGGGGACGTCGTTTTCCGGTCCGTGGTCGGCCCTGCCTTCCTCGACCCGCAGGACGTCAGGCGTCCCGCGCGCGTTCGTACGGTGGGCACGTTCGAGCCGGACTCAATCCGACAGTTCTCCGAGTTCGCTGCTGTGCCACTCGAGCTGTACGACGCTGGGCTTCCCGCGCTGGCCGACGGTCGGCAGGTCCACCTCGGTCCGAACTCCAACCCGACGAGCTATCTGGCGCTGCCACCGTCGGCCCTGATCTCCGTCGAGAACGCGGTGCGGCTGACAGGACGCGACGATGTCGTGGGGGCACTGCGGGTACGAGTGTCGGACGTCGACGGTGTCGACGGACGCTCCCGCGAGCGGGTCACTCAGGTGGCGGAACAAATCGCGGCTATTCCAGGCCTCGAGGTCGACGTGACCCTCGGTTCCTCGCCTGAGGTGCGGTCGGTCAACCTGCCATCCGGCCAGTTCGGACGGCCACCCGTGCTCCTTGATGAGATGTGGCCCCGAAAGGGCGCTGCCCTGACCGTCGTACGCGCTACTGACGAAAAGACGGTGACGCTGTTCGGTCTGGTGACCGTGATGTGCTTCGGGCTCCTCGCCGGCAATATGGTGGCCAACCTGCGAGGTCGCCGCCGGGAGTTGGCCGTCCTCAGCGTCCTCGGCTGGCGTCGGCGTCGGGTCGTGGGCCTCCTGGTCGTCGAGGCGACGATACTCGCTTTTCTGGGGGGCCTCGTCACGCTTGCTCTTGGCGGGGTACTGGTTGCGATCACCGCACTTCACGTGCCTTTGGTCGCGTCGCTTGCCGCACTCGCGATCGTGACTGTGATGACCGCTCTCATCGCGCTCGTTCCGGCGCTCCGCGCGGCCCGTCGTTACCCTTCGCTGGCCCCAGATGTCCGGGCAGTGTCCGTACGCCGGACCCGAGGCCGACCGACGCCAGCAGGCCTCGCCTGGACCAACGCCCTGAGCTCGCCGGGTCGCACCCTTACCGCGGCGACGGCGGTGGCCTTGACGGTGATCGCAGGATCGGCACTGTTGGCGATCAGGAACGATTACGCGGGAACAATCACCGGAAGTCTGCTCGGCAACGAGGTGCAGGCCCGGGTGTCGGGCGCTGACGCAGCCCTGATGGCGATGCTCCTGGCGACGAGCCTGATGACGGTCGCCAATGTCATCTACGTTGGTCTTCGGGAGCGAGCCATGGAGATCAACACCCTGCGAGCAGTGGGCTGGACCGAAAGTTCGATCCGACAGCTCGCGGGCGTCGAAGGGGCGATCATCGGTGGAGCCGGTGCTCTCCTGGGCGCTGTGGGCGCCGTCATCGCCGTGGGATGGCCGCTCGGCGGCGTGTCAGGGGCGACGATCGGCACGGTCGTTGTCTTGGCGGCAGTTGCCGTGGCCTTGACCAGCGCCTGTGGGGCGGTAGCAGCCGCCGCGACGCCGGCACTCTCCGCTGCCACGATGTGTGATGAGGGGTGAGCATGGGATCGGAGGTCTTGCAACCCGACCGGACCGTGTTGTTGACGAACGTCTCCAAGTACTTCGTGTCGGGCGACGTGCATACCACCGCACTGGACAATGTCTCCCTGCGCGTTGATGGTGGCACGTCCCTCGCCGTGACAGGTGCGAGCGGTTCCGGGAAATCGACGCTCCTGCACCTGATCGGAGGTATCGAGAAGGCCAGCGCCGGCACGATTCAGGTGGGTACCCGGCAACTGGCCGCGCTCCGCGCATCAGAGTTGGTGCGGCACCGGCGTTCCGTCGGTTTCGTGTTTCAGCGCTTTAATCTGCTCCCGGCACTCACTGCCGCCGAGAACGTCATGGTCCCGCTGTACGGCACCGGCCTGAAGGCCGCACGTCGCCGGAGCCTCGCATTCGAGGCGCTCGAACAGGTGGGGCTATGTGAACGCGCGGGCGCCCTCCCATCGCAACTGTCTGGGGGCCAGCAGCAACGCGTCGCCATCGCCCGTGCGATCGTCACAGACCCGAGCGTCATTCTGGCGGATGAGCCCACCGGCAATCTCGACAGCGCCAGCGGGGCCATGATTCTGGAACTTCTGACACGCACGTGTCATGAACGTCAGGTAACCCTCCTCATCGTGACGCACGACCATGAGATCGCACGGTCCTGCGCGCAGGTGATCCGCATGGCGGACGGGGCGGTACTGACCGCTCCCTCTCCTGACTGATCACCGGCGCAGGCATCCTGCCGGGGTCAAACGCGGCGCAGGTCCGCCGACGCGGCGTCAAGCGGTTGCTGCGGCGAGCCGGCCAGAAGCGCCGGCTGTTGCCACCGCTGGAGGCAGCCTGAGCAGGTGCATGATCCAATGTCGCGGTGGAACTCACCAAGCAGTTCAGTGAGCGGGAATTCGCTGCGGCGCTGGAGTCATGGGCATGGCTGGATCTCGACGGGAAGGCCGCGCGGTTCACCTCGCTGTTTGGTGATGTGTTCCTTGAGTCTGCCGACGGCGCGTGGTGGTTCCTCGACACCTTCGAAGGGCAGCTCATACGGGGGTGGGGCTCCCGTGCCGACCTGACTGCCGAGCTGGACACCGAGGATGGCCAGGACCGGTATCTTCTGGCCCCCCTCGCCATGGGCGCATACCAGCGGCGCGGGCTCCACCTGGACGCCAGTCAGATCTACGCCTACGCGCCACCGCCGATCGTCACGGGAAGCTTCGACGTCGATCGGATTGAGGTGTTCGGCTTCGTCGCAGTGGTCAACACCACCGGTCAGCTCCACAGACAGCTACGGAACGAGCCCACCTAGGAGCTGAGGGCCGGCCGGTAGTGCCCACCACGACCGACATCCTGTCGCCGCTGGCTTGCTGGATTCTGTTGCACATCACCTCGCGGAGCTGCGTCGACATCAACTGTCGGATCGCATCGCCGGCGGCCGTTCCGGATTGAACGTGCGTTCGATGGAACAGGGCCAGACGCCTTGTGCTGGCGGCGGCTCAGCCTCTCAGCCGGTGACAAGCGAGGCGCCCTCTTCTAGGTAGGCGGTACGAGCCCGCATGCTTGCTCGTAGAGCTTCGATCCGATCTCCTGGAGGCAGAACGCCTGTTCGGCACGACCTGGCCGCTCGAAGCCACCGCGTACGCCGACGACCAGGACGCCGAACACCGGCCGGGCAACGCCCGGCAGTGACGGCTCGGCTCACAGGTGCGGTCGATGCCGGTAGCGGTTATTGAAAGGCGTCGCCGGACCTTCGGACCCTAGAGTGACGCTCATGTCGGGCCGCCGGGAACGCATGCGCCGGGAGCTGGGCGGCTTCCTCAAGGAGTACGGCCGCAGCTCTCGGTCTCGCAACGGGATGAATCCGAACGACCGTCACTACAGCCGCAAGTTGGAGACCCAGATCAAGCGGATGCGTCCCGAGGATCTGGACCGCCTGATGCGAGACGATGACGAGGACCAGTAGCACCGGGCCGTCCGCCGGGGAGGTAGCGTGCCTTCGCTGTTCTCCTCGCCGGCCCGAAGGACGCTCATGGACGACCGCATCGACCCGATCGAGATCATCGCTCGGGTGTCAGAACAGCAGGGCAAGCACCGCGCCTTCGAGGTGTGGCTCTACAGAGCCGACAAGGAGGGTTGGTCGGTGACTGTGGAGTCGACCTCGCTGGATCAACCGGGCGACGAGTGCGGTGTCGTGAACGTGGAGGGTCTGAGGTACCGGATCCGCCACACCAAGAGAGTCCGGCGAGAAGTCATCATTGTCCCTCCGGGCCGGCACTTGATCACTGCGCCCCTGAACCCGGCACGGGCCGAGGCGGACGGCCTCCGGCAGACATGGCAGTTCCACCACGCCGCGTGGGCCGAACCGATCGTCGAGGACGACTGACGCAGCCCTCAGGCACCGCCGCTGTACGGCGCTGCCGTCGCCGCCCGCTGCCCGAGGAACTCGCAAGAAGCAAGCAGAGGTTCAAGATTGCCTGCTAGGGCGTGTTTCATAAGCCGGTCAGAGCCACTCGCAGATGATGGTGATGGTCAGGACGGCCTGGAAGCGGACGGCTAACTTGTCGTAGCGGGT